>JBBSPW010000063.1:0-17866 GCA_038258365.1 Burkholderiales bacterium | reverse complement strand
GCCACTGCCGGCCGCCGACCCCGCGGCCGGCGCGAAGGCCAGCCCGCCGCCCGGGCCGCCGACTTGAAGGGGGCGGAGAACCGGCCAAGCAGCAGCCTGGCTATTCGCGCACCGGCATCGGGAAGGAGGCCGGGCTGGCGTGACCGTCACGGTCGATCGCCTGCACGCCGAAGATCAAGTTGTCCTTCGACAGGCGCGGCAGCGTGACGCGCGTGACCAGGCCGACGTCGAGCGCCTGCTGCCACATGGGTGAGCCCGCCTCGCGCCACACCACGCGATAGCCGCCCAGATCGGGCTCGGTGCCGCGTTGCCAGCGCAGCGTGGTGCCATTGGTGAGCGCCAGCACCTCCATCTGCACCCGCGACGGCGCTGCCGGTGCTCGCGCCATCGTCGCCAAGCCCGCCAGGTTCACGCGCGTGACATCGGCCACATAACCAAAGTCGACAAACTCGAGCCGGTCGCCATAAACCGTTTCGCCTTCGGTGCGCAGGTCCTGGTGCTGGTGGGCAAAGTTCTCGACCGGCTCGGTGAAGCGCACCGCTGGATAGCCGCGTGCCAGGAAGGGCAGGTGATCGCCACCGCGCAGATAGCGATCGGGGCGCGGAATCAACTCGACCGTGAAGCCGGGCAGATAGCCTTCGGCGGTGGTTTTCAGATGGCGGCCGAGTTGGTGCGTCGGCTCGTCCGCCATTCCGCCAGCGCGCACCAGCGCGTCCAGCTCGGTTCGCAGAGCGTCGGTGCTCGGCGCGTTGGCTTCGAGTGCGCCGCTGCTGCGCGGTGGCACCAGCGCCTGGCGCAGCAGGGGCGACACGCCGTCGGCGAACAAGCGCACGGTGTTGGCGCGGCGGATGCCGTCGTCACCCAGCGGGCTGCCGATGATGTCGTTGGTGACCATCGCGTCGATGCGCAAACCGCGGGCGCGTGCCTGCTGTGCCCAGTGGGTGGCGCCGATCAGGCCTTGCTCCTCGCCGGCCACGGCCATGAACACCAGCGTGGCTTCGAAACGGTGGGGCGCCAGCACGCAAGCCATCTCCATCACCGCGGCCACGCCGGACGCGTCGTCGTTGGCGCCGGGCGCGGCCGAGGTGGCGTCCATCACATCGCTGGCGCGAGAGTCGTAGTGACCGCTGACCACCAGATGCCGCGCGCTGGCCGACGGGTCGGTGCCCGGCAGTGTTGCGACCACGTTGACGATGTTGACTGCACGCGGCAGCCGTGATCCGGCGGGTGCGATGTGCTCGTCCAGCGTGACCTGCAGACGCCCGCCAGAACCCTTTGCGCAGTCCTGCAATTCACGCTGGATCCAGCGCCGCGCGGCACCAATGCCTTGTGTCGGTGATGCCACATCCGACAGGGTATGCCGGGTGCCGAAAGCGGCCAGGGTGCGGATGCGCGCTTCGATGCGCGACGACGACACCTCGGTCAGCGCGACCACGATGTCGGGGTCGAGGATCACAGCAGCCGTCGCGGCGTGCCCGGCTGGCGTTGTGGCTTGCGTCGCGCAGCCGACGATCGTCAAGCCTGCGAGCATCGAGACGGCAGCGCGACCGAAGCCGCTGACAGACCGCTGGAATTTCAATGGTTGCACAAGCTCAATGCGATCCCCACAGCTGCTTCAACCGCAGGTCGCGCCCGCACGAAGCCCGGTAGTAGTTGTAGCGCACCGGATTCTTGCGGTAGTAGTCCTGGTGGTAGTCCTCAGCCGCATAGAACGGGCCGGCGCGCTCGATCTTGGTGACGATCGGCTCCTTGAACGGCTTGGATTTGTCCAGCGCTGCCTTCGACGCCTTGGCTGCCGCTTCCTGCTCTGCATCGACCGCGAAGATGCCGGTGCGGTAGGGTGAGCCCACATCGCAGAACTGGCGGTCGACCACGGTCGGATCGATGCTGTGCCAGTACGTGTCGAGCAGGGTTTCGTAGCTCACCTTGCTGGGGTCGTAGGTGATCTCGACCGCCTCGGCATGACCGGTACTCTTGCCGGACACCTGCTCGTAGCTGGGATTCGCTACCGTGCCGCCGGTGTAGCCTGAAACCGTGGACAGCACCCCCGGCACCTTGTCGAAGTCGGCTTCCACGCACCAGAAGCAACCGCCCGCGAAGATCGCCTTGGCGGTGTTGGCAGCAGGAGTCTGCAACGCAGCCTTGGTCGGGGTCTGCGCCACAGCAGATCCCGGAGCAGCCGACATCGACAGCAGCGCCGCAACCATGCCAATCGCACCCAGGGCGCCAGCGGCAATGACGGTCAACGAGCGCTTGCTCATGCCGCCTCCGCGACAAAGTTCAACGCCACGCCGTTGTTGCAATAGCGCTGACCGGTGGGCTTGGGACCGTCGTCGAAGATGTGGCCTTGGTGTCCTCCGCAGCGCTTGCAGTGGTATTCGGTGCGCGGCAGGATCATCTTGAAATCGGTCTTGGTGCCGAGCGCTTCATCGAGCGGTGCATAAAAGCTGGGCCAACCGGTGCCGCTTTCGTACTTGGTGGCCGATGAGAACAACGGCAGCGCGCAACCGGCGCACTGAAAAGTACCCTTGCGCTTTTCGTTGTTCAGCGCGCTGCTGCCAGGCGCTTCGGTGCCTTCCTGGCGCAACACGCGGTAAGCGGCTGGCGGCAGGCGCTTTTTCCACTCGGCATCACTCAGATCGAAGGCCGAGCCTTTGACAGCCGGGTCCGAAGCGGAAACCGCCACACCTGCGGCAGGGGCAAGCCCGAGGGCAGACAGAAAACTGAGCCAGTTGCGACGGGTCATGAAATTTCTCCTTCAAAGGCGGGCAGCCCGCCCGGGGATCGGAATTCGACCCCGATGTTTCAGGGCTGCTGAATGTGAGTCGGCGCTGCGGCCCCGACATTTCAGGCCGATTGCACCATGGTCAAGCCTTGATGGAGCCAGCAGGGTGCCAAGGGTTCCCTTTCAGGCCGCACCCGGACGAGTTCCTTCGAGCTTGCTGATGATTCCCAGCATGACCTCGTCGGCCCCGCCGCCGATGCTCAGCAGCCGGCCGTCGCGGTAGGCGATCGACACCGGGTTGTCTGCCGTGTAGCCCATGCCGCCCCAGAACTGCAGGCAGGCATCGGTCACTTCCCGGTACAGCCGCCCGCTCTTGAGCTTGGCCATGCTCGCGAGCCGCGTCACGTCTTCGCCTTCCAGCAGCCCGTCGACGGCGCGCCAGGTCAGCGACCGCAAGGCTTCGACTTCGGTGCGCAATTCGGCCAAGCGAAAGTGCACCACCTGGTTGTCCAGGATGCGCTTGCCGAAAGCGCGCCGTTCGCGGGTGTAGTCGATCGTCTGGTCGATCACCCGGTCCAGCGTGCGCAGCGCGCCGGCGGCGATCGACAACCGCTCTTCCTGAAACTGCTGCATCTGGTAGCGAAAGCCCATGCCCACCTCGCCAATCACGTTGCGGGCCGGTACCCGAACGCCATCGAAGAACAGCTGCGCGGTGTCGCTGCTGTGCATGCCCATCTTGTGGATCTTCTGGCGCGTGATGCCGGGTGTGTCCATCGGCACCATGATCAAGCTCTTGTTGCGGTGGGCCCCGTCTTCGGCCGCGTCGCTGGTGTTGGCCAGCAGACAGCACCAGTCGGCCTGCATGCCATTGGTGATCCACATCTTGCTGCCGTCGATGACCCAGTCGCCGCCGTCGCGGCGGGCGCGGGTGCGAATCGCCGCCACGTCCGACCCCGCTCCGGGTTCGCTGACCGCCACGCAAGCCACCGCGTCGCCCGAGATGGCCGGCGCCAGGAATTCCTGCTTCAAGGCTTCGCTACCGAAGCGGGCCAGCGCCGGTGTGGCCATGTCGGTCTGCACGCCGATCGACAAGGGCACACCGCCGCAGGTGCAGTCCCCCAACGCCTCGGCCAACACCACCGCATAACTGAAGTCGAGCCCGCTGCCGCCATGGCTTTCGTCGTACTTCAGCCCCAGCAAGCCGAGCTGACCCATGCGCTTGAAGACTTCGTGGCTCGGAAACTGCTCGGCTGCCTCCCAGGCCAGCACATGCGGGTTCAACTCGCGTTCGACGAATCGCAACACGGTGTCCTGCAGCTGACGGTGTTCTGCGGTGAGTTGCATTGGACGGTTTTCAAAAGCGATGAACAGCGAGCGGAGGCAGGCTGACGGACAACGGAGTCTAGGGTTCGCCGCGGATCAACCCCAAACTCCCAACCGCCGCCGATTGCCAGTTTGCGAAATCTTGTTTTGGACTATGATCTTCTTATCGTCTTGAACTGGATAAAAACATGCATGCAGCGACTGTTGCTCCACGGCACGAGATGGGAATCGACGCGGCGCTATCGGGCCGAGCCGGACCCGATCCAGCCCGCATGGGCGCTGCCGGTTTGCGCGCGTTCATCCGCATCGCCGAAGCCTGGGCACTCAGCATCGACGAGCAACTGAGTCTGCTCGGCCAACCGCCACGATCGACCTTTTTTGCATGGCGCAAGCAGCCCGACAAGGCCAACTTGTCGCGTGACACGCTGGAACGTTTGTCCAACCTGCTGGGCATCTACAAAAGCCTGCAGATTCTGTTGCCCGACGCCGCGGCAGCCGATGCCTGGGTTCGCCAGCCCAACACCGCGCCGCTGTTCGGTGGCAAACCCGCACTGGCACGCATGTTGGCCGGCAACGTGGGCGACCTGAACCTGGTGCGCCGGTATCTGGATGGCGTGCGCGGTGGCGGCTGGTCCTGACTTCGGCGCGGTGGGTTCACCGGTTGCCCCCGAGCCAGAGCTTCGACGGGTGCGCTGGCAGCAAGCCTGCCGCATCGTGCCCACCCGCCACCCGGCCATCCTGCTGTTCGACCGGGTGGCCGATGCCGACGATTTCGATGCGCTGTATGCGCTGGAGTCGATGACCAACGAGCGGGTGCGCGACGAGATGGGGCAGATCGAACGCGTGCCACCCGAGCAGCGCCTGTATGGGCTCGGCAGCGGGCCGATCATGGCTGCTTTCACCCATGTCAATCTGCTGGGAAGCCGTTTCTCTTGTGGTGAGTACGGTGTGTTCTATGCCGCCCGCGAACGCGACACCGCGGTGGCCGAAACGCGCCATCACCATGGGCTTTTCCTGGCGGCCACGCATCAGGGGCCGACCCATCTGCCGATGCGGCTGTATCACGTTGCCATCGACGCGCGGCTGCATGACCTGCGGCCGTTCGGACATGAGTCGCTGCACGACCCCGATGACTATGGCCCGGCCCGCGCGCTGGGCGCGCGACTGCTGCGCCAAGGCTCGGCGGGCGTGGTGTACCGCAGCGTTCGGCATGCGCGCGGCCAGTGCGTGGGGCTCTTCAAGCCGCGCGGGGCCAGCGCTTGCCTGCATGCGGCGTTCTTGCTCTATGCATGGGACGGGCGGCACTTCAGCGATGTCTACGAGAAGACCGCATGAACGCCGCGTGACCGTCACATGAAACCTGCATGAAGCCCACACGCGCGGGCCGATTCGACCGCCTCGACGCCCTGCGCGGCGTGGCAATCGTCTGGATGGCGGTCTTTCACTTTTGCTTCGACCTGAACTTCTACGGCCTGCTGCAGCCGCGCCAGCAATTTCTGGCCGATCCGTTCTGGACGCTGCAGCGCACGGTGATCGTCACGCTGTTCCTGCTGTGCGCAGGCATGGCGCAGGCTGCAGCGCTCGAAGGACAGCCTGGAGGCAGCCGCTTCAACCGTGCGTTCTGGCGCCGCTGGTGGCAGGTGGCGGCATGCGCCGTAGGGGTCAGCATCGGTTCGGCGTTGATGTTCCCGCGCACCTGGATCAGCTTCGGTGTGCTGCATGGCATCGCGGTCATGCTGCTGCTGACGCGCGCTGCCGCGCCATCGGGCCGTTGGCTGTGGCCGTTGGGCGCGCTGGCGCTGCTGTTGCCGAGCCTGGTGGCGCATCCGGTCTTCGACAGCCGCTGGACGAACTGGGTCGGCTTGGTGACGCACAAACCGGTGACCGAGGACTGGGTCCCGGTGCTGCCCTGGCTGGGAGTCATGCTGTGGGGTCTCGCCGGCGGGCAGTGGCTGTTGCGCCACCGCCGCCTGCTGGCCGCGGGGCCGATTCCGACTCCGTGTCGACCCTTGGCGGCGCTCGGCCGTTGGTCGCTCAGTTTTTACATGCTGCACCAGCCCGTGCTGATCGGTGCGCTGCTCGGGGGGCGGGCGCTGGGTTGGTGGTGAGCGTGTGCTCGCTGCAAGCGGGCGCGGCGACGCTCAGAACGCTTCGTCTTCGCCGAGCCAGCGCGCGATCTGCGTCAACGGCTTCTTGATGCCGGCGTGCACCGGTACCAGACAACCGGGCTCGGGATGGCCCACCACCAGCAGGATCACCGGCTTCTCGGATGACGGGCGCTCGCAGATCTCGCTCAGAAAACCCATCGGGCTCGGGGTGTGGGTCAAGGTTGCGAGTCCGGCGTCGTGCAAGGCCGCGATCAGAAAGCCAATCGCGATGCCCACCGATTCCGGCACGTAATAGTGGCTGAAACGCTGTCCATCGGCACCGATGCCGTACTTCTGCGCAAAGATCGCGATCAGCACCGGTGCGTTTCCCAGGAAGGGTTTGCTGGCGTCGGTGCCCAGCGGCGCCAGCGCGTCCAGCCATTCCTGCGGCGCGCGGCCGGCATAGAAGTCGCGCTCTTCGGCTTCGGCTGCCGCGCGAATGCGCTGCTTGCGGCCGGCATCGGTGATGACGCAGAAGAACCAGGGCTGCTGATTGGCTCCCGAAGGCGCGCTGCCGGCGGCCAGCAGGCATTCTTCGATCACCGCGCGTGGCACCGGCCGGGGGTCGAAGTCGCGGACGCTGCGCCGCCTGGCGATCTGCCGCCTGAACGCGGATGCGCGTTGCAGCATCTGATCGGCTGGGGTGTCGATCCAGCCGTGCAGGGGCTCCATCACGGGGGATGTTCGGTCTGGCTTCATGGGGCCTCCGGTGGGTGCAGATGCAGAACGCGAACGGTCCCTTAGCATCCTGTGCATGCACAGCCCGCAAGACAGCCCGCATCACGATCACAGCCATCTGGACGAGATGGACCTTCGGGTGCGCGCACTCGAAACCGTGCTGACCGAAAAATCGTACATCGACGCGGCGGCGCTCGATGTGCTGATCGACACCTACCAAACCCGCATCGGCCCGCGCAACGGTGCGCGCGTGGTGGCCAGAGCCTGGGTCGATGGCGAGTTCCGCGACTGGCTGCTGCGCGATGGCAGCGCGGCGATCGCGTCGCTGGGCTACAGCGGCCGGCAAGGCGAACACATGCAGGTGGTGGCCAACACCGACAGCCAGCATCACCTGGTGGTCTGCACCTTGTGCAGTTGCTATCCGTGGCCGGTGCTGGGCCTGCCACCCACCTGGTACAAAAGCGCGCCCTACCGGTCGCGCGCCGTGCGCGACCCGCGAGGTGTGTTGGCCGACTTCGGCGTGGTGTTGCCGGAATCGACTGCGATCCGCATCTGGGACTCGACCGCCGAGTTGCGCTACCTGGTGCTGCCGCAGCGCCCGCCGGGCACCGACCACCTGGACGAAGTGCAGCTGGCAGCGCTGGTGACGCGGGACTCGATGATCGGTACCGGGCTTGTCACGGCACCAGCGTTGTCGGGCAATGGGGCGAGCGCCGGATGAGCTGGCCGACCCAAGCCGACCTGGGCGGCCAGACGGGGCATGGCGCGGTGCTGCCCGAAGCCGAAGGCGATCTCTGGCATGCGCCGTGGGAGCCACGCGCCTTGGCATTGGCATTGGCGATGGGAGCGACCGGCGCCTGGAACATCGACCAGAGCCGCGCCGCGCGCGAAACCCTGCCCGACTATGCGCAGCTGACCTACTACGGCATCTGGCTGGCCGCGCTGGAGCGGTTGCTGGCCGAGCGGGGGCTGGTGTCTACAGACGAGATCGAATCGGGTCGTTCGTTGCGTGCCAGCCCGCCGCTGGCGCGATGCCTGCACGCTGCCGACGTACCCGCGGCGCTGGCGCGCGGCAGCGCCACATCCAGACCCACTGATGCGCCGGCGCGCTTTGCGAGAGGCGACTGCGTCCGCACGCGCGCCGAGGCGTCTTCGCACCACACCCGACTTCCCGGCTATGCGCGTGGCAAGCAAGGCGTGGTCGAAGCCCTCCATGGCGCCCATGTCTACGCCGATGCCCATGCGCAAGGGCAGGGCGAGCTTCCCAGCTGGCTCTACACCGTGCGCTTCGACGGTGCCGAGCTGTGGGGGGCCGATGCAGCGCCCGGACTCACGGTGTCGATCGATGCCTGGGACCCCTATCTGGAGCCGGTATGACTGCGCCATCAACCGCATCGACCGAGTTCGCGATCGCGAATGCGTATGCGTCGCCAGGCACCGAGCCCGTGTTCGCCGAGCCCTGGCAGGCACAGGCCTTTGCGATGGTGGTGCACCTGCATGCGCGGGGTCTCTTCACCTGGACCGAGTGGGCGCAGGCATTGGCGGCAACCATTGCTGCAGACACATGCCCCGACCCCGACGGCGCTGTCTACTACCAGCACTGGCTTGCCGCGCTGGAACAGCTGGTAGCCGAGAAGGGCGCAGCGTCGAATGCCGAACTGGCCACCTGCGCGGCCGCCTGGGACCATGCCGCAGACCGCACGCCGCATGGCGAGCCGATCATCCTGCAGCGATCCGACTACGGCGCAGCCGGGCGCGAGGCCATCGTTTGAGCAGCACCCGCGTTCTGTATGGCTTTCATGCGGTCACCGTGCGGCTGAAGACCGCGCCGCAATCGATCGCCGAAATCCATGTCGACACGAGCCGCCGCGACGCCCGCATGCGGCAGTTCGTGCAACGGGTGCAGGACGCCGGGGTCAAGATCGTCGACAGCGATGCCGAGCGCCTGGCAGGCCTTGCCGGGTTGTCGGCTGCCGCCGGTGCAGCGCGCCACCAGGGGGTGGTGGCGCGGGTGCAGCCGCTGCCGGTCCGGCATTCGCTGGACGAGGTGCTGGACGATGTGCAGGGCGCGCCGCTGGTGCTGGTGCTCGACGGCGTCACCGACCCGCACAACCTGGGCGCCTGCCTGCGGGTGGCCGATGGCGCCGGCGCGCATGCAGTGGTGGCGCCGAAGGACCATGCGGTGGGCATCAACGCCACGGTGGCCAAGGTGGCCAGCGGCGCGGCCGAAACCGTGCCGTACCTGATGGTGACCAACCTGGCGCGCGCGCTGGCCGACCTGAAAGACCGCGATCTGCAGGTCGTCGGTTTGGCAGACGATGCCGAAGACACCATCCACGACATCGACCTGCGCGGGCCCGTGGCGCTGGTGCTGGGTGCCGAAGGCAGCGGCATGCGCCAGTTGACACGGCGCCATTGCGACCGCCTGGTGCGGATCCCGATGGCGGGTGCGGTCGAGAGCCTCAATGTCTCGGTGGCGGCCGGGGTGTGTTTGTTCGAGGTGTTGCGGCAGCGTCGCGTCACGTGAACCCCATGCGTCGGCTCTCCATTCCCAAACAACTGATCGGTCTGACCGGTTGGTTGGTGCTGACCGCGCTGGCCGCAGCCATTGGTGGCTACGCATCGGTCAACGCCGCCGGTTTCTACGGTCAACTGCAGCAGCCAGGCTGGGCGCCTCCGGCTTGGTTGTTCGGACCGGCGTGGACGGTGCTCTATGTGCTGATGGCAATTGCGGCCTGGCGCGTTTGGCGCAGCCACGGCTTTGATCGCAGCGGCCATGCTCTCAAGCTCTACGTCGCTCAACTGGTGGCCAATGCGCTCTGGACCTGGCTCTTCTTCGCCTGGCACCAAGGGGCATGGGCGCTGGCCGAGGTGGCATTGCTGTGGCTGCTGATCGCGTTGACGATCCGCGCCTTTTGGCGGCTCGACCGATTGGCCGCTGCATTGCTGCTGCCCTACCTGGCCTGGGTGTCTTTTGCTTCGGTATTGAACGCGGTGGTGTGGCAGCTGAACCCGCAGGCGCTGTAGCACTGGCTGTCACCGCGCTTGATGCGCGCGACCCGGTGGTGGCCGCGCAGATGCTGGCGCTCTGGCGCGTGGCCCAAGCCCAGGAAGCGCGGTTGCTGGGGATGCCCGTTGCCGATCTGTCGACCCTGACGATGCCCGGTCTTGGCAGCGTCGACGTGATCCATCTGTGCGTCGACAGTGGGGGTTGTCTGGCCGGTTTGATTTCGATCGAGCCCATGAACGCAGCGGCTGGCGCCGTCGTCCAGGTGGAGACTTTGGTGGTGGCCCCGTCGATGCAGCGGCGGGGCATTGCAAGCATGCTGTTGTCGGCGGTGCTGCAACGCTGGCCGCAACACGATGTGAGTGTCACCACTGCGATTGCCAACGCGCCAGCGCTGGCGCTCTACGCCGGGTTCGGCTTCAGACCGCTGCGCTTCGGCAGCATGGGCGAAGCCCACGTGCCCGTGGTGAAACTGCTGCGCACATCCGGCTCTGCGGTGACGAGCGGCTCAGATCCAGCCCAGTCCACCGACCAGCGCGCCGATGCAGATCGGCCACAACGGTGATCCGCGGGTTCGCAGCATGAACCACAGGGTGGCTGCCACCAGCAGCCATGCGACGCCGTTGTGGCGGGTGGGCTCCAGCAGGATCCAGCCGGTCGACAGCAGCAGCCCTATCGTTACCGGCCCCAGACCGGTCGTGACCGCGCGGAGGGCAAGCGCATCGCGGTTGCGGGCGCCGTAGCGGGTGACGGCGAAGGTCAGTGTGCTCGATGGCAGCAGGGTGCCCACCATGGTCGCGAACGCCCCGGACAAGCCGGCGACATTGAAGCCGATCACCGCCGCGACCAGCACATTCGGCCCGGGCGCTGCCTGCGCCAGCGCCACTGAGGCTGTGAATTGCCCGTCACTCAACCAACCGGTCTGGTCGACCACATAGCGGTGCATGCCGGGCACCGTGGACATCGCGCCACCGATGGCCAGCAGCGACAGCGCAGCGAAATGGCCGAACAGGCCGAGCCACTCGCTGGCGCCGAACGAAGCGGGGCCCCAGAGCCACGCATACGCATCAGCCGCCACCGGCATCAGGCAGAGTTCGTCATGCCGAAACCCGGCGCCACGCGAGCGTCACTGCCACCGAGCCCATTGCCAGCACGACCCACACCAGCGGCCAGCGCAGCACGCCGACCGCCAGCGCGGTCAGCACCGTCAACACCGCACATAGACCGACCCCGAGCGCGTTGCGCTGCAGCCCCCCACCCAGGCGGATGGCAGTGGCCAGCACCAAGCCCGCCGCCGCCGCGCCCATGCCGCGCAAGGCGCCGTTGACGACCGGCGCATCGCGCCAGTGTGCGGCCAGCGCAGCCAGCAGCAGCACCACCACCGTCGGCATCAGCGTGATGCCGGCCACCGCGGTGACCGCCCCACGGCTGCCATAAAAACGATCGCCGATCATCAAAGCCAGGTTGACGACATTCGGCCCGGGCAGCACCTGGGCCACCGACAGCATTTCCAGAAACTGCTCGCGCGACACCCAGCGCAAGCGCTCGACCAGCTCGCGTTGTGCCACCGGCAGCACGCCACCAAAACCCTGCAGCGCCAGGCGCGAAAACGCGTTGAACAGCTCGAGCAGCGATGCCGGCGCCGCGAGCCCAGCTGCCAGCGGCTCGGCCGGCGGCATCATCAGCGCAGAACCTTCAGCGCATCGGGGTTGACGAGGTTGCAGGGCCGGTTGGCGATGAAGTCGACGACGTTCTGAAACGCCGCCTTGAAGTACATCTCGTAGCTGTCCTGCTCGACATAGCCGATGTGCGGCGTGCACACCGCGTTTTCCAGCCGCAGCAACGGATGGCCTTGCAGGATCGGCTCGCTCTCGAACACATCCACCGCGGCCATGCCCGGCCGCCCGCGGTTCAATGCCGCCACCAACGCGTTGTTGTCCAACAGCTCGGCGCGAGAGGTGTTGACCAGCAGCGCGGTCGGTTTCATGCGCGACAGCACATCCAGCGTGACGATGCCGCGGGTGGTGTCCGACAAGCGCAGGTGCAGCGACAGCACATCGCAGCTCTCGAAGAAATCCTCGCAGCTGGAAGCGGCATCGAAGCCATCGGCCCGTGCCCGATCGCGCGCGGCGTCGCTGCCCCAGACTTGAACTTTCATGCCGAAGCAGCGGCCGTAACCCGCCACCAGCTTGCCGATCTTGCCGTAGCCCCAGATGCCGAGTGTCTTGCCCGACAGCAGCATGCCGATGCCGAAATTCGGCGGCATCGAGGCGGCCTTCAAACCGCTTTGCTGCCAGGCGCCATGCTTCAGGTTGCCGATGTACTGCGGCAGGCGCCGCATGGCAGCCATCGTCAGGGCCCAGGTCAATTCGGCGGCGGCGGTGGGTGAGCCGCTGCCCTCTGCCACCCCGATGCCGAGCCGCGTGCAGGTGTCCACATCGATGTGCGAGCCCAGACGTCCGGTTTGCGAGATCAGCTTCAGCTTGGGCAGCTTCTCCAGCAGTGCTTTCGGAAATTGCGTGCGCTCGCGGATCAGCACCAGCACATCGGCGTCGCGCAGTCGCACCGACAACTGGCCGATGCCCTTGACGGTGTTGGTGAAGACCTTGGCGTTGAGCGCCTCCAGCATCGTCGCGCAAGGCAGCTTGCGCACCGCGTCCTGGTAGTCGTCGAGGATGATGATGTTCATGGGGTCGCCCGGCCGGTTGGTCATTCTGCCTGCCCGCCTGGTCGACGCGAGCCTGAGGCGGCAGACAGCGGGCTCGACACGCGCTGCGCGCCGCTACGATCCGGCTCCCTCGAACCCAAAGGAGAAGCCAAATGAGTCTTTCTATGCATGCGGCCAGTGTGCCGGTGTTTGTGCGCATGTTCGGCAACGCGCAGACGTGGCTCGACAAGGCGCAGGCGCATGCCGAGGCGCGCGGCTTCGATTCGGCCAACTACCTCGGCTTGCGGCTCGCGCCGGACATGCTTCCGCTGGCGCGTCAGGTGCAGATTGCCAGCGACGGTGCCAAGGGTTGCGTGTCGCGCTTGGCCGGAATCGACATGCCGAAGTGGGCTGACGACGAAACCACCTTGGCCGACCTGCGTGCACGTCTGCAGAAGACGGTGGACTTTGTGCAAACGGTGCCGGCCGATCAGATCGATGGTTCCGAAACCCGCGCCATCGTGCTGCCGCGGCCAAAAGGTGATGCGCTGCACTTCGATGGCCAGACCTATCTGCAGCAATTCGTGTTGCCCAACCTGTATTTCCATCTGACCACCACCTACACGATGCTGCGCCAGGCCGGCGTCGAAATCGGCAAACGGGATTTTCTGGGCAAGATGTGAGTCTGCGTTCAGCGTTTCGTTGCGCGCTGTTTGCTGTGACGATTGTTCGATGGTTTGGTCGGCGACCGGGTGACGCCGGTGGCCTTGAGGCTGCTGCTCGACGCGGATGACGCGCGCCGCTTCGAGGCGCTGCCGCTGCCGCCCTTGCTGTTGCGCTCGGGCAGCATCACCACCACGGTTTGACCGGCTTTGAATCGCGCGCCGGCAGAAACCTGGTTCCACTGCGCCACCATCGAGGTCGAAACCCGGTAACGGCGCGCCACCGCGGCCACGCTGTCGCCGCGTTTGCCGGCCTTGAAAGCCACGCGGCGCAGCGGGCGCGATTCGGGTGCCAGCGCCAGGTCGCCATGGTCGGCGATGTGCTCGGCCACATCTGCCGTGATGCTCTCGTCGCGCGGCACCAGCAACGTGGAGCCGGCCTTGACCAACATCCGCGGCGGGATGCGGTTGACCTGTCGCAACTCGTCTTCCGACATGCCGGTCAGTCGGGCCGCTTCGGCCACCTTCAGCGTTCGCGGTGCGACCCATGCGGTCCAGGTTGCCATCGCACCTCGCCACGTCGGCAGCAAGCGCAGGAAGCGGTTGGCGTTGTCGTAGGGCAGCAGCACCTGCGGCGTGCCCGCAGCCAGGATCACCGGCTTGTTCATCTGCGGGTTCAGTTCTTGAAACGATGCCAGCGACAAGCCCGACAGTTGCGCGGCCACCGCGACATCGATGTCGCGTTCGATCGCCACACTCAAGAAGAACGGGTGATTCTCAAGCGGCGGCAGGTTCAAGACGAAGAGCGCCGGCTGCAGCACGATGTTCTTCACCGCCTGCAGCTTGGGCACGTACTCGCGCGTTTCCTGCGGCATCGACAGGCTGGCGTAATCGGTGGGCTTGCCGGCCCTTCGGTTGCGTTCGACCGCGCGCTGCACATTGCCCTGGCCCCAGTTGTAGGCCGCCAGCGACAGCTGCCAGTCGCCGTCAAAGAGTTTGTTGAGTTGTTGCAGATAGTCGAGTGCGGCTTTGGTCGACGCCAGCACATCGCGCCGGTCGTCGCGGAACAGGTTCTGGTGCAACTCGAAGTCTTTGCCGGTGGCGGGCATGAACTGCCACATGCCCGAAGCGCGGGCATGCGAGACCGCCTGCGGGTTGAAGGCACTTTCGATGAACGGCAGCAGTGCCAATTCGGTCGGCAAACCGCGGCGTTGCACTTCTTCGACGATGTGAAACAGGTAGCGGCCACCGCGCTCGGTCATGCGCTGAACATAGTCCGGCCGGGTCGCGTACCACTGCTCCCACTTGCGCACCAGCTCGTCGTCCAGGTCGGGCATGCCGAAGCCGGTGCGCACCCGCGCCCACAGGTCGACGCGGCGGGCATCCTGATCGGGATCGAGCCGGCCCCGGGGCAGCAGCGGAACGGTGGTGATGTCCACCACTGTGGCATCGGGCGCGCGTGGCGGCAGCGCTTGCGTGGACGGCGCGGTGACCGCGGCGGCGGTTTGCTGCGCGTTCGGGTTGGACGGATCGGTGCCGCCGTCGCGGCCCTTGGCATCGGAAGCGAGGTTGGCGCAGCCGGCCAAGAACGCTGCGCACAAGCCGATGCCGAGCAATCGCGCACAACCCGAGCGCATCGATTGCATCGACGATCCGACCGCAGCCTGCATGGAAAAGGAGGGCGCGGTCGTTGGGTTCGTCATCAGGCGGGGTGCTTCGGGTGGGTTACTAGAATCGTGGGCCTCATGCAGACCGGGCAAGCCACCAAGGGCATTGGATCGACCATGCAAGACGCTTCAATTATAGAGTTGGGTGCCTGGCTGCAAACCGCCCCGGGACGCTATGTGCTGCAGTGGGAGCAGGAGCGGCTGGACCAAGCCGTGGCCGATGCCTTCGGCTACCACGCACTGCAGTTGGGGCTGCCCGAGTTGGAGGGTCTGCGCGCCAACCGAATGCCGCACCGCTGGGTGGCCAGCGATTCGATGGTGGTGCCCGATGGGCCGTTGCTGCCGCCGGCCGATGCGATCGCGCAGGCTCAGCCGCTCAGGCAGGCGGTGGCTTTGCATTGCGAGTTCGACGCATTGCCGTTTCCAAATGCCAGCATCGATCTGCTGGTGCTACCGCACGCACTGGAATTGGCGCGCGATGCCCACCAGACGCTGCGCGAAGTCGAACGCGTGCTGGTGCCTGAAGGCCGCCTGCTGATCGCCGGCTTCAACCCGGCGAGTCTGTGGGGGCTGCGCCAGCGTGCCGGCCGCATGCGGCATGGCGTGGGTCTCGGTCGCGGCAGCAACCTGTATCTGCCGCGGTCGGGCGAGTTCATTGGTTATTGGCGGCTGCGCGACTGGTTGCGGCTGCTGGGTTTCGAGGTCGAAGCCGGCCGCTTCGGCTGCTGGCGGCCGCCGCTGCAGACCGAAGCCTGGCTGGACCGCTTCGCCTGGATGGACCGCCTGGGCGACCGCTGGTGGCCGGTTCTCGGCAGTGTCTACTTTTTGTCGGCTGTCAAACGCGTGCGCGGCATGCGCCTGGTGGGTCTTGCGAAAGCCGACAAGCGCCAGACCGCACGCGCGGCACCGGCTGTGGCGGCGCAGCGCCAACATGAAACGGTGACTGAACGCCATGCAGAGATGGAGACCTGATGCGCCGCCCGTGCCTTCGATGAACAACGATGTCGTGATCTATGCCGATGGCGCCTGCCGTGGCAATCCCGGTCCGGGCGGTTGGGGCGCGTGGTTGCGCAGCGGTCCGCACGAGAAGGAGCTGTTCGGCGGCGAGCCGATGACCACCAACAACCGAATGGAGTTGACAGCGGTGATTGAAGCGCTGGCGGTGTTGAAAGAGCGCCGCGCAGTGACCGTCTACACCGACAGCGTCTATGTCAAGGACGGCATCACCAAATGGATCCACGGCTGGAAGGCCCGCGGCTGGCTGACAGCCGACAAGAAGCCGGTCAAGAACGTCGAGTTGTGGCAGCGTCTGGACACCCTGAACCAGGGCCATGACGTGCAGTGGAAGTGGGTCAAGGGCCATTCCGGCGACCCCGGCAACGAACGTGCGGACGGGTTGGCCAACCGTGGCGTGGATTCATTGGCGCGCTGAAGGCTTCCAGAGGGTGTCTGCTGCTGCAACTGCGGTGCCCCGTTAAAGTCGCGGACTCCCCATCACCTGCGTGCGCATCGGCATCCGTCGCGTCGCAATCGGCGGGTGGTGCGATGCCCAGGGCCAACCCTTGAAGAAGATCCATACCGTGGTGGCCGTGATCGGCATCGTCGGCGCGACCGCGGCGGCCTGGTGGTGGCAGCACCGTTCACCGGACTCATCTGGCGTGCAGGGCGTGGCGGCCACTGCCACAACCGGCGGGCGCGCAGCGAGTGGAGGCGGCGCGGGCAGCAGCGGAACCGGTAGCGGCCTGCCGGGCCGCGGCGGGCCGGCAACCGTTGAAGTTGCCAAGGCCACATCCGCGAGCCTGACCGACGACGCCCAGGCTGTGGGTTCGTTGAAATCGGTGCAGGGGGTGATGCTGCGGCCGGAAGTCAGTGGCCGCGTGTCGCGCATCGGGTTCACCGAAGGCCAGCCGGTCAAGCGCGGGCAGGTGCTGGTGCAGCTGGACGACACCCTGCAGCGCGCCCAACTGCAGCAAGCCGAAGCGCAGGCCAGCATTGCCCGCACCAACCTGCAACGCAGCCGCGAACTGCTGGGGCAGGGCTTCATCAGCCAGAGCGCGGTCGACCAGAACGCATCGGCTCTCGAAGTCACGCAGGCCCAGGTGGCGCTGGCGCAAGCGCAGCTGGCGCGCATGCGTGTGGTGGCGCCGTTCGATGGCACGGCGGGCTTGCGTGCGGTGGATGTGGGTGCCTATGTGAAAGACGGCGCCGATCTCGTCAACATCGAGGATCTGCGTGCGTTGACGGTTCGGTTCGCGCTGCCCGAACGCACGATCGATCGTCTGCGCCACGGTCAGGGCGTGGAGCTGACAGTCGACGCGCTGCCCGGACGCACCTTCAAGGCCACGGTCCAGGCGATCGATTCGCAGATCGACGCCAACGGCCGCGCGGTGCAGGTCAGCGCCCGCGTCGACAACGCCGGTGCGGTGCTGCGACCCGGCATGTTCGCTCGCGCGCGGGTGGTGTTCGCGGTGCGCGAAGCTGCTGTGGTGGTGCCTGAAGAAGCGCTGGTGCCGCTGGGTGCGCGCCAGGTGCTGTTCAAGGTCGTGCCAGGCCCCGATGGCAAGCCGGTTTCGCAACGGTTGGACGCCAAGGTGGGCTTGCGTCTGGCGGGTCAGGTCGAGATCCTGCAGGGCGTGAAGGAAGGCGACACCGTGGTCACGGCCGGGCACACCCGGCTGCTGGCGGCCGAGTCGGTGCCGGTGCGGCCGGTGGACGTGTCACAGGCCGGTATGGCCAAGCCACCGGCATCCCGTTCGTCGGCAGCGGTCGGCGCGTCGTCGGCAAAGGGACCGGCGCCATGAAGCTGTCCGAACTGTCGATCCGCCGCCCGGTGCTGGCCAGCGTGATGTCGCTGTTGCTGGTGCTGATCGGCCTGGTGTCGTTCAAGGGTCTGTCGATCCGCGAGTACCCGCGCATCGACGAGCCGCTGGTCAATGTCAGCACCACGCTGCTGGGCGCGTCGTCGGAGGTGATCGAGTCGCAGGTGACGAAGCCGCTGGAAGACTCGATC
>JBBSPW010000062.1:0-18063 GCA_038258365.1 Burkholderiales bacterium | reverse complement strand
CCGCGACGAACACCGGCAACTTCCATGTCGACGACGAATTGCTGGCCGCGCATGGCATCACCGACCTGGACCGCTATGCAATGGTGCCCGGCACCACGCGTTTCATCCCCGACTTCTTCCTGGACTGAAGGGCTGCGGGGACTACCCGACAATCGAGTCGATGGATGACCCTGCTTACGATCCCCATTCACGCGTCACACCGCTGACTGCGGCCGAACTCGAAGGTCTGGAGCGATTGCTGGCGCAGGTGGCCGCGAAGTGGCCCGACCAAGCGGTGATGTCGCTCGACGGGCTGGACGGCTACCTCACCGCATTGGCCGCGGCGCCCGCCGCGCTGCTGGCCACTGTGCCCAGCAGCGAATGGCTGCCACTGATCTGGGGCGGCGACGATGTTGGGCACCCGCCAGCCCCTTTCGCCAGCCGCCGCCAGCGCAAGGACACCGTGGTGCTGGCCATGCGCCAGCTGCGTCACATCCACCACCAACTGCAGGCCGATCTGCGAGCCTGGGAGCCGATCTTCAGCATCGCCGAGCAAGGCGCGAACGAATGGGTCGATGCGCGCGACTGGTGCACCGGCTTTCTGCAAGCCGTCGACCTGCTGCCATCGGTGTGGGACGGTTTGTTCGACGATCCGCAGCGGCACTGCATCGTGCGTCTGGGCGGTGGGCTGGATGGATTCGAAGCCGCCGCGGATGCCGACGCCGAGAGCAATCTCGACGACCCGGCCGCCTGCGATGCGCTGAGCCGGCGTGTGCCCGAAGCGGTGTTGCAACTGCGCGCTGCAGCGGGACATCCGGCTGCCACCGATGCCATGCCCGACGCCGGAATCGGGCCTGAACCGGGAGCCGAAGCGATGGCCGATCGATGAGCATCGCTGCTGCCGAACCCGCCCGCAGCCCGTGGCTGCGCCGAACCGTGATCGCGCTGGGCGCGTTGCTGCTGCTGGTCGTGGTTGCCGCAGCGGTGTTGATCGTCACCTTCGATGCCAAGCGCTTTCAGGTGCTGGCGGTGGACTGGATGCGCGACACCCACCAGCGCACGTTGGCCATCGAAGGGCCGATCGAGTTGTCGGTGTTTCCGCGGCTGTCGGTCAAGTTCTCGAAACTTCGGCTCAGCGAACAAGCCAGCACCGACCCGTTTCTGGCGGTGGACGAGGCCGAATTGGCGGTGCGGGTGCTGCCGTTGCTGAAAAAGCAGTTGGTGATCGACCGCGTCTCGGCGCGCGGCGTGCAGGCCACCTACCGTCGCGCGGCCGACGGCACGAGCAACATCGACGATCTGATCGCCGCCGAAAACCCGGCCGACCCGGTCGCGCTTCCAGAGGCCTCGGCTTCGGCGGCCACCGGTGCTGCGTTGGCTTTCGATGTCAGCGCCGTGCAGTTGCAGGATGTGCGTTTGACGGTGCAGGACCGGATGGCGCCGCTTGCGGGCGAGCTCTACCTGCAGTCCTTCACATCCGGCCGCTTGGCCCCGGGGCTCGTGACCCCGGTGACACTGAAGGCGTCGCTGACCCTGCAACAGCCACAGGCCATGGCCCTGCAGGTCGAAGGCAGCGGCAACCTGAGCCTGGACTTGCGCAAGGCTGCGGTTTCGATGGGTGGCATGTCGCTGATGGTGGCGGGCGACGCAGCCGGCTTGAAGGGCTTGCAGGTGCAGCTCGACGGCGACCTGGCCTGGGACGGGCAAGCGGTGCAGGGTGGGCCGCTGAAGCTGGCCTTGCAAGGCGCCACCTGGGGCGCGCTGAGCCTGCAGGCGTCGACGGTGGATGTGGCGCGCGCGCTCTACAGCCCTGCTGCCCAGCGCGTCGAGTTGCAGGCGTTAAGGCTGGCACTGGCGGGCCAGCAAGGCGAGCGTCCGTTCAAGCTCGGCCTGGAATGGCCCAAGCTGCTGGTCGACGGCGCCCGCATCGAAGGCAGCGCGCTGTCGGGCCGGGCCGAACTGAGCGGTGACCGAACGCTCAGCGCCACCTTCCAGACCGGAGCGCCGACCGGCAACTTCGACGCGGTGAAGCTGCCGGGCCTGGTGGTCGCCCTGCAAGCCGGCATGGGCCCGCGCCGCATCGAAGGCAAGTTGAGCGGCAACCTGCAGCTCAGCACCGGCAACAACGCACCGGCCGGCGCGGTTGTCGAGCAACTGGTGCTGACCGCGTCGGTGGCCGACCCTGGGCTGGCCCCGCTTCAGCTGTCGGCCAAAGGGCGGGTTCAGGGCAGCGCCAAAGCGGCCGCCTGGAAGCTGGACGGCGCGTTGAACACCAACCGCTTCGAAACGTCGGGCCAGGCCGACCTGAGCGGAACGCGCCCCCGCATCGATCTGGACGGCCGCTTCGACAAGCTGGACCTGAACACCTTGCTGGGACCGCAAGCGCCGCCTGCAGCGACGCCCAGCGCCGGGCAGACGCCCGTCGATCTGGCACCGCTTCGGCTGGTCGATGGGCGCTTCGACCTGTCGGCCGGTGGGCTCGAATTTCGCAACTACCGCGTCGCCGATGCGCGGTTGCAGGCGAAGCTGGACAACGGCCGGCTGGATCTGTCGCGCCTGACGGGTCGCGCCTGGGGTGGCAGCCTGCAGGCCAGTGGCAGCGCCGACGCGGCCAGCAACCGGGTGGCACTGAGCGCCGATGCCAACGGCGTCGACATCGGCGCGATGTTGAAGAACGTGGCCGACAAGGACCTGCTGGCCGGCACCGGCCGCGTCACCGCCAGTCTGCAGAGCACGGGCACCACCTTGGGGGGGTTGCGCAGCGCGCTGTCCGGCACCGCCGCGCTGCAGGTGCAAGACGGCGCGGTCAAGGGATTCAACATCGCCAAAGCGCTGCGCCAGGCCAAGGCCGCCATTGCCGGGCGCACCGACACCGACGCCACGGCCGTGGCCAGCGAGCAAACCGACTTTTCGGAGATGAATGTCAGTGCCCGCATCACGGACGGCGTGGCCAGCAGCGACGACCTGGACCTGAAGAGCCCGTTCCTGCGCATTGGCGGCGACGGGCGCTTCGACATCGGCAAGGGCCGCATCGACTACACGGCGCGTGCCACGGTGATCGGCTCGTCCAAGGGGCAGGGCGGTGCGGAACTGGACGCGTTGCGCGGCGTGACCGTTCCCGTGAAGCTGACCGGGCCGTTCGAAGCCATCTCCTGGAAGATCGTCTGGTCAGAGGTGGCGGCCAAGGCGATCGAGCAGCAGTTGAAGAACCGCCTCAACGACAAGCTCGGTGAGCTGCTGGGCGGCAAGGCAACCGGCCCGGGTTCCGCGGCACCCGCGGCTTCCGGTGCTGCGCGCCCGGAGGACCTGCTGAAGGATCAGCTCAAGAAAGGGCTGAAGGGCCTCTTCAAGTAACGGTTGTGGGCGGCAAGGGCGGCGTCTGCGGCAGTTTGCGCGGCTGTCCGGCACTGTCGATGGCCACATAGGTCAGGTCCGCCTCGGTCACCTTGACCACGGTCAGGTCCGCCGGGTTGCGTTCGGCATACACATCCACATGCACGCTGATCGAGGTGGTGCCGATGCGCGTCACGTCAGCGTAAAAACTCAGCAGATCGCCCAGCGACACCGGCTGCTTGAAGATGAACTGGTTGACCGCCACGGTGGCGATGCGGCCCTTGGCGATGCGTGACGGCAGCACCGCACCGGCCAGGTCCACCTGGGCCATGATCCAGCCGCCGAAGATGTCGCCGTTGGCGTTGACATCGGCCGGCAGCGGCATCACCCGCAGCACCGGCTCGCGACCGGATGGCAGACGCAACGGCTGCAGTGCCGAAGCCGTTGGCAGCGCGCGGGGGTCTTGCATGGCGGTGTCCTGAGGGTTGCGGCAAGCGCGGCGACAATCGCCGCATGCCGATGGGGACCACTGTATCCAAAGCCGCAGCGCCGTCGGCGCTGCCAGCGGTTGCCGCACGACCGCTTCTCCACGCCGATGACCCGAGCGCCGCGCAGCAGTCTGCGCTCGCCAGGCGCTTGCGCAAGCTGGAGCAGGTGTTCGACATCGCCGACCTGTGCAGCCAGCCGTTGTCGGCGCCGCTGGTGGTGGACTACTACGAACGTTGCCACGACGCCTACCGCAAGTACCACTCGGCAGAAGGCGCGGTGCACATGGCGTTGAACGATGGCGATCGCTTCGACCCCGACGGCTTCTTCGGGCAGTTGCGGCGCATGGAAAGCCAGTGGGGCTCATCAAATACGCCGCCGGCCGATCTGCTGGAGCTGGCTTTCGGGCAGGGATTCAACCTCGAATACCTGGCCCGGCGCCATCCGGCGATGCATTGCGCCGGCATCGACCTGACCCCGGCGCACCTGCTGATCGCCAGTGAAAGGTTGCGCCGAGCGGCGCTTTCGAACACCAAGCTGACCCTCGGCGACTTTCACCATTTGCCCTTCAACAACGAAAGCTTCGACGCGCTGTTCTGCATCGAAGCCTTCTGCTATGCCACCGACCTGCCGCGGGCCCTGTCGGAAGTGGCGCGCGTGCTGCGCCCGGGTGGCTCTTTCACACTTTTCGACGGCTATTTGCCACGCGACCCGCAGCTGCTGAACGCCGACGCGGCACTGGCGGTTGAACTGGTGGCCAAGGGCATGGCCATCGACGGCCTTCAGGTGCTGGAGCCATTTCTGCAATGCGCAGGGGATGCCGGATTGCAAACGGAGTCGGTTCAAGCGCTGGATGCCGAGGTCATGCCGAGCCTGCGTCAGCTGGAACGCATCACCGGCCACATCATCCGCATCCCCTGGCTCGGCCGGCGCGCGCTGGCCCGGCGCAGCCCCATGCGCGGGCGCAACATCCTGGCCGGCTACCTGATGCGCAGCACGGTGCAGATGGGCTTGATCGGCTACCGCCACATCGTTCTGCGCAAGGCCGCCTGACCCGTGCGCAGAAGCAGCGCGTTGCCGGCGCCCCTGCCCGCAGACGATCCGACTTCGGCATCGACTCGCTCCGACTGGGCGACCCTCGGTCGGCTGCTGCCGTACCTGTGGCGCTACCGCTGGCGCGTGGGCATCGCGCTGTCCTTTCTGGTGGCGGCCAAGATGGCCAACGTGGCGGTGCCGCTGCTGTTGAAGCAGTTGGTCGACACGATGAACATCAAGGCCGGCGACGCGGCGGCGCTGCTGGTGGTGCCGGTGGGGCTGCTGCTGGCCTACGGCGCGCTGCGACTGTCGACCTCGCTCTTCACCGAACTGCGCGAATTGATCTTCGCCAAGGCCACCGAAGGCACCTCGCGCAGCATCAGCCTGCAGGTGTTTCGCCATCTGCACGCGCTCAGCCTGCGCTTTCACCTCGAACGCCAAACCGGCGGCATGACCCGCGACATCGAGCGCGGCACCCGGGCGGTGCATTCGCTCATCAGCTACACCCTCTACAGCATCTTCCCGACCCTGATCGAGGTCGCGATGGTGCTGACCCTGCTGGCGGTCAAGTTCGACGCCTGGTTCGCCTGGATCACGATCGCAGCGCTGGTTTGTTACATCGGCTTCACGGTCACGGTGACCGAATGGCGCACCCAGTTCCGCCGGCAGATGAACGAGCTGGACTCGACCGCGCACAGCCGCGCCATCGACGCGCTCTTGAACTACGAAACCGTCAAGTACTTCAACAACGAAGACTTCGAGACCCGCCGCTACGACGAGAACCTGGAGCAGTTGCGCCGCGCCTCGCTGAAGAGCCACAGCACGCTGAGCCTTTTGAACACCGGGCAGCAGTTGATCATCGCCACTGCACTGGTCGCGATGCTGTGGCGCGCGACCGAAGGCGTGGTGGCCGGGCGCATGACGCTCGGCGATCTGGTGATGGTCAACGCCTTCATGATCCAGCTGTACATCCCGCTCAACTTTCTGGGCGTGATCTACCGCGAGATCAAGCAGTCGCTGACCGACCTGGACAAGATGTTCACGCTGCTGGACCGGAACCGCGAGGTCGACGACCGCGCCGGGGCACCGGAGCTGCAGGTCGGTGCCGGCGTGGTGCGCTTCGAGAATGTGTCCTTTGCATACGAGGCTGCCCGTCCGATCCTGCATGGCATCGATTTCGAGATTCCGGCCGGCAAGACGGTGGCGGTGGTGGGGCCTTCGGGTGCTGGCAAGTCGACGCTGGCACGGCTCTTGTACCGCTTCTACGACATCGGCGGTGGCCGCATCACGATCGATGGGCAGGACATCCGCGAGGTCACGCAATCGAGCGTCAGGCAGGCCATCGGCATCGTGCCGCAGGACACGGTGCTGTTCAACGACACCGTCGAATACAACATCGCTTACGGTCGCCCCGGTGCCACGCGCGAAGAAGTCGAAGCCGCGGCAAGGGCAGCCCACATTCATGGCTTCATCGCCGCCACGCCCAAGGGCTACGACACGATGGTGGGCGAACGCGGTCTGAAGTTGTCGGGTGGCGAGAAGCAGAGGGTGGCGATTGCGCGCACGCTCTTGAAGAACCCGCCGGTGCTGATCTTCGACGAAGCCACCTCGGCGCTGGATTCGGCCAACGAACGCGCGATCCAGGCCGAGTTGCGCAGCGCCGCGCGGGGCAAGACCGCACTCGTGATCGCGCACCGGCTGTCGACCGTGGTCGATGCGCACCAGATCATCGTGCTGGAAGCCGGGCGCGTGGTGGAAAGCGGCCCGCATGCCGAGTTGATGGCGGCCAACGGCCGATATGCGCAGATGTGGCGGCTGCAGCAAAGCGGTCAGGACGAAGGCGACTGAAAGCTTGACCTCACAATCCGCCGCATGGCCGCTCCCGAACCCGTATCCGCTGTCCGCGATGTCCCCGATGCTCCCGACAGCCTGACGCTGACCCGCCCCGACGACTGGCATCTGCACCTGCGCGACGGCGCCGCGATGGCGGCGGTGCTGCCCTACACCGCAAGACAGTTCGGCCGCGCTATCGTGATGCCGAATCTGAGGCCGCCGATCACCAGCACCGAGCTGGCGCTGGCGTACCGGGACCGCATCGTGGCCGCGCTGCCGCCGGACGCGGCTTTCGAGCCGTTGATGACGCTGTATCTGACCGACGACACGCACCCGGACGAGATCCGGCGAGCCCGAGCTGCCGGTGTGGTGGCGTTGAAGCTGTACCCGGCCGGTGCCACCACCAACAGCGCAGCCGGCGTCACCGACATCCAGAAGACCTACCCGGCACTGGAAGCGATGCAACGCGAAGGCCTGCTGCTGCTGGTGCATGGCGAGGTCACCGACCCCGAGATCGACATCTTCGACCGCGAGGCGGTGTTCATCGAGCGCGTGATGCAGCCGTTGCGGCGCGACTTCCCGGAGTTGAAAGTGGTGTTCGAGCACATCACCACCGCCGATGCCACCGACTATGTGATGGCCTCGGGTGCCCACACCGGCGCCACCATCACCGCGCACCATTTGCTTTTCAACAGAAACGCGCTGTTCACCGGCGGCTTGCGGCCGCATTACTACTGCCTGCCGGTGCTCAAGAAGGAACGGCACCGGCTCGCCTTGGTGCAGGCTGCCACTGGCGGCAGTCCGAAGTTTTTCCTGGGCACCGACAGTGCGCCGCATGCAGCAAAGTTGAAGGAGCAGTCGGTGTGCGGGGCTGGTTGTTACACCGCACCCGCCGCTTTGGAGCTGTATGCCGAAGCCTTCGAGGCCGCTGGTGCACTGGACCGGCTGGAAGGCTTCGCGAGCTTTCACGGACCGGATTTTTACGGCCTGCCGCGCCACACCGACACCATCACGCTGAAACGAGAGCGCTGGACGCTGCCCGAGACCTTGCCTTTCGGCGATGCCACGATCAAGCCGCTGCGCGCTGGCGACACCTTGAATTGGAGACTTGCATGAGCCAGGACCGCGTGATGCTGCTGATCGATGCCGACAACGTCAGCGTCGATGTGATGGAACAAGCGGTGGCGTTGCTGCTGGAAGCACACGGTGCGCTGCATGTGCGCCGTGCTTACGGCACGGCCGAAAGCGTGGTCAAGAACCAGGCGGTGTTCAAGCGCTTGCAGGTTCGCCCGATGGTCAATCTGTCGGCCGGCAAGAACTCCACGGACATCGCGATGGCGGTCGATGCGATGGACCTGGTGCTGTCGGAGCGGCCCGACATCGTGGTGATCGTTTCGTCCGACTCCGACTTTGCGCCGTTGGTGGGGCGCCTTCGCGAGAAGGGCTGTCGGGTGCTGGGCATCGGCCAGGACGGCAAGACCGGCGACGAGACGCAGGCTGCCTACGATGGCTACACGGTGCTGGCGCACCGGCGGGCGGCTGCAGCGCCTGCGCGGGCGCCGGCGGCGAAGCGCGTGCCAGCTGCGCGCAAGTCGCCGGCCGGTGCCAAGACCACTGCCACCACGGCTGCCAAGAAAGCTGGCGGCGCAGCGGCCAAAGTCGCGGCCAAGTCCCGAACGGCTGCGAAGAGGACCGCGCCCGCCAAGAGCGCCGCTGCAGCGCCCCCAGCGCCCCCGCCTTCGCGTCCGCCGGTTCCCCAGCCTGCGCCGAACCCGGCCGGCGCTGCTACCGTGTCGGTGCAGCGCATCCTGGACGTTCTGCCAGAGCTGAGCCGGGGTGCCAAGCTGCAATTGCGGGTGGTCAGCGAGCGGCTTCGCGACGCGGGTTTGCTCAGCAAGAGCGGCTCTTCGACCAAACTGCTGGGCCGGTTTGCCGAACGGTTCGCGCTGACGCCCGAAGGCCAGCCGAACCATGTCGCCTTGCGCGGCGACGAATGAGCCGGGCGGCGACATCAGCCGCACCCTGATGTGCCATCCGGCTGCGCAGGATTGAATCCGCGCCCGCCAGCCCAAAATCCAAGGCCTGAACCCACCGTCGGCGCGTCGTGCGCTGAAAGACTTCCCAAATGAAACGCGTTGCCCTGTTCATCTTCACCAACCTGGCTGTGGTGCTGGTCTTGGGACTGGTCGCCAGCTTGCTGGGCGTGAACCGCTTCCTCACCGCCAACGGCCTGAACCTGCCGATGCTGCTGGCCTTCGCCGCGTTGATCGGCTTTGGCGGCGCGATCATTTCGCTCTTGATCAGCAAGCCGATGGCCAAGTGGTCGACCAAGGCGCAGGTCATCAACAGCTCGGCCGATCCCACCCACCGCTGGATCGTTGCTGCGGTCGAGGGCATGGCCAAGAAGGCCGGCATCGGCATGCCAGAGGTGGCGATTTTCGAAGGCGCGCCGAATGCCTTCGCCACCGGCGCGTTCAAGAACTCGGCGCTGGTGGCGGTGTCCACCGGCTTGTTGCAGAGCATGAACCGCGAAGAGGTCGAAGCCGTGATCGGCCACGAGATCTCGCATGTGGCCAATGGCGACATGGTCACGCTGACGTTGATCCAGGGCGTGATGAATACCTTCGTCGTGTTCCTGTCGCGCGTGGTCGGCTATGTGGTGGACAAGATGATCTTGCGCAACGACCGCGACGGTGTCGGCATCGGCTACTACGTGACCACGATCGTCATGGACATGGTGCTCGGGGTGCTGGCGGCGATCGTCGTGGCCTGGTTTTCACGCCAGCGAGAATTTCGTGCCGATGCCGGTGCTGCCGCGTTGATGGGCAGGAAGCAGCCGATGGTCAATGCACTGGCCCGCTTGGGCGGCATCGAGCCGCAGGAGTTGCCGAAAACGGTGCAGGCAATGGGCATCGCCGGCAAGATGGGCTCGCTGTTCGCGAGTCACCCGCCGATCGAAGACCGCATCAAGGCGCTGCGGGAAAGCTGATGCGCGGCCGCCAGCGGCGGCTTCGAATCAGCTGGTTGCCGACTTGTTGCGCGGCATGCGCCCCATCAGGAAGAACTCGTCGTTCGGGCGCATCGCAGTCAGGTTGGCCATGCGATTCGACAAACCGAAGAAGGCGGTGATGGCGCCGATGTCCCAGGCGTCTTCTTCGTCGAAACCGTGGGCGCGCAGGGCTTCGTAGTCGCTGTCGTCGATGGCCTTGGAGTCCAGGCAGACCTTCATCGCAAAGTCGAGCATCGCGCGTTGCCGTGGCGTGATGTCGGCCTTTCGGTGGTTGACCGCCACCTGGTCGGCCACCAGCGGCTGCTTTTCGTAGATGCGCAGGATGGCGCCGTGTGCCACCACGCAGTACAGGCACTGGTTGGCGGCCGAGGTGGCGACGATGATCATTTCGCGCTCGCCTTTGGTCAGGTTGCCGCTCTTCTTCATCAGCAGCGCATCGTGGTAGGCCATGAACGCACGCCACTCGTCGGGCCGGTGCGCCAGCGCCAGGAACACATTGGGCACGAAGCCGGACTTCTCCTGCACCTCCAGGATGCGGGTGCGCATGTCTTCCGGCAAATCCTGCAGATCGGGAACCGGGAAGCGCGAGATCGCGGGCGCGGGCGTGGAGGTCGTGGCGGTCGTGTTCATCTGGCTTGCTCCTTCAACTCTGAAAGTGGATGCCGTGCAGTCTGGCGTAAAGCCCGCCGGCTGCCAGCAGTTCGGCATGGGTGCCTTGTTCGGCCATCTTGCCCGCGTCCATCACCACCACCCGGTCGGCGTGCTCGATGGTCGACAAGCGGTGGGCGATCACGAGTGTGGTGCGGCCTTGCATCAGCGTTTCCAGCGCGGCCTGCACGGCGCGTTCGGATTCCGAATCGAGCGCCGAGGTGGCTTCGTCCAGGATCAAAATCGGCGCGTTCTTGCACAGCGCGCGCGCAATCGCCAGGCGCTGGCGCTGGCCGCCGGACAGCTGGTTGCCGTTGTGGCCGATTAAGGTGTCCATGCCTTCGGGCATGGCTTCGACGAAGCTCCACAGGTTGGCGCTGCGCAGTGCGTCTTCGATGGCTGCACGCGGCACCTCGGCACCCAGTGCCACGTTCGCGGCCACGCTGTCGTTGAACAAAACCACATCCTGGCTGACGAGCGCGAACTGGCGCCGCAGCGCACCGACTTCCCAATCGGGCAGCGGTACCCCGTCGAGCGAGATCGTGCCGCTGCTGGGGTCGATGAAGCGCGGCAGCAGGTTCGCAACCGTGGACTTGCCGGCTCCGGACGGACCCACCAGGGCCACGGTTTCGCCCGCACGAAGCACCAGGCTCAGGTCATCGACGGCAGGCGGTGCGTCGTTGCGATAGCGCACCGTGACCTGCTCGAAGTGCAACTCGCCCCTCGCCCGTTCCACTGCATGGCTGCCGCCCTGTTCGTTCGGGCATTGCTCGACCAGGTCGATGCCGCGTTCGACCGCCGCCAAACCGCGCGTGATCGGCGCCATCACATCCGACAGGTGCTTGATGGGCGAGATCAACATCAGCATCGCGGTGATGAAGGCCACGAACGAGCCGACCGTGTTGCCGCTGCTGGCGCTTTGCCACAAAGCCAGCGTCATCACCGCCGACAGCGCGAAGGCCGACAGCATCTGGGTGATGGGCGTGAGGCTGCCGCCGGCCACGACCGCTTTCATCAGCAATTGCCGCACCGCCTGCGCGCGCTCCAGAAAGCGCGCGCTCTGGCGCGGCGCTGCGCCATGCAGCCGCACGATGCGCCAGGCCAGCACGTTTTCTTCGACCACATAGGCCAGCTCGTCGGTGGCTTTCTGGCCTTCCACCGTCAAACGGTGAAGGCGTCGGCCGAGCGTGCGCATCACCAATGCCAGCGCAGGAAACAGCAGCGCCACCAGCAAGGTCAGCTGCCAGTTCAAGTACAGCAGATAGGCCAGCAGCGCGATCACCATCGCCGAGTCGCGGACCAGCGTCAGCAGTGCGTTGACCAGCATCTGCACCCCCGTTTGCGCTTCGTAGACCAGGGTGTTGGTGAGGCTGCTGGCGGTGTGCTGGCTGTAGAGCAGGGGCGCCACCCGCATCAGGCGGTCGAACATGGCGCTGCGCAGGTTGACGATGGCGTGGTTGGCCGCCCACGCCAGGCCGTACTGCGAGACGAAACCCGCTGCGCTGCGCACCGCGAACAAGCCGATGAACGCCGCCGGCACGAACCACAGCGGCAGCGCTTGCGCGGTGAATCCCTGGTCCAGCAGCTTGCTGACCAGGGCCGGGATCAACGGCTCGGTGGCCGCACTGACGATCGCACCGCCGGCTGCAGCGACCAAGCCGGCGCGGCTGGAACGAACATAGGGCAACAGCCGCGCAAAACGTCGCCACAAGGTTGGCGGCGGGGGCTGCGACAGGGTGGGCATGCAGCGGGAGCCTCGGCGCCGGAAGGGCGCTTGCAACCATCGAGTTTATCGACGCGGGAAGCAGGGCTTCCGGGGCGCGGCTCGCCGCTGCCTACAATTCGCGGTGTCCGCTTCGGGTTGTTCAAACTGTCTCGGACGCCCCCAAAGACGAATCCCAGTTCATGTCCAGACCCGACCTTTCATTTGCTGCCCCGACCCTCGACGCCACGCGCCGCCAAGCGCTGTTTGCGTTGGCGGCGGTGGGCGCCACGGCAACCTTCCCGGTGCTGGCGCAGTTCAAGGTCGAGATCTCGGGCGTGGGTGCGACCCAGATCCCGCTGGCGATCGGGCCTTTCCGCGACGAAGCGGCCAGCGGCCTGGCGGTCTCGCAAGTGATCGGTGCCGATCTGGAACGCAGCGGCCTGATCCGCATGCTGGCTGCGCCAGAGGCGCTGGACGAGCGCAGCAACCCCGACCTGATGGCTTGGCGCGCCCGCGGGGCCGACGCGCTGGTGGCGGGGTCGGTGGCCCGCCTGGCCGATGGCCGTTTCGATGTGCGCGTGAAGCTCTGGGACACGGTCCGCACGCTGGAATTGCTGGGCCAGAGCCGCGTGGTTCCCGCTGCCGACTTGCGACTGGCAGCGCACCGCATTGCCGACGAAATCCAGGAAAAGCTGACCGGCGAACGCGGGGTCAACGCCACCCGCATCGCCTATGTCACCCGTGACGGCAAGCGCTACACCCTGCGCATCACCGATGCCGATGGCGAGGGCGGACAGATCGCGCTGAACAGCACCGAGTCGATCATCTCGCCGGCTTGGTCGGCCGATGGGCGCAAGCTGGCCTATGTGTCTTTCGAATCGCAGAAGGCGGTGGTTTGGGTGCAGGACCTGTCGACCGGCGAACGGCGCCCGGTGGCCAATTTTCGCGGCTCCAACAGCGCGCCGGCGTGGTCGCCCGACGGCTCTCGCCTGGCGGTGGCCTTGGCGCGCGACGGCTTGACCCAATTGTTCACGGTGCCGGTGGCCGGCGGCGAGCCCACCCGGCTGACCAACAGCAGCGGCATCGACACCGAACCCGTCTACAGCGCCGATGGCAGCCGCATTTACTTCGTCAGCGACCGCGGCGGTGGCCCGCAGATCTACCGCATCGCTTCGGCCGGCGGCCCGGTCGAGCGTGTGTCCTTCGAAGGCGGCTACAACATCAGCCCCACCTTGAGCGCCGATGGCAAGTTCGTCGCCTATGTCACGCGCCAGGGCGGCAACACCTTCAGGCTGGCGCTGCAGGACTTGCAAACCGGCAGCGTGCAGGTGTTGACCGACACCAGCGACGACGAAAGCCCCAGCTTCGCGCCCAACGGGCGCTTGATCGTCTATGCCACGCGCCAGCAAGGGAAAAACGTGTTGATGACCACCACCATCGACGGCCGCATCAAAGCCCGCCTGCTGAGCGTCGCCGCCGATGTGCGCGAGCCAGCCTGGGGGCCGTTCGGTCGCTGACCATTTGCCTTTATGAAGGAGATCCACTTGAACAAGACTGATTCGCCCCTGGCCCTGATGGCTGCTCGTTTCGCATGGCCCGTGGGCGCTTCGCTGCTGCTGCTGGCCGGCTGCGCGTCGGACCCATTGCCCGACAGCAGCAGCCTGGCGCCGATCGAGACCCGCACGCCGGTGGCCGCTCGCTCGGTGCCGCCCGGTGGTGCCAGCACCGGCACGGCACCGCAGTCTGCGGTGGCGCCGGTGGACCTGACCCGCTCGGGCTCGGCAGCCAACGGCGGCGGTGCGATGGCCAGCGCCGATGCCCGCACCGTCTACTTCGATTTCGACAGCTATGTCATCAAGGACGAATACAAAGGCGTTCTGGACCGCGAGGCCCGCAGCCTGAGTACACAGCCTTCTCAGCGCGTGGTGATCGAGGGCTATGCCGACGACCGCGGTGGCCGCGAATACAACCTGGCGCTCGGCCAGAAGCGCGCCGAAGCCGTGATGCGGGCGATGGCCTTGCTGGGGGTGGCCGACCGCCAGATGGAGGCGGTCAGCTTCGGCGAAGAGCGGCCTGTTTCCCAGGGCAGCGGCGAAGATGCCTATGCCAAGAATCGACGCGCTGTGCTGACGTCCAAGTAAGGGAACACGGCGATGAACACCTTGCGCCGCGCTGCGGTCCACTGCGCTGCCAGAACCGCGACCCTGGCGTTTGCGGTCCTGCTCTGCGGCAGCGCAGCCCATGCGGGCATCTTCGACGACGACGAAGCGCGCAAGGCCATCATCGAGATGCGCAACCGCGTCACCGCACTCGAAACCCAGGGCCGGGTCCGCAACGACGAACTGGCCACCGTCAACACCCAGCTTGTGGAGCAGGTGGCGGCGATGCGGCGCAGTTTGCTGGAGCTGAACAACCAGATCGAAACCCTGCGCACCGATCTGGCCAAGCTGCGCGGCAACGACGAGCAGGTGCTGCGCGATGTGGCCGATGTGCAGCGCCGCCAGCAGGACCTGGCGCAGAGCATGGACGACCGGCTGCGCAAGCTGGAGCCATCGAAGGTCAGTGTCGACAACCGCGAGTTCGTCGCCGGGCAGGACGAACGCAAGGCTTACGACGACGCGCTCGAAACCATTCGCAGCGGCGACTTCGATCTGGCTGTGACCAAGCTGGAGACCTTCGGCCGCCGCTATCCGACGAGCGGCTTTGTCGATTCGGCGCGTTTCTGGCTCGGCAATGCCCAATACGGCAAGCGCGACTACAAGGACGCCATCGCCACCTTCCGGGGCTTCGTCGCCAGCGCGCCCGACCATCCTCGGGCTCCCGAAGCCTTGCTGGCACTGGCCAACAGCCAGGCCGAGATGAAGGACGCAGCCGGCGCGCGCCGCACCATCGGCGAGTTGGTCAAGGCCTATCCCGCATCCGAAGCCGCGAAGGCTGGCAAGCAGCGGTTGGCCTCCATCAAGTAGGCAGGCCGCGATCGCTGCGCGAAGGCCGCGCGCGGCGCGCGGTTCTGCTCACACGGTTCTTTCGATGCAGGCATCCGATCTTCCCCGCCTGACTGCCTTGGTGTTGTGGGCGGCCTTTGCGTTGGCTGCCGCTTTTGGCGCCATCGCCCAGCGCACCCATTTCTGCACCATGGGCGCGGTGGCGGACATCGTCAACATGGGCGACTGGCGCCGCATGCGGATGTGGCTGCTGGCGATCGGCGTGGCGATGATCGGCTTCAACGCAATGGTCGGCGCCGGACTGGTACAAGCGGCATCGACGATCTATGCCGGCCCGCGGCTGATCTGGTTGTCGAACATCGTCGGCGGGCTGCTGTTCGGCATCGGCATGGTGCTGGCCTCGGGCTGTGGCAGCAAGACGCTGGTGCGGATCGGCGGCGGCAGCCTGAAGTCGCTGGTGGTCTTCTTCGTGCTGGCGGTGGCGGCCTATGCGACGCTGCGCGGCATTGTCGCGGTGGCGCGGGTCGCCAGCGTCGACCGAGTGGCCACCACGTTGCCGGCGGGGCAGGACTTGCCGTCGCTGGTGGCGCATCTGACGGGCGGAGCGCCGCAAACGCTGGCGTTGTGGCTCGGCTGTGGGGTGGGTGCGTTGCTGGTGGGATGGACGCTGATGCGGCCCGACGGTCGTTCGGCGGAGGTGTTGCTGGGCGGGCTGGGCACCGGCGCGGTGATCGTCGGTGTGTGGTGGGTGTCGGGGGTGTTGGGCCATGTGCCCGAGCATCCGCTGACGCTTGAAGACACCTTCATCGGCACCAACACCCAACGGATGGAGTCGCTGAGCTTTGTTGCGCCGGTGGCCTACACGGTCGACTGGCTGATCCTCTTCAGCGACAGCAGCAAGGTGTTGACGATCGGCATCGTCAGCACATTGGGGGTGATTGCCGGGTCGGCGGTGGCGGCGATTGCGGGCCGCAGCTTCAGATGGGAAGGCTTCGGCGGCACCGAGGACACCGCCAATCATCTGGTGGGCGCTGCGCTGATGGGGGTGGGCGGGGTCACCGCGATGGGCTGCACGATCGGCCAGGGCTTGTCGGGGGTGTCGACTTTGGCCATCGGCAGCTTCATTGCGCTGGCCAGCATCGTCGGCGGTGCGGTGCTGGCGTTGCGTTACCAGGTCTGGCGCATGGACCGGGTCGGCTGATGGCCACCAGGCTTGCACCCATCGCGATCGAAACGGGGGCCGATCCCGATCTCGAGCGCCGCTTCGGCGGCCTGCGGCGCCTGTGGGGCGATGCGGCCTACGAGCGGCTGCGGCGCGCATCGGTGGCGGTGGTGGGCCTGGGCGGAGTGGGGTCCTGGGCGGCCGAGGCGCTGGCCCGAAGCGGCGTCGCGCGCTTGATGCTGATCGACCTGGACCATGTCTCCGAGTCGAACATCAACCGCCAGGTGCAGGCGCTGGGTGCCACCGTCGGCCAACACAAGGCCGACGCGCTGCGGGTCCGCATCGCAGACATCCACCCCGGTTGCGAGGTGCAGGTGGTGGACGCTTTCGTCGATGAGCACAACTGGCCCGGGCTGCTGGAGGGCGCCGCTGTCGATGTGCTGATCGACGCTTGCGACCAGGTGCGTGCCAAGCGCGTGCTGGCAGCCTGGGCGCTGCAGCAGCGGGTGCCGATCGTCGCCGTCGGTGCCGCGGGTGGCAAGCGGCTGGCGCAACGGGTGGAAGTCGAAGACCTGTCGCTGACCACCCACGACCCGCTGCTGGCCAGCCTGCGGCAGCGGTTGCGGCAGGACAGTGTGGTTCCGCGCAAGGGCCTGACGGGGGTGCGCTGCGTGTACTCGCGTGAAGCCGTGATGCGCCCGCACGTGGATGACGCCGGCACGGTCCAGGATCGAGATGTGCCGGAGCCGGCGGCCATCGACGGAAGTCTCAATTGCCATGGCTACGGATCGAGCGTCACCGTGACGGCGACCTTTGGATTGGTGGCGGCGGGGGAGGCCATCGGCATCGTCTGTGCGAGTGCGGAGGGTGGCTCGACCGGCGGAGGTTCGCCATGACATCGCTATACTTGCGGGTTCTTCGGATGGGTCGTTAGCTCAGTCGGTAGAGCAGCGGACTTTTAATCCGTTGGTCGCGTGTTCGAGTCACGCACGACCCACCACCAGTTGCGGCCTGCGGGTTCGCACGCCCGCCCAGGGCAGCTTTCGGTTTCAGTGGGGCTCTTAGCTCAGTTGGTAGAGCAGCGGACTCTTAATCCGTAGGTCGCGTGTTCGAGTCACGCAGGGCCCACCACCCATTCGCGCGCTGCCACAACCGGTTGGCAGCACTAGAACCCGGCTGCTGGCCGCAGTTGCGACCGGCGCGCGAGGCTTGCCTGTCAGACCTGTCGCCGGGGTTCGAAGTCTGGGGAACGACACAGGTTTCTGCCTGCACGCATGGTGTGTGGAACGAACATGGGCAGTCCTGTGTCGGTCGACGACGCGATCACGGTGCTGCATCTGACGCTGGATCCGTGGCGACAGCGGCCACAGACACGCGATGGGAAGGTTTTCCAGAGCCGCACGAGCCGCGTGAGCTGCATCGGTGCTGCATTCGACGGGTTCGAACGCCATGCGCCCGCCGGACGATCATCACGATCCGAAGCGACCGAACCCCGACAGCGCGAGCACGGCCGCCACCGGCCAGGCGAAGGGATGCAGCAGCGATGCTAGGGTGGGTGCGACGAGGATCAGGTGCCGCAGATGAAGCCGGCAGGGTGGTGGTAGCGCACCGCCATCGCCGAGCAGACCAGCGAGGCGAACAGCAAGGTCAGCGGCAGCACTCGCAGCACCAGCCGCGGTGTGAAGCTCGGCGCGCAGCGCCGCGTGCGCGCTGTGGGCCATGCGACCCGGCCGACGGCGCTGTGCCAAGGCGACGAGCGCTTCGTAGCCGAACAGCAGCACGACGGTTGCCAGCGTGGCCAGGAAGACAAGGTCTAGGTTCATCGCCGGCCATCAGGCCGCCCGCCGCTGCGGCGCCTGCTTGCGTCGCTCGATCAACTCGAACAGGCCAATGCCCGCCAGCATGGCCGCGACGAAGACCAGCGCCT
>JBBSPW010000061.1:0-18080 GCA_038258365.1 Burkholderiales bacterium | reverse complement strand
CGGCGAGCGTGGCAAATGAAGATGGGATGCGAATCATGGGCGTGTCTCCTTGTCGAAACGACTGTAGTGCCAGCCGAAAGCAGCACGACTAGTGGATAGCACGCATGGCCCGGCCCGGTTCAAACCTCGCCGCCAAACACCCTGATGAGGTTGTCGATGTACTTTTCGACCAGCTTCTCAAACTCGCCTTGCACCACCGGGGTCACCACCACCTTCATCAATCCGGGAACGGGCACATCGACGGTGCCTTCGACCTTGAAGGCCAGCGCGGTGCCGGCCTTGCCTTCGACGATCTTCCAGCTGCCGCCGATCAGCGCATTGCCTTCGCCCTTGACCGGCGACCAGACCACCGTGCCCTTGCTGCGGTTGCTGACGTACTTGCTGGCATACACGGTCTGCAGGCTGGCCTGGCCAGCGCCGACCTTTTGCATCTCCCAGCGGTAGACGCCGTCGCCTAGGTCGGTGAGCTGCTTGACCTTCGGGAAGTGGCTGACGGATTCGGGCACATCGGACAGCAAGTCGAAAACCGTTTTGAACGGCGCCTTGACAGTGAATTCGTAGCCCAGGTCGATGGTGGCGGTGACGGTCATGGGGGTCTCCTTTGTGTTTCAGACATCGACTGCTTGACCCGCCCACGGCAGCATCAGCGAGAGGTTCAGCAGCTTGTCGAATTCGGGCTCGAAGCGGTCGATGATGGCTTGCGGTTCCGCGCACAACGCGCTGTCGGTGATGAGCCCGAATTGCACGAAGCCGCCATAGCTCAGGATCGACACACCGACCCCGATATCGCCCGAAGCCGGCACCCAGAACATCGTCTGCCTGAGCGTCGATCCGCAAAAGCGCAGCGCCACCGGCGGCCCCGGCACATTGGTCATCACTGCCGTGGCCTTCTTGGCGAACAGGCCCAGCACCGCGTCCTGCACCGGCTTGACGAACAAGCCGCTGACCGACAGCACCGCAAACGCCAGCAGCGGTTGATAGCTGCCCTTCAGTTGCGCCATGCGTTGCCGCACCGCCTGCACCCGCTCGATCGGATTGGCGATGCCCACGGGCAACACCAGCGGGGCCAGGCCGAAGCGGTTTCCGAGCTGCCAGGCCTTGTCCAGCGGGCGCAGATTGACCGGCACCATCGCGCGGATCTCCTGCCCAGTCGGGTCCTGGCCCTGCGATTGCAACCAGCCGCCGATCGCACCGGCCACACACGACAGCAGGAGGTCGTTGATGGTGCAGCCGATGCCCTTGCTGACCGTCTTGACCGGATCGAGCGCCAGCGGCTCGCTCCAGGCCACCACTTTGTGGCCACGCGGTCGGCGGACGGGTGTGCCCTTGAGCAAGGTGGCCGAGTCGTCCGGCATCAGCGCCAGCGCTGCCACATCGTTCAAAACCTTGAAGCCGGTGCGCGCGGCATTGACCGAGCCTTCCAGCGAACCCAGCAAGGACGCCTGCGGGTCCGACAGCATCTCGATCGACTTCGAGATGCCGCCGCCATACATTCCGATCGCCTTGGTGGTCAGATCGGTCAGCGGCTTGATGACCGCATCCGACAGCCAGTCGGCGTCCTGCGGGTCGGGCCGGGTGCGGCGCTTGCGCTGCGGCGGGTCGCTGCCGCCATCGGTGATCGACAGCATCACCGAGATCAGCGCGATGCCGTCGCCGATGCAGTGGTGGATGCGGGCGACGATGGCGCTGCCGCCTTCGTAGTCGGCAATGAAGTGGAACTGCCACAGCGGGCGCGCCGGGTCCAGCGGTGTGGCGGCCAGATCACCGCACAATCGTTGCAATGCGTGGCGCTCCGCATGGTCGCCCTGCGCGGTGTCGGTCGCCAGCGTGGCTTCGACCACATGCCGGTCGATGTCGAAGTGGGGGTCGTCGACCCAGGCCGCTCCCATCGCATCGGGCACCGCCAGTTGGCGGAAGCGGTCGTACATCAGCAGCTTGTCGGCCACCCGTTCGCGCAACGCCGACAGCGGGATGGCCGGGGTCAGCAGCCACACGCCCACGATCATCATCAGGTTGACATCGTTGTCCATGCGCAGCCACGCGGTGTCCACTCGCGACATGCGCCTGGCTTCGGGCATCGTGGCCACTCCTCAATCAAAGGGGGACCGTCGGCGACGGTCAGCGGGCACGATGCTGGGTAACATCGGCCCCGTCAAGCCTGGACTTTCACCCACGGAGAAACCGTCATGGCCGATATCAAAAGCACCCAAGCCGACTTTGATCGGGCCGTGGCCGACAGCAAACAACTGCCCGAAAAGCCCGACAACGCCACCCTGCTGAAGATCTACGCGCTCTACAAGCAAGCCACGGCTGGCGATGCCGAAGGCAAGCGCCCCGGCTTCACCGACATGGTCGGCCGCGCCAAGTACGACGCCTGGGCCGAATGCAAGGGCCAGAGCAACGAGGAAGCGATGAAGGCCTACACCGATCTGATCGAATCGCTCAAGTAAGTTCGATCCGGGCCGAAGTCACGCGGGTGCCTTCACCACCGGAGCCGACAATGTCGTCCGCCGATCCCGTTCTGTCAAAGCCGGCCAACCGCCGCTCCGTGCTGCGGCACCTGCTTGCCGGGAGCGCGGCCGCGATTGCGCTGCCTGCTTTCGCGCAAGCCGACCGCAAGACCCTCCTGCTCGGCCAGTCGGCTGCCCTGAGTGGCCCGGCGGCGCAATTGGGACTGCAGATGAACCGCGGCGCGGCGATCTTCTTCGAGCGCCTGAATGCCGAAGGCGGCATCAACGGCCGCACGGTCGATTTGCGGGTGCTGGACGACGGCTACGAGCCCGACCGCTGCCGCGCCAATACGCAGGCGCTGATCGACAAGGAAGGCGTCTTCGCGCTCTTCGGCTATGTCGGCACCCCCACTTCGTTGGCAGCGCTGCCGGTGGTGACTGCGGCCAGCGTGCCCTTCATAGCCCCCTTCACCGGCGCCGAGGCGCTGCGCGAACCCTTCAACCGCCAGGTCTTCCATGTGCGGGCGTCCTACTACGACGAAACCGCATTGATCGTGAGCCAGCTGACCGCGCTCGGGCTCAAGAAGATCGCCGTGATGCGGCAGAACGACAGCTACGGCCAAGCCGGGCTCGACGGTGTCAGCCGCGCGCTGGCCAGCCACAACCTGGAGCCGACCGCGGTGGGTCTGGTGCAACGCAACAGCGTGGACGTGGCAGCGGCGGTGGCTGCGATCGTTCCCACGCGGCCCGATGCGGTGGTGTTGATCGGCGCCTACAAGGGCTGCGGGGCTTTCATCCGCGCGGCACGCGCCGCCGGCTATGGCGGCACTTTCTACAACGTGTCGTTCGTCGGCGCGCAAGCACTGGCCGACGAACTGGGCAAGCAAGCCAATGGCGTCGTTGTCAGCCAGGTGATGCCGTTTCCGTTCAGCACCACCACACCGATCGCACGCGAATACGGCGATGCGGTGCGCCGGGCCGGCAACAACGCCACCGCCAATTACTCCAGCATGGAAGGCTATCTGGGCGCCAAGGTGCTGGCCGAAGGGCTGCGCCGGGCGGGCGCCAACCCCACGCGGGACAGCCTGATCGCGGGGCTTGAAAGCCTGCAGCGCTTCAACGTGGGCGGCTACATGGTCGATTTCGGCCCACGCGACCACACGGCGTCGAGCTTCGTCGAGTTGTCGATGCTGACCGGCGACGGCAAGGTCAGACGCTAAGGCGAACCACGGCGTCCGGGGCACGCATCACTTCGAGGCCAACGCCTTTTCGATCGCCGCCACCAATGCCGGGCTGCCCGGGGCCACGTCGCTGTCGTAGGTTGCGAGCGCACGGCCGTCGCGGCCGATCAGGTACTTGTGAAAGTTCCAGCCTGGCGCTTGACCAGTGGTCTTGGCAAGCGATGCGAACAGCGGGTTGGCAGCCGAGCCCTTGACCACCGACTTCGAGAACATCGGGAACTTGACGCCGTAGGTGTTGGCGCAGAAGTCGGCGATGGCCTGGCCGTTGCCCGGCTCTTGCTGGCCGAAATCGTTGGACGGAAATCCGAGTACCACCAAGCCGCGATCGGCATATCGGGCATGCAGTTTTTCGAGGCCTTCGTATTGCGGCGTGTAGCCGCAGAAGCTGGCGGTGTTGACCACCAGCAGCACCTTGCCGGCGTACTGGCACAAAGACTGCGGCTTCTCGTCCTGCAGGCGCGGGAAGCTGTGCTGCAGCAGGGCCGGGCAGGTTGCGGCGGTCGCCGTTGACTGGGCCGCCGGGGTCGCCGCTGGAGCTGCGGCAGACGGCACGGTGTGCAGCGCCAGCAATGCGATGGCGGTTGCAGCTGCCATTGCCAGAGCGGGCTGAACCGGCTGCGGTGCGGGGGTCGTCGATCCAGACATGGTGCTTGAAGATCCGAGCTCAGGAAGCTTCGATGCTCGCAGAGTGCCAGCGCCGAAGCAGGGGCAAGGTCATCGGCGGTGGCGCGTCCAACGAATCGCGCACCCAGACCGCAGCGTTGAAATCCGCGTTCTCGAAGAACGCGCCGGGTGTGACGCCGCAAGCGATGCCGGCGTCGCGCGCGGCCTGCAGACCGGCGGGTGAGTCCTCGATCGCGAACGCTTCGGCGGGCTTGAGCTGCAATGCATCCAGCGCCATCCGGTAGACCGTCGGGTCGGGCTTCTTGCGCGGCGCTTCCTCGGCCGCGATCACCGCGTCGAAGCGCTCGCGCCAGCCACTTCCGATCAAGCTCGTGAGCAGGGCCTGCACATTGGCGCCGCTGGTGGTGGTGGCCACCGCCAGACGGATGCCGGCTTCAGCGCATTCGTTCATCAGCCGCAGCACGCCGGGACGGGCTTCGATGCAGCCCTGCGCCACCCGATCCGCGTAGAAGCTGTTCTTGCTGCGGTGCAGGTTGCGCGCCAGCGCGTCGCGCTCGGGACCCGCATGCGGGGCGTCGCTGCGGCTGTCCATGTCGTGCAGCAGCCGCTCAAGACCCCCGGCCACCCGCAGCAAATCCCCGTACTGCGGCACATCCCAACGCCAGCGCAGGCCGGCGGCTTCGAAGGCCAGGTTGAAGGCCACGCGGTGGCCATCGCGTTCGGTTTCGGCCACGGTGCCATCGATGTCCCAGATGACTGCACGCAACGCGGTCGCAGCAACTGTCATCTAGAGCGCGCCCAGCGCGCGCTGGCGCCGTTCCATCATTCGCCAGATAAAGGGCGTGAAGATCAGCTGCATCGCGAGTTCCATCTTGCCCCCCGGCACCACCACGGTGTTGGCACGCGACATGAAACTGCCGTCGATCATTGCCAGCAGGTACGGAAAGTCGATGCCTTTCGGCCTTGCGAAGCGGATCACCACCATGCTTTCGTCGGCCGCCGGAATGGTGCGGGCGATGAACGGGTCGCTGGTGTCGACGCAAGGCACACGCTGGAAGTTGACATGGGTGTGCGCAAACTGTGGGCAGATGTAGTGCACATAGTCGGGCATGCGGCGCAGGATGGTGTCGGTGACGGCTTCGGTGCTGTAGCCACGCGAGTTTTTGTCGCGCCACAGTTTCTGGATCCATTCCAGGTTGATGACCGGCACCACCCCGATCAGCAGATCGGGATGGCGGGCGATGTTCAATTCGGGTGTGATGACCGCGCCGTGCAGCCCCTCGTAGAACATCAGGTGGGTGTCGGGCGGCAACTCGGCCCAGGGGGTGAAGGTGCCGTGCGGCTGCTTGAAGGGCGCCGCTTCGGTGGCATCGTGAAGGTACTTGCGGTGGCGGCCGGTGCCCTCTTTGCCGTACATGCCGAAGAGCTGTTCCAGTTCGGCGAACAAATTGTTCTCGGGGCCGAAATGGCTGAAATGGCGGTTGCCGGCGGCTTCGGCTTCGGCTTGGCGCTGCTTCATCTCGGCACGGTCGTAGCGATGGAAGCTGTCACCTTCGATCACTGCGGCGGTCAGGTTCTCGCGCCTGAAGATGTCCTCGAAGGTGCGCGTGACCGAACTGGTGCCGGCGCCGGACGAGCCGGTGATGGCAATGATGGGGTGCTTCTCTGACATCGTTCAGTTCCTGTGACTAGTCGCGAAACAGGCCGCGCTCGGCGAACAGCGGGTTGCCGCCGTCTTTCGTTGCCGGATCGGCGTGGTATCGCTCGATGCGCTCGACCTCGTGCTTCGATCCGAACACCACCCCGATGCGCTGATGCAGCGCGCTCGGCACCACACCCATGATCGGCTGGCGGCCGGTGCTCGCACGGCCACCGGCCTGCTCGACGATGAAGCCGATCGGGTTGGCTTCGTACAGCAGCCGCAGTCGCCCTGGTTTGGCCGGCTCGCGGGTGTCTCGGGGGTAGAGAAACACCCCGCCACGCATCAGGATGCGGTGGGCTTCGGCCACCATGCTGGCAATCCAGCGCATGTTGAAGTCCTTGCCGCGCGGGCCGCTGTGGCCGGCCAGGCACTCGTCCACATAGCGCTTCACCGGGGGTTCCCAGAACCGCGCGTTGGAGCTGTTGATGGCGAACTCCTGGGTGTCTTCGGGTACGCGGATGTCGGGATGCGTGAGCTTGAATTCGCCCAGCCCCGGGTCGAGCGTGAAGCCGGCCACGCCGTTGCCCACCGTCAGCACCAACATCGCGGTCGGGCCGTAGATCGCATAGCCCGCGGCCACCTGTTGTGTGCCGGGCTGCAGAAAGTCGGCTTCGACGACATCGCGGCCCAACTCGGTTTCGTGATTCGGCAAACGCAGGATCGAGAAGATGCTGCCCACCGAGACATTGACATCGATGTTGCTGCTGCCGTCCAGCGGATCGAACACCAACAGGTACTTGCCGCGCGGATAGGCGGCCGGCACCTGCGCTGCCGTCTCCATCTCCTCCGACGCCATGCCGGCCAAATTGCCGCTCCATTCGGTGGTGCGCAGAAAGATCTGGTTGCTGACCACATCGAGCAGCATTTGTTGCTCGCCTTGCACGTTGGTGCGCAACTCTGCCGCCAGATGGCGGGTGGCCGGATCGCCCAACGCACCATGCGCCACCGAGTGGGCGATCGCCTTGCAGGCAATCGCCACATCCAGGATCAGCGCATTGAGCTCGCCGCTGGCCGAGGGGAATCGGCGGCGCTGCTCGATCAGGTACTGCGTCAGCGTGCGGCGGTTGGACAGGGGCATGGGGTCGGCTTGGCTTCAGGTTGGGGCAGATGCCGAATGGCCGAACACACGGCTCGCCAGCAGGTCTTCGGGCAGCAGGGTGCTGAGGTCGTCGGCGCTCCATTGACGGTCGGCGTCGGCATACAGGCGGCTGGCCTGCCGCAGCCGCGCACGGTCCAGCGCATTGCGCACACTGCGTGCGTTCGCAAAGTGCGGCTGCGCCTGGCGACGCTGCAGATAGTCGGCAAAGGTCGTCTGCGTGCCCTCGCCGAAGCGGTAGTGCATCTGCGCCAGCATCTGGTCGCCGATCTGCTGCAACTCGGCGGCGGCGTAGTCGGGAAAGTCGATGTGGTGCGCGATACGGCTGCTCATGCCGGGGTTGCTCATGAAGAAGGTGTCCATGCGGTCTTTGTAGCCGGCCAGGATCACCACCAGGTCGTCGCGCTGGTTCTCCATCACCTGCAACAGGATCTCGATCGCTTCCTGCCCGTAGTCGCGCTCGTTCTCGGGCCGGTAGAGGTAGTAGGCCTCGTCGATGAAGAGCACACCGCCCATCGCCTTCTTCAACACCTCGCGCGTCTTCGGTGCGGTGTGGCCGATGTACTGGCCCACCAGATCGTCGCGGGTTACTGCTACCAGGTGGCCCTTTCTGCAGTGGCCGAGGCGCTGCAGGATTTGCGCCATGCGAGAAGCCACGGTGGTTTTGCCGGTGCCGGGGTTGCCGCTGAAACACATGTGCAGGCTTGGCGCGCGCGTTGTCAAGCCGAGGTTCGAGCGCAGCTTGTCGATCACCAGCAGCGCGGCGATGTCGCGGATGCGTTGCTTGACCGGCTGCAAGCCGACCAGATCCGCTTCGAGTTCGTCGATCACCTCCTGCACCCGCGTTTGCGCCAGCACCGCATTGACGGTGCGCGGGGTCTCGGTTGCGTTGGACGCGGTCGTTTCGGCGTTGGGCGCATCCGCGTGCCGCGGGTCCGCGGCTGGGCCGGCGGCGGCGCGCGCGCCGGGGATGGAATACAAGGGATGCGCCATCTCGGTTCTCCGTGCGCTCAACCCGCGGCGCGCTCGCCTTCGGGCTTGTCGGCGCCATAGCCGCGCACGGTGTAGCGGATGCTGCGGCCGTTGACCTCTTGCCGCACGAGTTGGAAGCCCGGCTCGTTCGTCGGCCGGTTGACGATGAAGCTCATCGCGATGCTCTCGACGCCACGCTCGGAATCGAAGGCCATCAGCCGGATGTAGTGCTGCGGGAACGCAGCACGGCAAGCGTTGAGTTCCATCACCACCCCGGCTGCATCCTTCAGATCGAACATCGGCATGCCGTACATCTCCCAGTAGGTGTTGCGCGGATGCGGGTCGTCGGTGTATTCCACGCTCCATGCATAGCCGCGGTTCAAACCGTACTCGACTTGAAGCGCGATCTCGTCGTCGCTCAGATCGGGCAGAAAACTGAACTGGCCCTGCGTGATGCGGCCGGTGGGGTTGGTCATCATGGTGTGTTTTCCTTCGAGTGAGCGCAGCTTCAGCTGACGGTCGGGGTTTCGGCGTAGTCGCTGGTGTCGGTGGGCGCGTAGTTGAAGCTGATCTCGCCCCACAGGTCCAGCGCTTGTTGCAGCGGGGTGCAGCCCTTGGCGGCCTGCTTCAGGATCGACGGGCCTTCGTTGGCGATGTCCTTGCCCTCGTTGCGCGCCTTGACCATGCATTCCAGCGCCACGCGGTTGGCCACAGCACCGGCCTGGATGCCGGCCGGGTGGCCGATGGTGCCGCCGCCGAACTGCAGCACCACGTCGTCGCCGAACAGGTCGATCAGCTGGTGCATCTGGCCGGCATGGATGCCGCCCGACGCCACCGGCATGACCTTCTTCAGATCGCACCAGTCCTGCTCGAAATAGTTGCCCCGCGGCAGATCGACCTTGGTGACGCTGGCGCGGCACACGTCGTAGTAGCCCTGCACGGTCGGCGGGTCGCCTTCGAGCTTGCCCACTGCGGTGCCGGCATGGATGTGGTCGACCCCGGCCAGCCGCATCCACTTGGCGATCACGCGAAAGCTCACGCCGTGATTCTTCTGCCGCGTGTAGGTGCCGTGACCGGCGCGGTGCAGGTGCAGGATCATGTCGTTCTTGCGCGCCCAGTTGCTCATGCTCTGGATCGCGGTGTAGCCGATCACCAGGTCGATCATCACGATCACGCTGCCCAGTTCTTTGGCGAAATCGGCGCGTTCGTACATGTCTTCCATCGTTGCGCCGGTGATGTTCAGGTAACTGCCCTTGACCTCACCCGTGGCGGCGCTGGCCTTGTTGACCGCGTCCATCACATACAGGAATCGGTCGCGCCAGTGCATGAAGGGCTGCGAGTTGATGTTCTCGTCGTCTTTCATGAAGTCGAGCCCGCCCTTCAAGCCTTCGTAGACCACCCGGCCGTAGTTGCGGCCGCTCAAACCCAGCTTCGGCTTGGTGGTGGCACCCAGCAACGGACGGCCGAATTTGTCGAGCCGCTCACGCTCGACGATCAGACCGGTCGGCGGACCCTTGAAGGTTTTCACATAGGCCACCGGGATGCGGATGTCTTCCAGCCGCGCCGCCTTCAAAGGTTTGAAAGAGAAAACGTTCCCGATCAGGCTGGCCGTCATGTTGGCGATCGAGCCCTCTTCGAACAGGATGATGTCGTAGGCCACCCAGGCGAAATATTGGCCCGGGTTGTTGGGCACCGGCTCGACCTTGTAGGCCTTGGCGCGGTAGGTGTCGCAAGCGGTCAGCCTGTCGGTCCACACCACCGTCCAGGTGGCGGTGCTGGACTCGCCGGCCACCGCCGCTGCGGCTTCGACCGGGTCGACACCGTCTTGCGGCGTGATGCGAAACAGGCAGATGGTGTCGGTGGCGCTGGGTTCGTAGTCGGGCTGCCAGTAGCCCATCTGCCGGTACTTCAGCACACCGGCCGAATAGCGCTTCTTGCTGTCGCCGGTGATGTCGGTGGCTTGGAGGTCCGTGCTTTGGAGTTCGGTCGGGGCGTTCATCGGCGTGCGGCTCCTGTCCTGCGGTTTGGATGCGACTGACGTCAATCTAGGCCGCAGCACCCTTCAGTAAAAGTCACGATTGCTTGCATCGCACATCAGTTCAAGCTGATGATTCGCGGCAACCGTGGCATTCGATGAACATCAGCTTCAGACAACTCAGGGTCTACACCGAGGTCGCGCGCCTTGGCAGCATGGCGCGCGCCGCCGAAGCGCTGCATCTGACCCCGCAGGCGATCTCGATGCAGATCAAAGAGCTGGAATCTCAGGTCGGGCTGCCGCTGTTCGACCGGCGCGGGCGCAGCGTGACCTTGTCGACCGCAGGCGAGTACTTTCTGGTGCATGCGCGCCGCCTGCAGGCCGCACTGAAGGACGCCGAACATGCGATGGCGAGGCTGCAGAAGATCGAATTCGGCTTGCTGACGATCGGCATCGTCAGCACCGCCAAGTACTTCGTCCCGCACCTGCTGGCGCGCTTCCGGCGTGAACGACCCGGCATCGAGTTGAGGCTGCGGGTGCTCGGCAACCGCGAACAGCTGGTGGCACTGATGCAGGAAGGCGAAGCCGACATCTGCATCATGGGCCGCCCGCCGCGCGAGCTGGCCACGCGCGCCGAAGCCTTCGCGGCGCACCCGCTGGTGTTCATCGCCCCGCCCGACCACCCGCTGCTGCAGGTGGCGCAGGCGCCGGTGGCAGCGCTGGCACAGCACCCGTTCATCGCCCGCGAACCGGGATCGGGCACCCGCAACGCAATGGCCGCCTTCTTTGCCGAGCACCGCCACGAACCCCGCATCGCGATGGAGATGTCCAGCAACGAGACCATCAAGCAGGCGGTGATGGCAGGCCTGGGTTTGAGCTTTCTCTCGCTGCACACGGTGGGGCTGGAGGTCAAAACGGGGCTTTTGAAGCTGCTGGACATCGCCGGCGCGCCGGTCATGCGCACCTGGCATGTGGTGCACCTGGGCTCCAGCGTGCTGTCGCCGGCAGCCGAGGCCTTTCGTTATTTCATGATCGAGGAAGGGCAGCGCTGGCTGCACGAGCACGAGCCGCAGCTGGCGCAGTCATTGCACAAACCCCAGCCGCAGAAGGTTCCACCGGAGCTTCCCTAGCAGACAACGCGCCACTTTGCGCCCAAGATGTCGCATGACATTCATCTTCACGGAGAGCCCATCTTGATCAGAGTCCAACAGACCCGCCGCCTCACCCTGCTTGCTGGCGCAGCCATCGCCATGGCCACGTTTGGCGCAGTGCCCGCTGTCGCCCAAACCGCCAAAGCGCCTGCCGGCCTGCCCAACACCCTGGCCTGGAGCGCCTACGACGTGGGCTCGGGCGGCTACAACCAGGCGGTCGCGATCGGCAACGCGCTGAAGCAGAAGTACGGTGTCAACCTGCGGGTGCTGCCCGGAAAGAGCGACATCGCCCGCACCCTGCCGGCGCGCGAAGGTCAAGTCCAGTTTTCGGCCAACGGCGTCGGCGGCAGCTACCTGGCGCAGGAAGGCGTGTTCGAGTTCGGCGCCAAGACTTGGGGTCCGCAACCGATCCGCGGCTTGTTGCTGAACAACTCCGACCAGTTGCTGACGGTGATCGCCGCCAAGGACTCGGGTGTCAAGACCGTGGCCGATCTGAAAGGCAAGCGCGTGGCGTGGGTCATCGGCTCGCCGTCGTTGAACCAGAACATCACCGCCCTGCTCGCCTTCGCCGGGCTGACTTGGGACGATGTCAAGCGGGTTGATTTCGGCGGCTTCGGCGCCGCGATGGACGGGGTCATCAACGGGCAGGCCGATGCAGCGTTCACTTCGTCGATCTCGGGCAAGGCCTACCAACTGGCGAAGTCACCCCGCGGCATCGTCTACCCGACCATTCCGCATGCCGACAAGGCCGGCTGGAAGCGGCTCAACGCCACGGCACCGTTCTTCATACCCTTCATGGGAAGCGAAGGCGCCGACCTGGACGCAAAGAACAAGGTCGAGTCGGCCACCTACCCGTACCCGATCCTGATGACCTATGCCAAGCAGGACACGGAAAGTGTCTATGCGATGACCAAGGCGATGGTCGAAAGCTACGACGACTACAAGGATGCCGCGCCGGGCAACAACGGCTGGGCCGCCGACCGCCAGAACTTCGCCTGGGTGATCCCGTTCCATGACGGCGCAATCAAGTTCTGGAAAGAGAAAGGCTTGTGGAAGCCCGAACACCAGGCCCACAACGACAAGCTGGTCGAACGCCAGACCGTGCTGGCGGACGCATGGAAAAAAACCGTGGCGTCGGCCAGCGGCGACGAAGCCGCCTTCGAACAAGCCTGGCAAAAGTCGCGTGCCGATGCGCTGAAAAAGGCCGGTTTCGAGCCGGGTGTGACCACCTGGTGATGGGCACCTGAGGCGTCATTGCCAACAAGCACGCGAACGACCGTCGGCGACGGTCGTTTTCGTTTCTGCACCACAACCCGAATCGACTTCACGCCGTGGCCACACAACCCCCCATCGCCCATCCGCCAGCAGCCACCGTCGCCGGCACCGCACCTGAAAGCCGCCACCGCAAGCTGTCGGTGACTTGGCGCACGGTGGTGGTGACCACCGGCATCGCTGCGATCGTGCTGGCGCTCAACAAGATCCTGAACCTCGGGTTCTTCGTCAACTTCACGTTGCTGGACAACGCCTACCTCTACCTGCTGTGCGCGTTGCTGGTCAGCACCGTGTTCCTGTTTCTGCCGGCCGCGTCGTGGGCACGCCAGGACGCGGTGCCCTGGTACGACGCACTGTTGTGGGCGCTGTCGGTGGGGGTGTTCGGCTACTTTGCCTACAACGCCAACGCCATCCTGCAGCAAGCCTGGGAATTCATGGCGCCGACCACGGCCGTGTGGGTCGCGGCCGTGGGCTGGCTGCTGCTGCTGGAAGCCACGCGTCGCGCGGGTGGCACCGCCGTGTTCATCGTGGTGGCCATCATCTCGCTGTACCCGGTCTATGCCGGCCACATGCCGGGGCCGATCGCCGGGCTGCCACAGCCTTTCAGTACCACCGCCGGCTACCACTTCGCCAGCAGCGAAAGCGTGCTCGGCATTCCGATGCGTGCCTTCGGTGAACTCGTCATCGGCTTCGTGATGTTCGGTGCGGTGCTGCAGTACACGGGTGCGGCGCAATTTTTCAACAACATCGCCTTCGCGTTGTTCGGCCAGGTGCGCGGCGGGCCGGCCAAGGTGGCCATCTTCGCCAGCGGTTTGATGGGCTCGGTCTCGGGCAGTGTGGTGTCCAACGTGCTGACCACCGGCGTGGTGACCATTCCCGCGATGAAACGCACCGGCTTCAGCCCGGCCTATGCCGGCGGGGTCGAAGCCTGCGCATCCACCGGCGGCGTGCTGATGCCGCCGATCATGGGTGCCACCGCTTTTGTCATGGCGTCTTTCTTGGGCAGTCCCTACAGCACCGTGGTGTTGGCGGCGCTGGTGCCTTCGCTGCTGTTCTATTTCGGCTTGTTCGTGCAGATCGATGGCTATGCCGCCGGGCGCGGCCTGAAGGGTCTGCCGCGCTCCGAGCTGCCCTCGATCAAGGCCACCGTGGCCGAAGGCTGGCAGTACATTTTCGTGTTCGTGCTGCTGGTGTGGATGCTGCTGGTGCTTCAGCAGGAGGCGATCGCGCCGTTCTATGCGACGGCGCTGCTGCTGGTCATCAACCAGCTGTGGCGGCGGCACCGGCTGTCGTGGTCACGCACCTGGGCGCTGCTGGAAGGCGTCAGCAAGTCGCTCGCCGAATTGGCTGCGCTGCTGGCCGGTGTGGGGTTGATCATCGGCGCGCTGTCGGTCACGGGTCTGGCCGGCACCCTGGCGAACGATCTCGTCTATCTGGCGGGCAACAACATCTATGTGCTGTTGGTGATGGGCGCCATCACCAGCTTCATCTTCGGCATGGGCATGACGATCACCGCCTGCTACATCTTCCTGGCGATCGTGCTGGCGCCGCCGTTGATCGCTGCCGGCTTCGACCCGGTGGCGGTGCACCTGTTCATGATGTATTGGGGCATGGTGTCGTTCATCACCCCGCCGGTGGCGCTGGCTTCTTTCGTGGCCGCTGGCATCGCCGGCGCGCAACCGATCAAGGTCGGCCTGCAGTCGATGCGGCTCGGCAGCACGATGTATTTCGTGCCCTTCTTCTTCGTGCTGAACCCGGCGCTGATCGGCCGCGGTGAGCCGGTCGACATCGCAATCGTGGTCACCACGGCATTCCTCGGCATCCTGCTGATCGCTTCGGCTTTCGAAGGCTGGCTGGTCGGTTTCGGCAGGCTCGGCCGCAAGCCGGCGGGGCTTCTGGCGCGCGTGCTGTTGTTTTCGGCCGGCATGGCGATGGCGCTGCCGGGCGGTGGCGACCTGGGTTTGTCGCATCTGCAGCTGGCGCTGGCCGGACTGGCGTTGGCCGGCGCTGCGCTGGTGGTCTCGAAGTTTGCTTCCAGCTCCGGCTCGGCACTCGGCGCGCGCTGACCCGACGGTTCTAAACGCTCCCAGGGCAAGCCAAGGCGGCCGTCCTCCATGGGGATCAAGGAAAGTGGCAAGGCCACATTTCCTTGAGATGCCATGCCAGTGAGGTCGCGTTGCTGCGCAGGTCCGGTCGTTGGCGGATCCATGCGCGGATCAGCATGCGATGTGCGCCGCCGCTGCCGCCTTTTTACTTGTAGCCGGCGCGGTCGAGCATCTGCTGCACCTGCACCTGGTTGGCGCCCACTGCCGCCACCGGAACCGCTTCCTGCTTGAACTTGCCCAGAGCTTCGAGCGCCGGGTTTTGCAGCTTGACGCCTGCCACCACCGGCCATTCGTTGTTGCCGTTGGCAAAGTAGGCCTGCGCTTCGCTGCTGGACAGGTATTCCAGAAACTGCACCGCCGCAGCGCGGTGCGTGGCGTGCGCAGCCACCGCCCCGCCTGAGACATTCACATGCGTTCCGGCACCAGACTGGTCCGGAAAGCTCACCGCCACCTTCTCCATCACCGCCTTGTCCTCGGCCTTCTCGGAGCGCATCAGCCGCGCCAGGTAGTAGCTGTTGGTCAGGGCGATGGCGCACTCGCCGCTGGCAACCGCACGGATCTGGTCGGTGTCGCCGCCCTTCGGCGCACGCGCCATGTTGGCGACCAGCCCCTTGACCCAGGTCTCGGCCCTTTCTGCGCCTTCGCGTTCGACCACCGAGCCGATCAGCGACAGGTTGTAGGGGTGCGAACCTGACCGCGTGCACAGCTTGCCCTTGTTCTTCGGGTCGGCAAGCTCGGCATAGGTGTCGACGTCTTCGGCCTTGACGCTCGCCTTGTTGTAGACCACGACGCGAGCGCGGGTCGAAAAGCCGAACCAGCTGGAGCCCTGCCCGTTGTCCTTGCCGCGCAACGTGGCGGGAATTCGCTGCTCCAGCACATTCGATCGGACCGGTTGGAAAAGGCCTTCGGATTCCGCCTTCCACAACCGGGCTGCGTCCACCAGCAGCACCACATCGGCCGGGCTGGCAGCGCCTTCGTTTTTCAGCCGCGTCAGCAACCCGGCGTCGTCGGCATCGATGCGATTGATGCGAACCCCGGTGGCTGTCGTGAAGTTGGCATACAGCGCTTCGTCGGTCTGGTAATGGCGCGCGCTGTAGATGTTCAGAACCTTGTCTGGTGACTGGGCCTGGGCCTGGGACTGGGACTGGGGGGCCTGGGACTGGGACTGGGATTGGGACTGGGCGAGCGGCGAAGCCAGCGCGGCGACCGTGAAAACAACGAGCGGAATGCGGAACATGCTGGGAACTCCTGTGGGACACCACCACGGCGCCATTTGAAGTCCTGAACTGTAACGCAAACAATTCCTATTCGCATTACGCAGTATGTATTCGTCTGCGTCCGTCTGCACCGGCCTGCAGCTAGCGCGCGATCGTTCGCGCCAGCAAGGCCACCGGCAACAAACCGACCGCGACGATGGCCAGCGAAGGCAGCGACGCTTCGGCCAAGCGCTCGTCGCGCGCCAGGTTGTAGGCGACCACGGCCAGGGTGTCGCTGCCGAAGGGGCGCAGCGCCAGGGTCGCCGGCAGCTCTTTCATCGTGTCGACAAAGACCAGCAAACCGGCAGCCAGCGCCGAGCGGCGCAACAGCGGCAGATGCAGTCGCACAAAGAGCCGTCGTGGGCCGGTGCCGAGCATGCGCGCGCTGTCGTCCAGCGACGACGGCAAGCGTGCATAGCCGGCTTCGACCGTTTGCACCGCCACCGCAGAAAAACGCGCCACGCAGGCAAACACCACGCCGGCGATGGTGCCGGTGAACAGCGCCGCGGCACCACTGCCCGGCCAGCGCGCCTGCAGCCAACCGAGGGGCAACAACAAACCGATGGCGATCACCGCGCCGGGCACGGCATATCCCAGTGAAACCAGGCGGGCGCCTGCTGTCAGCAAGCGGTCGGGCCAGGAGCCGGCCGTCTGCCGGCGCAGTGCAAACCCGAGCGCGAGCGCCAGCGCCGCGCTGAGCAGCGCCGCCAGTGCGGCAAAAGTGAAGCTGGCCCAGGCCCAACCGCCGAAGCGCGCCAGTGGCAGACCCAGCGAATTGGCGCTGGCCTCGCGCCACAGCATCACCCCGAGCCAACCCGCGGGCAGCACGAAGCCGAGCAACACCGGCAACGCACACACGGCCACCGCCGCAGCAGCCGCCGCGCCGCGCAGCACCACCGGCTGCGCTTCGGCAGCGCCCTGGGCGCCGACGCGGGTGGCGGTGAAACGCAACCGCGCTTGGGCGCGCCGCTCAAGCGCCAGCAGCAGGGCCACCAGCAACAGCAGAAACGACGCCAGTTGGGCCGCTGCGGTGGCGTCATTCATCGTCAGCCAGGCCCGGTAGATGCCGGTTGTGAAGGTGGTGAGACCGAAGTACGACCCGACCCCGTAGTCGGCCAGCGTTTCCATCAGGGCCAGCGCGACACCCGCTGCCACCGCGGGCCGCGCCAGCGGCAACGCCACCCGCCACAGACGGCGCGGCAATGCAGCACCGAGCAGCCGCGCGGCTTCCATCAAGTGAATCGCGCGATCGCCCAGCGCGGCTCGCGTCAGCAGATAGACATAGGGATAGAGGCACAGCACGAACAGCAGCACCGCGCCCCACAGGCTGCGCACATCGGGCCACAACGCCCCCTGCAGACCCAAGGCACTGCGCAATGCACTTTGCACCGGGCCGCTGAACTGCAACGCGTCGGTGTAGGCATAGCCGAGGACATAGGCCGGCATCGCCATCGGCAACAGCAGCGCCCATTCCCACAACGCCCGGCCCGGAAACTGAAACAGCGCCACCGCCACCGCCGTGGCAACGCCCAAAACCGCCACGCCGACACCGACACCGAGCGCCAGCACCAGCGACTGCAGCACATAGCCCGGCAGCACCGTGCGTGCCTGATGTTCAAGCACCGCCAGCGCAGCGCTGTCGAAGCCGAACCAGGACGCGAAAACGCTGGCCACCGGCAGCGCCAGGACGAAGCAGATCGCCGCGAGAAGCAAACGCATCGGGAGATTTACGCGGCGCGGGCCTTTGGCATCGTGCCAATTATCATGGGCCGATGCTGCTGCAGATCGATGGACTCACGGTCCGCCACCCACGGGCGAACCATGAAAGCAGCGCTGCTGCGGTCGAGCAGGTCTCTCTGTCGATGCCGGCCGGCCACATCGGTGTGCTGGTCGGCCCCAGCGGCTGCGGCAAGACCTCTCTGCTGCGGGCCGTGGCCGGTCTGGAGCGTGCCGCTGAAGGCCGCGTGACGATCGACAACGCTGTGCTCAGCGATGCAGGCAGCGGCGTGCATGTACCGCCCGAGCAGCGCCGCATCGGCATGGTGTTCCAGGACCATGCGCTGTTTCCCCACCTGAGCGTGGCAGACAACGTGGCCTTCGGGATCCACCTGCAACCGCGGCGCCAAAGGCTCGAACGCGTGCAGCGGATGCTGCAGTTGGTGGGCCTGACCCAGGCAGCCGGCCGCGCGCCGCACCAACTCTCGGGTGGCCAGCAGCAGCGCGTGGCGCTGGCGCG
>JBBSPW010000060.1:0-18146 GCA_038258365.1 Burkholderiales bacterium | reverse complement strand
TCAAGGTGCCCGAGCCGAAGTTCAGCAGCCAGACCAAGGACAAGCTGGTCAGCAGCGAAGTGCGGGGCCCGGTGGAGGACATCGTCAGCAACCTGCTGCACGACTGGTTGCAGGAGAACCCGAACGACGCCCGGATCATCTGCGGCAAGATCATCGACGCCGCCCGTGCGCGTGAAGCCGCGCGCAAGGCGCGCGAGATGACGCGCCGCAAAGGCGTGCTCGACGGTCTGGGTCTGCCGGGCAAGCTGGCCGACTGCCAGGAGAAAGACCCAGCCTTGTGCGAGATCTACATCGTCGAAGGCGACAGCGCCGGTGGCAGTGCCAAGCAGGGCCGCGACCGCAAGTTCCAGGCGATCCTGCCGCTGCGCGGCAAGATCCTGAATGTCGAAAAGGCGCGGTACGAGAAACTGCTGTCCAGCGACAGCATCGTCACCCTGATCACTGCACTCGGCACCGGCATCGGCGCCGAAGACTTCAACGTCGCCAAGCTGCGCTACCACCGCATCATCATCATGACCGATGCCGATGTGGACGGGGCCCACATCCGAACCCTGCTGTTGACCTTCTTCTACCGGCAGATGCCTGAGTTGGTCGAACGCGGCCACATCTACATCGCACAGCCACCGCTGTACAAGGTCAAGCACGGCAAGCACGAGCAGTATCTCAAGGACGGCCTGGAACTCGACGCCTTCTTGCTGAAGGTGGCACTGGATGGCGCATCGGTCTTCCCCGATGGCGTGCTGCCGGACGGGGTACCGGTAGCCGGTGCCACTGCAGAGGCCTCACGCCCGGCCATCGACGGCAGCGCACTCGAAGCCCTGGCTCGCAGCTACATCCTGGCCGGTGCGGTGATCGATCGCCTGTCGGCCTGGATGGACCTGGACGCTTTGCGCGCTATCGGCAGCGGCTTGACGCTGGACTTGGACAGCACCGAAGCCGCCGAAGCCAGCGCCGTCGCGTTGAACAGCAAGCTGAAGGACGCCGAGGTGCATGCGGCCATCGACGAGCGCACCGACAAGCACCTGTTGCGCATCAGCCGCCGCCACCACGGCAATGTGCGCAGCAGCGTGATCACGCAGGACTTCGTGCACGGTGCCGACTACGCCACGCTGGCCGAATCGGGCACCGCTTTCCTGGGATTGCTGGGCACCGAAGCGGTGGTGCGGCGCGGCGAGGGCGAGCGCATGAAGGAGCAGAAGGTGGGCGACTTCCGCGCGGCGATGGCCTGGCTGATGGCACAGGCCGAAAACACCGTCGGCCGCCAGCGCTACAAAGGCTTGGGCGAGATGAACCCGATGCAGCTGTGGGAAACGACGATGGACCCCGCGGTGCGCCGCCTGTTGAAGGTGCAGATCGACGACGCGCTCGAAGCCGACAAGGTGTTCACGACCCTGATGGGTGACGAGGTCGAGCCGCGGCGCCAGTTCATCGAGGGCAATGCATTGCGGGCGGCGAACATCGACGTGTAGGCGGTGTGCCGCTGTTCGACGATGGGGCCGATGCCGATGAATAGGAAGTGGTCCACGCGCTGCAGGCGCTGACGAATCCGCGGCTCCGCCACGCCTCGATGGGCGCGGGGCAACGTGTGCTGCTACTTCAGGGGTCCGCGAACCATCTCCAGCACCCGGCCGGCATCGAGCCCCTGCGCTTGCGCCCGGATCTGCGGCAGCGCATCGGCTTGCAGACCGCGTGCGTCGGCCAGCAGCTTCTCGTAGGTCTGGCGCAGCAGCCCGCTGCTCATCTGCCGGCCGCCGCCGTAGTAGCGCAGCGCCAGTTGCCCGAGCGCATACGTGGTGGCGAAGCTCATCGCGATGCCGGCACCGGTGCCGCCCAAACCGCGGCCCACACCTCCCAGCACCTGCCCCAACAGCCCACCCAGCAGCTTGCGCCCGAATTGCTCCAGGTACTGTCCGGTTAGGCCCACACCCGCGGTGGCGATGAACTCCTTGACCATCTGCGCATCGAGCTGCGCACCGTGCGCGGTGCCGATGGCATGCACCAAGCGCACCTGCAGCGGAATGATCGCCACCGACGCCCAGCTTTGCGGCAGCAGCTCCAAGGCACCGCAGACGATGGCCTGCTTGCGAATCTGCGATTGCAAGGTCTGCAGCGTGGCCGCGTCGGGTTGTGCCGTGCCGGCCGTCGACGCTGCAGCAGCGCTTGTGGCCGCGCTTGTTGACGAGCCCGCTGGCGCATCGGTGGCTGCAGCCAAGGCGTCGATCTGCGCCTGAAATCCGGTGTCGATCTCCGGACCCAGGCTGCGCTTCAGCGCCGCCAGGAACTGCTGCTCAGCCGGGCTTTGCGCGCCATCCGCATCACAGACACACACCGCCAGCTCATAGGCCAGTTGGCGGCTGCCCAGGCTTTGCAACCCGGCCACGGCCTCGTCGATGCCGCTGCGTTTCAGCAGCACGTTCTGCAGCAGGGCCGGCAGGTTCAGCGCGTCGGCTTCGGCGCCCATCGTATCCTGGATGCGCTTGAGTGCTTCGCGTTCGGCCGTGCCCTGTTGGCCATCGGCAAATGCGGCCAGCAGCGCCACCGTCATCAGGGACCGCTGCTGCAGCAGGTCATTCGGGGTGTCCATCGGCGCGCTTTCGTTGTGATTGAACGCTTCAACCGGCGACCGAATGGGGGCGGTTGCCGTGGCGCTTGCGCAGCACCGGCAGCATCAATGCCAACCCGGCGCCGAACAGCAGCCACGCGCCGGGTTCCGGCACCAGGCTGGGTGCATACGCGATGCCGCCAGAAGGAATCACCGAGCTGCCAGCGAACAGGCCGTAGGGGCCATAGGGCGTGCCGACGGTGTCCGGGCTGAAGCTGCGGCTCAGCAGATCGAATTCGCGGTGGAAGCCGCCCAGGTGGTTCTCGGCCTGCGACAGCAGCATCAGCTTGCCGCCGCCCGCGCCGATCACCGGCACGCGGCTGTCGCTGAAGCCCAGCGAGCTCAGGTCCAGCACCGATTCGGTGTTGCCCGTCAGCGGGTTCCAAGAAAACACCTCGATCGGCGAGCCGTTGCGGCTTTGCGAAAAGTAGATGCGGTCGGTGACATCGTCGTAGGCAATGCCCCGCACATTGATCGGGTTGGTGCCTTGCGCCGGCCCGACCAGGTTGGTGGCGGTCATCAGCCCGCTGGCCATGTCGACCTTGAACAAGCCGCCCTGGATCCAGCCGCCCAGCGAATTCGTCAGGTTCTGCGACAGGTTGCGAAACACGTACATCTCGCCGCGCGAGGTGTCGTAGGCCACGCCGTTCAGCTGCATCAGCACATTGCCGCCCGGCAGCGTCTGATAAGGACGGGTGACGAACGAGGCGCTGCCGTCGTAGTTCACTGAGTAGAGGTTGGTGGCGGTGGTGCCGCCGGTTTGCTGGTCAGAGATGCTGAAGAACCGGCGGTTGGCATCGTCACCCGCCAGACCCCGAAACCCCGGTGCGCCGGCGCCAGGGATGCCGAAGGACTCGAAATCGGCGAGCCGCTGCGAAGTGCCGGCGCTGAAATCGTTGAAATACAGACCGGTGTCGTAGGTTGAAAACGAAGGCCGGTTGATGCCGGACAGGAATTGGGCGTGTGCCGAAGTGGCTGCACCGATCAACAGTCCTGCTGCGATGACAGTCGACGAAAAGCAGTATGCAAGGCGACGCATGGGTACGACTCCGATCAGGATGGCGGTGCCGCCACCATAACCGCTCAGCGCACCACTTTCACCAGCTTCCCCACCGTGGGGGTGCCCTCGACATAGACGCCATTCAACAAGCGCAGCTGCGCTTCGGCGTTGTCGCCGAGCGGACTGGACCGTGCCAGTTGGGCAAAGCCACCGCGCGGATAGGGCACCGCATCAATCACGAATGGCCGCGCCGCTGCACGGTCGGCAGCGGTCAAGCCGCGGAACGACGAGGTGGCTTCGCGCAAGCCGCGCTCCGATCGCTGCATCGCTTGCGCGTTGCTCGCTGCCACACCGAGCAGGAAGGTCTTGCCGCCAGGCCCGTCCACCAGCGTGGCTTCCAGCGGCCGTGCCTGACCCTGTGCATTGCGGGCCGTGCCCTCGAAGTGCGTGGCGGAAAGGCCGTTGATGCTGCGTCGGTCGGTGCGGCCCTGCTGGGCACCCATCTTCTGCAGGATCTGTTCGTGGTTGCTGCCGGCTTGCGGCGGCACCAGCTTCATCACCAGACCGGCGTCGCCTTGCGGGTTGACCAGGGTCACCGCATCGGCGCCGTTCTGCACCGTCCAGCCGGGCGGCGCGGTCATCGCGATACCGAGCGGCTCATGATAGAAATTCTGCCCCCGCACCAGACCCTGCTCGCGGCTGTCGCCGAACGCGATGCCGTCGATGGCCTTCAGGTAGCGCGCCTGGCCGTCGGCAATGGTGCGGCCAGCCGGTGGCGCCTTGCCTTTGAAGCTGGCCACCACCTGGCGGATCTGCTGCAGGCGCTGGTCGTTGGTGGGGTGCGACGCCAGCCAGCCGCCGCCCTGCGGCGCTGGCTTGCCTTGTGCCTTGGCGGTGTCGGCGGCGAAGCGTTCCTGGTTCTTCAGCACCTCGATCACATCGACCATGTTCTGCGGGTCGTAGTTGCTGGCGAACAGGTAGTCGGCACCGAGCCTGTCGGCTTGCAGTTCCTGGTCGCGGCTGTAAGAAGCGACATAGCCTGCCGCCACGTTCTGCGACACCTGAGAAGCCAGCCCACCGGCGCCGCCGACGCCTTGTGATTCCAGCACCGCGCCCAGCACCGTGGCTGCCAGCACGCCGAAGCCGGCGTTCTGCTGGCGCGTGGCGCGCTGCGCGCCATGGCGGGCAGTGACATGGCCGATCTCATGGCCGATGACCCCTGCCAGGTCGGCCTCGCTGTCCATGTAGGCCATGATTCCGCGGGTCACATAGACATAGCCGCCGGGCAATGCAAAGGCATTGATTTCGGGGCTGTCCAGTACCGTGAAATGCCAGTCCAGATCGGGCCGTTGCGACTGCTTGGCCAGACGTTGGCCGATGTCGTTGACATAACGCTGCAACCCCGGGTTCTGCAGCATGCCGTAGTCGGCCAGCACCTGCTGGTGCTGTTCGGCGCCGACTCTGATCTCCTCGGCCACCGTCATGGCACTGCGTTCGTTCTTGCCGGAGACGGGGTTCTGCACCACCGTGCCGCAGGCAGCCAGGGTGATGAGCAAGGCCGGCGCCAGCCGGCGGAGGGTCAAACCGCGCATTGGGGGAATCCTCTGAATCGAACGGGGTCTAGGCCAGGCTTCGGAGTTCACGCAAGGCCACCGACAGCATCGCCAAATCTACCGCCGGTGCATCGGTCAGCTCTGCCAGCAAACGCTGTGCCCGTTCCAGCGCGCCGTGCTCGGATGTCTTCCAGCGTATCAGCGTGGCCTGGGCGTCATCGGTTTCTGCATGGGTCAGCGCTTCGCCGGTCAGCGTGCGCTGCAGGTCCGCCAGATCATCCGTGAGGCTGGTCTTGGCCAGACCATGCCAGTAGTTCTCGGCCGGCAGCGCGTCGATCAGCGACTGCAGCCGCGGCGTGCCCAGCAACTCGCCGATCGCGATCAGCAGGTCGGCCACGCGCTCGGTGGGCTGCTGCATCGAGTCCGCAAGCTCGGTCACGTCCAGCGCGGCGACCAAGGCATCGGATGCCGCCACGCGCTGTGCTAGCGGCGCCGGCACACCCGCGTCGACCCACGGTTGCGCGGCCCGCAGCAGACGCTCCCGCACCACGCCGTGTTGTTCGTCGTACAAGCGAGCGAACAGCGTTTGCACACCCGGCTTGGCACGCGTGATGCTCGTGGCCATCGGGTCCGCCAGGCGCTTGCTGCGCAGAAACCAGCGAGTGGCGCGCAAGGTCAGGTGGTCCATCTCGGTCAGCATCTGCGCCTGCACATCGTCGGGCACCCGGTTGTCCAGCGCCTCGATGCCGAGCCAGCTCTCGACATGGCCGAAGGCTTCGCGCGCCAGCAGGTAGGCACGGATGATCTGCGCAGCGGTGGCGCCGGTGCCTTCCATCAGCCGGTGCACGAAGGTCACACCCACCCGGTTGATCATGCTGTTGATGACATGGGTGCAAACGATCTCGCGCTTCAACGGATGGCGGCCGATGGTCGGCCCCAGCGCACCGCGCAGCCGCGCCGGGAAGTAGCGCCCGATGGCGGTGCCGATCCACGGGTCTTCAGGCAGCGCAGATTCCAGTGCTTCGTCGTACAGCCACATCTTGCTGTAGGCCAGCAACACGCTGATCTCGGGGTTGGTCAGCCCTTGGTGCTGCGCTTTTCGGGTGGCGATCTCTTCGTCGCTGGGCAGGAACTCGATGGCGCGTGCCAGCTGCCCCTGCTTCTCCAGAAAGCGGATGAAGCGCGCTTGCTGCTCCAGCACTTGCGGGCCGACCCGCCGCGTCAGCGAGACGATCTGGGTCTGAAAGTAGTTGTCGCGAAGCACCAGCGCGCCGACATCGTCGGTCATCTCGGCGAGCATCGTGTTGCGCTGCTTGCCGGTCATCTCGCCATCGGCGAGGGCCAGGTCCAGCGCGATCTTGATGTTGACCTCGTGGTCAGAGGTGTCGACCCCGGCCGAGTTGTCGATCGCATCGGTGTAGAGCCGCACGCCATGCATGGCGGCTTCGATGCGGCCACGCTGCGTCAAGCCGAGGTTACCGCCTTCGACCACCACCTTGCAGCGCAGCTCGCGCCCGTCCACGCGCAGCACATCGTTGGCGCGGTCGCCCACTTGTGCATGGCTTTCCGTGCTGGCCTTGACATAGGTGCCGATGCCGGCGTTGTAGAGCAGGTCCAGCGGCGCTTTCAGGATTGCCGAGATCAGGTCGGCCGGGGTGCGTTCACCCGGCTCGATGCCCAGGCGCGCTGCGGCCTGCGGCGAGATCGGGATGCTCTTGCGCGAGCGCGACCAGACCCCGCCGCCATCGGAGATCAGCGCGTTGTCGTAGTCGGCCCAGCTGCTGCGCGGCAGCTCGAACAGCCGCTGTCGTTCGACGAAGCTTTTTGCCGCATCGGGCTCGGGGTCGAGGAACACATGGCGGTGGTCGAAAGCGGCCACCAGGCGAATGTGGGTCGACAGCAGCATGCCGTTGCCGAACACATCGCCCGACATGTCGCCGATGCCCGCGGCCGTGAAGTCGCTGGTCTGGGTGTCGATGCCGATCTCGCGGAAATGGCGCTTGACGCTTTCCCAGGCTCCGCGGGCGGTGATGCCCATCTTCTTGTGGTCGTAGCCGGCACTGCCGCCGGAGGCGAATGCATCCCCGAGCCAATGGCCGTATTCGATGCTGATGGCGTTTGCATAGTCGCTGAACGTGGCGGTGCCCTTGTCGGCTGCCACCACCAGATACGGGTCGTCGCCGTCCAGGCGCCGCACCAGCGGCGGCGGCACGATCCGATCGCCGACCCGGTTGTCGGTCAGGTCCAGCAGGCCGCGCAGGTAGTCCTGGTAGCAAGCGATCCCTTCCTTCATGAACGCATCGCGGTCGGTCACCGGCGGTGCATTCTTCAGCACGAAGCCGCCTTTGGAGCCCACTGGCACGATCACGGTGTTCTTGACGATCTGCGCCTTGACGAGGCCCAGCACTTCGGTGCGGAAATCTTCGGCGCGGTCCGACCAGCGCAAGCCGCCCCGGGCCACACGCCCGCCGCGCAGGTGGATGCCTTCGAAGCGCGGCGAGTAGACGAAGATCTCCACCAATGGCCGCGGGTCGGGCAAGCCCGGCACGGTCTTGGAGTCGAGCTTCAAACTCAGGAACGACCGTCGTGGTCCGGCCGCTCCACTGTGGCCGACCCCGGTGCGCCAGAAGTTGGTTCGCAGCGTGGCCTGAATGCAGCCCAGATAGTGCCGCAGCACGCGGTCTTCGCTCAAATTGGCTACCTTGTCCAGCGCAGCCTCTATCGCTTTAACCTGTCGTTCGGCAGCTTCGTCATCGGCATCCTGCAGATCGAAGCGCAGCTTGAACAGCTGCACCAGCATGCGGGCGATGCGCGGGTGCGCGGCCAGCGTGGCTTCGATGAAGCTCTGCGACAACGCAAAACCGGTTTGGCGCAGGTACTTGGCATAGGCGCGCAGGATCACCACGTCGTCGGCCGCCAAGCCGCCGCCGAGAATCAGCCGGTTGAAGTCGTCGTTCTCGATCCGGCCGACGAACACATCGGCAAAGGCGCGCTCGAACAGCGGCGCCATCCGTTCCAGATCGATTTCGTCGGCTGCGGCCACCTGCAACTCGATGTCGTGGATCCACAGCGGCGGACCGTCTTCGGGAGTGATGCGGTGCGGGTTCTCGGCAATCACCCGCGCACCCATGCGCTCCAGCATCGGCAGCGAATCGGACAGCACCACCGGCCCACCGACATGGTAGAGCTTGAAGCCCAAACGTCCTGCGACAGCTTCCGGCGCGCGGTACAGCGTCAACGCCAGATCGCCTTCGGCTTGCAGCCCCTGCATCTTGCGCACATCGGGCACCGCAGCGCGGGCCGCCACCGTGTCGCGGTAGGCCGGCGGGAAGGCATGTGAAAAACGCTTCGCCAGCAGCAGGCCCTCGGCTTCACCGGCTTCGTCGACCAGCGCATCGCGCAACTCGTCTTCCCAGCGCCGTGAGGCGGCCGCCAGGCGCGCTTCGACCTCGCGCCGGTCGTAGGGCGGGATCTCGCCCGGGGTGGTGCGCACGGTGATGTGGATGCGCGCCAGCACCGTGTCCGACAGCAGCACATCGAAGTCGGCATTGCTGCCGTTGAAGGTCTTGGTCAGGATCGCGATGAAGCGGTGCCGCATCTCGGTGGAATAGGCATCGCGCGGCACGAACATCAGGCATGACACGAACCGCTCGAAGGGGTCGCGCCGCACGAACAGCCGCAGCCTCTGGCGCTCGCCCAGGTGCAGGATGCCGAGTGCGGTTTCGTGCAGGTCTTCGGGTTCGATCTGGAACAACTCGTCGCGCGGATAGCTTTCCAGCACATGCACCAGCGCCTTGCCGAGGTGGCTGGTGGGCGCCAGCCCGGCGCGCTGCACCACCGCAGCCAGCTTGCCGCGAATCAACGGCGTGTCCATCGCCCGTTCGCCATAGGCGGCGCTGGTCAGCAAACCCAGGAAGCGGTGCTCGCCGACGACCTGCCCTTGGTCGTCATAGCGTTTGATGCCGATGTAGTCGGTGTAGCCCGAGCGGTGCACGGTCGAACGCGCATTGGCTTTGGTGACGATCGCCACCGGCAGCGGGCTGCGCGCCATCGCGCGGGCCTGCGCCGGCAACGCGGCGAAGCTGCTCGATGTGGCGCCGCCGGCGGCACCCCCGCTGAGCGGGCCGAAGGCCGACGCACCGAAGTCGGTGTCGCGCAGGATGCCGAGCCCGCTGCCCGGCACCGTGCGCAGCGCGGCCTGGCCATCGGCCGGGTCCTGCACCAGGTCGTGCTGGCGGTAGCCCAGCATCAGCAGGCGGTCGTCGGCCAGCCAGTGCAGGAACGCCGTGGTTTCTGCCACTTCTTCAGTGGGCACGCCAGCGGGTCCGGCAGCCACATCGGCAGTGACCTGCTTCAGGCGCTGCAGCATCTGCGGCCAGTCTTCGACCGCCGCCCGCACATCCGCCAGCGACCGCTCGATGCCTTCGGCCAGCGCGCTGCGGGCCGCGGCGTCGACCAGCCGGTCGACTTCGATGTGCATGATCGATTCGAGCCTGGCGCCGTCCGCCTTGGATCGCTTGCGCACCGCCTGCAACACGCCCTCGGTGTCGCGCTCCACCGCCATCACGGGGTGGATGATCTGGTGCAGCGTCAGTCCCTGGCGGTTGATCTCCATCGCCACCGAATCGACCAGGAACGGCATGTCATCGTTGACGATCTCGATCACGGTGTGGCGCGACGCCCAGCCGTTTTCGGCCACCGTGGGGCTGATCACGCGCAGCCGGGCCGAGGCGGGGCTGCGCCTGTGCGCAAAGCGCCACAGCGACAGCGCCGCGCCATAAAGGTCGTCGGCACTGCGGTGCGCAGCGTCTTCAGGATCGAGTTGTTCGTACAGCAGCGGCACAAAAGCCGCTACCGCATCGCGTTCGCTGACTGCCACTTTGGCAGCCACCAGACCCGCGACTTCGGCCAGCCGTTCGGTTTTGATCTGATCTCCGGATGCGGGCATTGACTGCCTCCTTGTTCGCGGTGGGTGCCACGCGCTGAGGACGCGTGCTCGGCAAACATTGTGCGCTGGCCCCGTCGGCAATCAGCCCGGTGCCGGCGAGGCGCCGACCGTGCGATCGGCGCGATCGGCGCGGATCAAGCCCTGCGCCGGCGCCGCGCCCACAGTGACAGTGCACCGACGCCGCCCAGCATCAGCGCCCAGGTGGCCGGCTCCGGCACCACCGCGGCCACACCGAGGTCGGGCTGGTCGGTGAAGAAGCCGTCCATGCCGAGTGCGAGGAAGGCCTGGATCTGGCCGTTCAGGTCGCCATAGGCAGCAGGGTCGGTGCCGATGTCGAACTCGTTCGGCAGAAAGATGTTCTCGGCGCGGAAGGTCCAGCCATGCACCTGCAGCCCGCGCTCGTGCGCATCGGCCACCAGCGTGGTGGCATCACCCAGGCGGCCGTTGACCAGCCGGATCATCAGGTTGGTGTTGGCGCCGACACCCTGGGCGTAACCGCGGACGAAGTCGAGTCCGGCGGCCGATGCCAGGTCGGCATACGAACGCGGGTCGCCGTTCAAGACGAAGTCGAAGGGGCGCCCGCTGCCGTTCAGCAACTGCACGATGCGGATGTTGGTCAGGCCTGCGACATACTGGATGTTCGAGACCTCGAACGACTGAATGAAGACCGGCGCATCGGCGCTGTTGCCATACGCCGCATGCAGGGTCTGCACCAGCTTGTCTTCCATCCGCACCAGGTTGTTGGCGTCGGTGTGATTCTTGAAGTAGCTCGGATGTTTGGTTTCCGGGTAGATGCCGATCGGCCGTCCCAGCTCGGTACTGCGCTGCTGGGCCAGCGTGATGACCTCTTGCAGGGTCGGGATCGTGTATTGGTCGTTGTAGGCGTTGTTGCCGGTGCGCAAGTCGCGCAGTCGTTCCTGTGCGCGCACATCTTGACGAACCTCGGCGGCGGTGAAGTCCTCGACCCACCAACCGCCCACTTTCTGACCATCCAGCGTCTTGACCGTGAGGCGGCCGGCGTACTGCGGCAGCTGCCACACGTTGGTGCTGGTGTCGGTGCGGTTGATGACCGGCGCGCCATTGACATAGCGGATCGTGCCGTCCGGGTTCAGGTCCACCCGCGCCAGCATCGGTTCGTGCCGCGCCAGCAATTCGCCGTCACGGGTCATCACCAGATCGGGCTCGATGTAGTTGGCGCCCTGGCTGATGGCCAAGTCGTACGCCGCCAGCGTGTGCTCGGGTCGGTAGCCCGATGCGCCGCGGTGGCCGATCACGATCGGGGCGGCGCCGTTCAAGGTGCCGGCGGCATGCACGGGTGTCACGGGCAGCAGGATTGCCGCAGCTGCCAACGGCAGCAGAACGAAAGCAGAGCTGAAGGCAGCAAATCGGGGCGTGTGCATGGGGATCTCCTCGGCTGTGGGGTGATGAAGCCGGGGAAATCTAAGCGCGGCGAATGACGCTGCCGCGACAGGCCACCCCGTTTGTGCAGGGCCGTTCAGGAGTACCGCTTGAATTCGCCCGACTCCACTTTGGCCAGAAACTTGTTCAGCTCGGCTTTCACCACCGGCATCAGAAAGTACAAACCGATGATGTTGAAGATGCCCATCGCGAAGATGGCTGCGTCGCTGAAGTCGATCACTGCGCTGAAGCCGATCGATGCGCCCACCACGATGAAGAAGCAGAACATCAGCTTGTAGATCATCTCGTTGGTCTTGCCTTCGCCGAACAGATAGGTCCAGCCTTTCAAGCCGTAATAGCTCCAAGAAATCATCGTGCTGATCGCAAACATCAGCACCGCCAGCGCCAGCGGATAGCGGAACCAGTCGAAAGTGGCCTGGAACGAAGCCGCGGTCAGGTTGACGCCGGTCAAGCCGCCTTCGAGCGGATATGGCCCGGTGTTGAGCCCGGCGATGGTGATCACCAGTGCGGTCATGGTGCAGATGATGACGGTGTCGATAAACGGCTCCAGCAGCGACACCAGACCTTCGGTGATCGGCTCCTTGGTCTTGACCGCAGAGTGCGCAATGGCGGCCGAACCGACGCCGGCCTCGTTCGAGAAGGTGGCACGCTTCAGACCCTGAATCAAGGCGCCGACGAATCCACCCGCGACCCCGCCGGCGGTGAAGGCACCGTCGAAGATGGCGGTGAAGGCCGGGCCGACCTGGCCCAGGTTCATCACGATCACGATCAACGACATGCCGATGTACAGCACCGCCATCACCGGCACCAGCTTCTCGGTCACCGATGCGATCGACGGCATGCCGCCAACGATCACCGAGAACACGAACGCTGCCAGCAGCAGGCCCGTGACCCAGCCGTAGCCGTCGGGGATGCCGAAGGTCTGCACCAGCATCGCGTTGGCCTGGTTGCCCTGGAACATGTTGCCGCCGCCGAGTGCGCCCAGGATCACCATGATCGAGAACATCACCGCCAGGAACTTGCCGAGACCCGCAAAGCCACGCTCGGCCAGACCGCGGCTGAGGTAGTACATCGGCCCGCCCGACACCGCGCCCGAAGGCAGGATGGTGCGGTACTTGACGCCGAGCGTGCACTCGGTGAACTTGGACGCCATGCCCAGCAGGCCGACGATGATCATCCAGAAGGTGGCACCCGGCCCGCCGATGGCGAGCGCTGCGCCGACCCCGGCGATGTTGCCCAGGCCGACCGTGCCCGAGAGCGCCGTTGCCAAGGCCTGGAAGTGCGAGATCTCGCCGGGCTCCTGGCTGTTCGGGTCCGAGTAGCGACCGCGCACGATGTCGGTGGCCAGCTTGAACTTGCGAAACTGCAAGAAGCCGAAGTAGAGGGTGAAGATCAGCGCAGCCGCCAACAGCCAGCCGGCGATCAACGGAAACGCGGTGCCGGCCACCGGCACCGAGGTGAAGATCAGGTCGGCGAACCAGCCCAGGTAGTTCTTGAAGAAGCTGTCGACTGCGGCATCGATGCCTTGAGCCGATGCGGAGGTGGCCAGCAGCAGGAAGCCCAGTGCCAGGATCCAGGCTCGGGCGCCGCTCGAGGTCAGGGTCCGAACGGTTGTGTGGGGGGTTTGGGCGCCAAGCGCGGGTTCGGCCTTGATCAGCATTCGCTGCTCCTCTTCTTGTCGTTGACTTTGGATGTTGTTGTATCGGATCGATTGCGCATCGCACCCGAATGTCGGCAATCCGGTATTAACCCTTTCGGCATTAACCCTCGTAATTGCGAATCGACAATTCATATTAGGCGGTCGACGTCGAATGTCCTAATTCAGACTTGCGTGTTGCAGAGGCTTGCCGGCAGGCGCTGACGGCACGAACTCGATGAAAACCTGCGGCTTCTCGTCGAACTCGCCGTTGGCGGACGGGGCGCTCGGACCAGACCCAGAAACACTGCCAATGTGCGGTCGACCGCCGGCAGGGTGTCGTCGTTGGGGTGGTGGCGCCAGCGCGTCCGCATCGCAAGCGGCGCTGCTGCCCCGGAATCTGGCGCGGGATGCCGCCAAAGCATCACCGTCCTAAGGCAACGCCGATTGCCCTTGTTTCGCTCGCCATTGCACCCACCCGTTGGCGCGCAGCAGGCATGCCGGACAAGCACCGCAGCCGTATCCCCAGGTCTGCCGCTGCCCGCGCTCTCCCAGGTAGCAGGTGTGCGTGTGTTCGACGATCACATCGACCAGCGCGGCTCCCCCCAGCGAATCTGCCAGTGCCCAGGTCGCCGCCTTGTCCAGCCACATCAGCGGGGTCTCGATCGTGAAGCCCTGCCCCATGCCGAGCGACAGCGTGGCTTGCTGCGATTGCAGGGTCTCGTGGCGGCAATCGGGATAGCCCGAGAAGTCGGTTTCGCACATGCCGCCGACCAGCACGTCGATGCCGCGGCGCACCGCCAGAGCCGCTGCCACTGTCAGGAACAGCAGGTTGCGACCGGGCACGAAGGTGTTGGGCAGACCGTCATCGCGCAGCGCGATTGCGCATGCTTCGGTCATCGCGGTGCCACCGATCGCGCCCAGCACCGACAGGTCCAGCAGGTGGTCGTCGGCCAGGTGTTGGTCCCACTTCGGCCTCATCAACCGCAGCGCCTCCAGGACCAGCAGGCGTTGCTTCAACTCGATGCGGTGGCGCTGGCCGTAGTCGAAGGCCACCGTTTCGACGCGGGCATAGCGTTCGAGTGCCCAAACCAGGCAGGTGCTGCTGTCCTGCCCGCCAGAAAACACCACCAGCGCGGTGCCGCCCGTGCCCATCAGGCGCTCACTTCCTCTCGGTCAGGTCGATCTTCACCGCCAGCACATCCATGTTGTCCTGGTGTTCCAGCGTCACCTCGATGTCTTCGGGCTGCACCGACACGTACTTGCTGATCACCGCCACCAGCTCGCGTTGCAGCGCGGGCAGGTAGTCGGGTGTCTTGCTGCTGCTGGTGCCGCGTTCGTGCGCCAGGATGATCTGCAGCCGCTCTTTCGCGATGCTGGCGGTTTTCTTCTTCTCGCCGAACAGGGCGCTGATCCACGACATGCGTCAGCCCCCCCCGAACATGCGCTTGAAGAAGCCGGGCTTCTGCGCCGTGGTGAAACGCATCGGGCGGTCGTTGCCGAGAAAACGTTCGATCACGTCCTTGTAGGCCTCGGCCACATCGCTGCCTTCCATGTGGATCGCCGGTGTGCCCTGGTTCGATGCGTCCAGCACCGCTTCGGATTCGGGAATCACGCCAATGAGCGGAATTCGCAGGATTTCTTCGATGTCGGTGATCGACAGCATCTGCCCGCCCTGCACCCGGCCCGGGTTGTAGCGCGTCACCAGCAGGTGTTCCTTGATCGGCTCATTGCCTTCGATCGCGCGCTTGGTTTTCGAGCCCAGCATGCCGAGGATGCGGTCGCTGTCGCGCACCGACGAGACCTCGGGGTTGGTCACCACCAGCGCTTCGTCGGCGAAGTGCATCGCCATCAGCGCACCGGTTTCGATGCCGGCGGGTGAATCGCAAACGATGTACTCGAAGTCCATCGCGGCCAGCTCGTTCAACACCCGCTCGACGCCTTCTTGCGACAGCGCATCCTTGTCGCGGGTTTGCGAAGCCGCCAGCACATGCAGGGTGTCGACCTGCTTGTCCTTGATGAGGGCTTGGGTGAGCTTGGCTTCGTTCTGGATCACGTTGATCAGGTCGTAGACCACGCGCCGCTCGCAACCCATGATCAGGTCCAAGTTGCGCAGGCCCACATCGAAGTCGATGACCGCGGTCTTGTGGCCCTTGAGCGCAAGGCCGGCGGCGAAGCTGGCGCTGGTGGTGGTCTTGCCGACCCCGCCCTTGCCGGAGGTGACAACGATGATTCTGGCCACTTGGGTGGTCCTTTATTGAAAGGTTCGGATGGATGTCGGGATGCGGATGACGTGGTCAGACGCTGCCGCGGCCGATCGGCTCGAACACCAGCCGCCCTGCGTCCAGCCGCACCTGTGCAGGTTTGGCTTTGACATCGGCTGCCAGGTCGGCTTCGATCGTCAGGTAGGTGCCGGCGATCGAGACCAGCTGCGGCTGCATGTGGGTGGCGAAGATGCGGGCCTGGGTGTCGCCGCGGGCCCCGGCCACCGCACGGCCGCGCAGCGGGGCGTAGACATGGATCGAGCCGTCGGCGATCACCTCGGCGCCGTCGTTGACCGCGGCCAGCATCACCAGGTCGCCGCCGCGCGCGTAGACCTGCTGGCCCGAGCGCAGCGGGCGCGTGACGACCATCGGGGGTGCGGGTGAGGGCGTTGGGATGGGCTCCGACGCCCCGGGTGTCGGCGCCTCGTCATCCGGCGCTGCGGGCGGTGGAGGTTGTTCGACCGGCGGCGATTCAGGCGCCGGTTCGGCCATCGCGACCGGGGCCACAGCGGCCATCGGCCTTGCCGACCGCGCCGGCGCGATGTCTGGCGCTTCTACGAGGCCGTTTTCGAGTGCTGCCGACGTCTGGGCTGCGCTGCCACCCTTGATGCCCACCGGCACCATCCCGTGGCTGCGCAGCAGATCGATCAATGCGGTCATTGCAAGGTTTGCAGCTGCATCGGCATCGGCATTGGCATCCGTGTCGTCTGCACCAGCCGCGGTCTGCACCTGCGACAGGTCCAGCACCACCGCTTCGTGTTCAAACAGGCCGGGCGCGTCGGCGGTCTGTCGCTGCAGCGCATCGGCCAGCAGCGCCAGGTCGGTGGTCTTCAGAGTCAACGCCAGCAAGCTCAGCGTGGTGCTCTTCAACTCGAAAGCGAACGGGGCTTTGACTGTGGGGGCGGGGGCCATGGAAAGAAAAACGTGCTTCGGTGGCGTGCGGACGACGGCAGGCAGTCTAACGGCGTGGTTCGACTGGACCGGCGGCTGTAGGTGAACCGCAAGCAGCGCCGTTTATCGGCGCTGCTTGCGGTTCGGCACGCCATCGGTGGGGTCCGTCGCAAGCCGCTCGCGGCGCGCAGCAAGCGTCGGCACAGTCCAGCCATCGATTCACCGATTGCTGACCGACCACAACGACTCGACCCCGAAAGGACACACCATGAACCACGTTGCCAACACCGCCGCCAACACCTCCGCTAGCAGCCTGAAGCGCCCGAACGGCCTGGCCGCCCTTGCACTTTCAGCGGTGATGACCCTCGCCATGCTGGGCGGCATCGACCATCTGGCCACTGGCGGCAGTGCAGCCGGCCACGGTGGGGCTGCTGCGGTGCAGATGGCCAAGGCTGCAGCGCCGCGCGCCTGAGCCCAACACAGCCAGACCTCAGTCGCCTGTCTCGACGATGAAGTCGCGCAACAGCGCCAGCGCCGCTTCGGGCCGGTCGCGCCAGGTGCCGTGGCCGGCATCGGCCACCACCGCCAGCCGACTCCAGGGCGCCGGAATCGCTGCGGCGATGTCCTCGGCGTCTTCGAGCGGCGTCACCGGATCCTGGTCGCCGGCCAGCACCAGCACCGGGCATTGCACCCCAGCCAGGCCAGGCCGCAGGTTCAAGGTGCGCATCTCGCCGGCGGCCGAATCGAACAGGATCTCGGGATTGAAATGCGCCCGCAACGGCGCCTCGGGGTCGGACGACGGCGTGGTGTTGTACAGCGGCCGGCACAGCCGTTCGTAGTCGGCCCAGGTCTCGGTGCCGGGACGGGACCAGAACGCATCGGCCGCCTCCCGAGCGGGCGCGCCACCGAGCCGCTCGAACATCGCCAGCTTCCGCTCCAGCCCCATGTGGTGCGAGGTGCTGGACAGGATCACCTTGCCCGGATGCGCCGGGTGCCGCGCCAGATAGCGCTGCGCGACGAAGCCACCGAAGCTCTGCCCCAGCACGATCGGCCGCACGATGCCCAGCACCCCGCACAGCCGAACGATGTCGTCGGCGAAGGTGTCCAGCGTCCACTCGGCTGCCGGCCGCGGGCTGCTGCGGCCATGGCCGCGGTGGTCGACATAAATGAGCTGGGCCACATCGGCCAAGCGGCTGAAGAGCGGTTTGAACGAGCTGTGGTCGAAGCCCGGCCCGCCATGCAGCAGGATCAAGGTGGGCTTTTCTCGCATCGATGTGCCGTCGGGCACCAGGCCGCAGCCTTCGATGTCGATGTACAGGTGCACGCCGGTCTCGATCTGGATTCGCATGGCGGCACTGTAAGCGTCAGCGGGAAGGGTGCGTGAGTCGCGCGATATGCTGACCAGACCCGTTTCAGCAAGCCCGTTTGCGATGCCGTCGACCCCGCTCTACCTGGACCTTGCCACCTGGCCGCGTCGCGATGCCTACGCGTATTTCCGCGACTTCGACAAGCCGTTTTTCAATGTCTGCACGCGCCTGGACGTGACGCGGCTCAAAGCGGCTGCCAAAGCCGCCGCCGGCAGCAGTTTTTCGCTGGCCTGCCACCGCATCGCCTTGCAGCTGGCGAACGCGACCGAGCCTTTTCGCTACCGCATCGAGGATGGCGACGACACCGGCGATTCGGCCCGCAGCGAAGCGCGGGTGCGCATCCACGACCGATTGCGCGGCGGGCTGACGGTGCTGCGCAACGACGACAGCTTCGGCTTCGCCTATCTGGAGCCGCATGCGAGCTATGTGGACTTCGCCACCCACGGCGCGGCGGCCATCGCCGCGG
>JBBSPW010000059.1:0-19005 GCA_038258365.1 Burkholderiales bacterium | reverse complement strand
CGTGCCGAGAAACGACGCGCCAAAAGCGCCGAGGCTGTCGCGCTGTGCCGGACTGGAACCCAAACCGAAAAGTCCCCAGGCTTGGCCGCCAGAGCCGAAGACGATGTCCTGCAGGCCGGCCGAGTCGGTGCCATCGAGCGATGCCAGCGATGGCAGACCGCCGATCACGCGTGTCTGGACGCCACCGAACAGTCTGCTCACGCCGCCGCTGTAGCCGAAATAGCTGGTCGCACCATTGCCCGAAATCAGGCTCGGCCCGTTGCCGCCTCTGCCCGCTTCGGTGACATAGAGCGCACCGTCGGGGGCGAAGGCCAGCCCACGGGGCGCGACCAGCCCGGTCATCACGGTGTCGATCTGGTAGTCGGCGGCCAGCACCGGCAGCACGCCGAGCCCGAGGCTGAGACCGAGCGCCAGCTTGGATACGAACTTGCGAAACAAGGGAGCGGATGTCATTGCCAGTCACCTTTGGATGGAGTCAAAAGCGTTCAAGTCGAAGACAACGATCAGCGCTGCAGAGTGTGTCGACGGCTCACCAACACGTCAACGTTAGTTCGCCACTCAAACCGGGGGGTGGTTTGGTTCGTTCAGTGTCGCATCGGCGTGTGACCGGTCCGGGACTGTGGCCCTCGGTGCCCTCTGCTCCGATCGCTGTCGCGACCCGGCGCGGCTGCGAACATCAAGCCCCCTTGGTAGCGCGCCGCTTTTGCAACGCTTCAGGCTTGTGGATCGCCTTCTTGCCGGTCTTGTCGCTCTTGACCTCGTACTGCGGCTCGTCCTTCGTCGCCTTGGCAGTGTGGCCGCCCTTGTCGCCATCGACGTGCGCCGTGCCTGTGACCTTCTTGGTCACGGTGCCCTCGGTCTTGCCTTGCGGGGTGTTCCAGGTGACGCCGTCACCCTTCTTCAGCTTGTTGGACATCGGTCGCTCCTGTTGCATTGGAAAGAAACACAGGGCATTCCGTGTGCCGGCGTCAGGCGATCGGCTTGACAGCCGCCGCGGCAGCGGTGCCCCGTCTCGCCGCGATCGGGCGCTTCAACGACCAAACGCCATTCGCCAGCAATGCGGTCAGCACCAGGGTTCCACCGCCGAACACCGCCGGGTTCGGCACCTCACCTGCACCGAGCCAGGCCCACAGCGTGCCGAGCACCACTTCCAGCAGTCCCAGCAGCGACACTTCCGGGGCACTCAACACCCGCGTCACCGCCACCACCATCAGGCAGGGGATGGCCAGCTGCACCACGCCCAGCATCGACAACCACCCGACATCGGCCACCGATGCCACGAATGGCAGCGCCAGCGGCAAGCTGAACAGCGCCGACACGACAGCGCCGATCAGCACCGCCACCAGCATGTCGGGCGCGCCGTCGCGGTCGGCGCGGCTGCTCAGGTGCTGCAACACGGTCCAGTTGACCGCGGCAGCGATCGGCACCAGCAGCGCCACCAGCGATCCCGCCAGATGCTGCAGCCGCCCGCCATGGATCGAGGTGCTGAACATCCAGGCGATGCCGATGCCGGCCGCCGCAATCGCAAGCCAGGTGCGAAGTGGCAAGCGCTGCCCGAGCGCAAAACGCGCCACGAGCGCGGTCAGCAGCGGCCCGATCGCCATCGTCACCAACACGTTGGCGACGGTCGTGATCGTCAACGCCACCATGAAGGCAGTGAACATCACCGACCAGCACAAGCCAGAGAGCCACAGCGGCCGTCCCCCTTCGCGCAAGGTGCGCTTGAGACCGGCCGCACCGCGCATCCACAGCAGGATGACGAGCAGGCCGACCGCGCAACTGGCGCTGCGCCAGAAGGTGATCTCGAAGCTGTGCGCCTGCTGCAACTGGCGGGTGACAACGCCGGCGATGCTCCACATCAGCGTGGCCAGCAGCATCACCGCAAGCGCCTTGCGATGCGTCATCGAAGCCTCAGGCCGCAGTGGCTTGCGACATCCGTTCAGCCCGAATCGCGGCCGGCCCGCTTGCGATCGTGTTCCTTCAGATGGCGTTTCCTGATGCGGATGCTCTTCGGCGTGATCTCCACCAGTTCGTCGTCACCGATGAACTCCACCGCGTACTCCAGCGTGGCATCGATCGGCGGGGTGATCTTGATCGCGTCTTCCTTGCCGCTGACGCGAAAGTTGGTCAGCTGCTTGGTGCGCGTGGCGTTCACCACCAGGTCGTTGTCGCGGCTGTGGATGCCGACGATCATGCCTTCGTAGACGGCGTCGCCGGGCTTGACGAACATTCTGCCGCGGTCGTCCAGCTTGCCGAGCGCGTAGGTGAAGATTTCACCGTCGTCCATGCTGATCAACACGCCGTTCTTGCGGCTGGCGATCTCGCCCTTGTACGGCTCGTAGCCTTCGAAGATGTTGCTGATGAGGCCGGTGCCGCGCGTCAGGTTCATGAATTCGTTGCTGAACCCAATCAAGCCGCGCGCCGGGATGCGGTACTCCAGCCGCACGCGGCCGCGCCCGTCGGTTTCCATGTTGACGAGGTCGGCCTTGCGCTCACCGAGCGCCTGCATCACGCCGCCCTGGTGCTGGTCTTCGATGTCGGCGGTGACGAGCTCGATCGGCTCCAACCGCTCACCGTTCTTCTCCCGGAACACCACGCGCGGCTTGCTGACCGCCAGCTCGAAGCCTTCGCGGCGCATGTTCTCCAAGAGGATCGTCAGGTGCAATTCGCCCCGGCCGCTGACCTCGAAGATGCCGTCTTCGCCCGACTCTTTCACGCGCAATGCCATGTTCGATTGCAGCTCGCGCTGCAGCCGGTCCCACAACTGTCGGCTGGTGACGAACTTGCCTTCACGGCCTGCCAGCGGGCTGTTGTTGACGCAGAAGTTCATCGTCAGCGTAGGCTCGTCCACTTTCAGCATCGGCAGCGGTTGCGGGTCGTCGATGGCGGTCACGGTGACCCCCAGGCCGATCTCCGGAATGCCGGCCACCAGCACGATGTCGCCCGGCCGTGCTTCGGTGGTCGGCACCCGCTCCAGACCTTCGAAGGTCAGCACTTGGTTGACGCGGCCCTTATAGGATTCGCCGTCGGGCCCGGCCATCACCAGCACATCCATCGCCGGCTTCAGGGTGCCGGCATTGATGCGGCCGATGCCGATGCGACCCACGAAAGTGCTGTAGTCGACCGATGAGATCTGCAATTGCAGCGGCGCTGCCGGGTCGCCCTGGTGCGCCGGCACGTGGCTCAGGACGGTCTCGAACAACGGCACCAGGTCCGATCCCCACTGTTCTCCGCGCGCTCCTTCGGTCATCGACGCCCAGCCGTTCAGACCGGAGGCATACACCACCGGAAAGTCCAGTTGTTCTTCGGTCGCGCCGAGCTTATCGAACAAGTCGAAGGCGGCATTGATCACGTAGTCGGGACGCGAGCCGGGCTTGTCGACCTTGTTGACGACCACGATCGGCTTCAAACCCAAGGCCAACGCCTTCTTGGTGACGAAGCGGGTTTGTGGCATCGGCCCTTCTTGCGCATCGATCAGCAGCACCACGCCGTCGACCATCGACAGCGCCCGCTCGACCTCGCCGCCGAAGTCGGCGTGGCCGGGGGTGTCGACGATGTTGATGTGCGTGCCCTGCCAGGTCACCGCGCAGTTCTTGGCCAGAATCGTGATGCCGCGTTCGCGTTCGATGTCGTTGCTGTCCATCACGCGTTCAGCCACCTTCTCGTTCTCGCGGAAGGTGCCGCTCTGCCGCAGCAGCTGGTCGACAAGGGTGGTCTTGCCATGGTCGACGTGGGCGATGATGGCGATGTTGCGGATCTGCTGGGTGGTCATGTCAATGCTTCACTGGAAAGAATCTGGGGCTGGTTTCTGGTCTGCTCTCGGACTTCCACCGGGCTCAGCAGCCGGTCGGCGATCAGCTCGCCACCGCTGATGTGGGCGCTGCCGAGGAAGGCAGCGCCGGTTTCGGCATAGACGCGCACCTCAGGCGCATCGGCCCGCACCACGCGGCGCCGCAAGCCGGTCAGGAAGCGGCCGGCTTCGTCGTCGGGCAAGCACAGGTCGGGCCAGGTTTTGAGCAGGGTGTCGCAAGGCAACAGCCGGGCCTCGCGACCGGGCTCGTCGAGGGCCGCCAATTCATCGATGGTCACGGCATCGCTCAACTGCAAGCCGCCGCAACCGGTGCGCTGCAATGCAGACAGATGCGCACCGCAACCCAACACAGTGCCGATTTCTTCTGCAAGTGTGCGGATGTAGGTTCCCTTGCTGCAAGCCACATCGATGACCAGCCGCTCAGCTTGCCATTCGACGATGTCGATGCGGTGAATCCGCACCCGGCGCGCCGGCCGGTCGATCTCGATGCCGGCACGGGCGTAGTTGTACAGCGCCCGGCCTTCGTGCTTCAACGCCGAGTGCATCGGCGGCACCTGATCGATGGCGCCGACGAAACGCAAGCACGCGGCTTCGACCGCGCTGCGGTCGGCGATCTGGACCGCCTGCGTGTCGATGACCTCGCCTTCCCGGTCGCCGGTGCTGGTGCGCTCACCCAGCTGCAGGGTCGCGCGGTAGGTCTTGTCGGCATCCAGGCTCACCTGCGAGAACTTGGTGGCTGCGCCGAAGCACAGCGGCAGCAGGCCCGTCGCCAGCGGATCCAGCGTGCCGGTGTGACCGCCCTTCTCGGCGCGCAGCAAGCCGCGCACCTTTTGCAGCGCGTCGTTGCTGGTCCAGCCGATCGGCTTGTCCAGCAGCAGCACGCCATGCAGCGGGCGGCGGAACTGGCGCGGCTTGTTCAATCGCGGTCCTTCGTGGGCAGAGCTGCTGCTTCGTCACCGCTGGCGCCGCTCTCGTCATCGTCCTTGGCCCGCACCGAGTTGGCCTTGGCGATCAACGCCGACAGGCCGGCTGCGTTTTCGGTGGTCTTGTCGAAGTGGAAATGCAGGGTCGGCACGGTGTGGATCGCCAGTTTCTTGAACAAGCCATTGCGCAAGAAGCCGGCAGCCTCGTTCAACGCGATCTGACTTTCGTCGGCATCACCCACCAGCACCGAGAAGTACAACTTCGCATGCGCATAGTCGGGCGAGACCTCGACGCTGTTGATCGTCACCATGCCGATGCGCGGATCCTTCAGGTCGCGGATCAGCATTGCCACATCACGCTGGATCTGGTCGGCGACGCGGTAGCTGCGGTTGACGGTGGATTTCTTGTGGCGCATATCGATCACTGAAACAAGAAGCCCCGCCGCAGCGGGGCTCGAAGGTCATCGGGCTGCGCCCGACGACCGCTACAACGTCCTTGCGATTTCCTTCACCTCGAAGATCTCGAGCTGATCGCCTTCCCTGATGTCGTTGTAGTTCTTCAGCTTGATCCCGCACTCGAAACCTTCCTTGACCTCGCGCACATCGTCCTTCATGCGTTTGACCGATTCGACCTCGCCTGTGTAGACCACCACGTTCTCGCGCAGCAAGCGGAAGCGCGAGCCGCGGATGACGCTGCCGGCGGTGACCATGCACCCCGCCACCGTGCCGATCTTGCTGGCGACGAACACCGTTCGGATCTCGGCGGTGCCGATCGTTTCTTCGCGCTGTTCGGGTGGCAGCATGCCGCCCATCGCTGCCTTCACTTCATCGACGGCGTCGTAGATGATGTTGTAGTAGCGCAGGTCCACACCGCTGTTCTCTGCCAGCTTTCTGGCATTCGCGTCGGCGCGCACATTGAAGCCGATCACGACTGCCTTCGAGGCAATGGCCAGATTGATGTCGCTCTCGGTGATGCCACCCACGGCGCCGTGCACGATCTGCACCTTGACCTCTGGCGTGCTGAGCTTGACCAGGCTTTGCGCCAAGGCTTCCTGTGAGCCCTGCACATCGGCCTTGACGATCAACGACAGCATCTGCTGCGAAATGCCCTCGCCCAGGTTCTCGAACATGCCTTCCAGCTTCGCGGCCTGACGGCGGTTCAACGTGACCTCACGGTACTTGCCCTGGCGGAAGGTGGCGATTTCGCGCGCTCGGCGCTCGTCCGTCAGCACCATGAACTCGTCACCAGCCTGCGGCACCTCGGTCAGGCCCTGGATTTCCACCGGCAGGCTCGGGCCTGCACTGTCGATGGTCTTGCCGTCCTCATCGGTCATCGCCCGCACGCGGCCGAAGCTGCTGCCGGCCAACACGATGTCGCCTTTTCTCAGCGTGCCGCTTTGCACCAGGATGCTGGCCACCGGGCCGCGGCCCTTGTCCAGCCGGGCCTCGATCACGATGCCCTTGGCTGCGGCATCGGTCGGCGCCTTCAGCTCCAGCACTTCGGCTTGCAAAAGCACCTGGTCCAGCAGGTTGTCGATGCCCTCACCGGTCTTGGCCGACACGGGCACGAACGGTGAATCGCCACCGAAGTCCTCCGGAATCACACCCTCGGCCACCAGCTCGCCCTTGACCCGTTCCAGGTTGGCGTCGGCCTTGTCGATCTTGTTCATTGCCACCACGATCGGCACCCCCGCTGCCTTCGCGTGGGCGATGGCTTCCTTGGTTTGCGGCATGACGCCGTCGTCGGCTGCCACCACCAGGATCACGAGGTCGGTGGCTTTCGCACCGCGCGCCCGCATCGCCGTGAAGGCAGCGTGGCCCGGGGTGTCCAGGAAGGTGATCATGCCCTTCCCGGTTTCGACGTGGTAGGCACCGATGTGCTGCGTGATGCCACCCGCCTCACCGGCGGCGACCCGCGCGGTGCGGATGTAGTCCAGCAGCGATGTCTTGCCGTGGTCGACATGGCCCATCACGGTCACGACCGGCGCGCGCGGCTTTTGCTCTGCCGCGTCGTGGGCTGCTGTTTCTTCTTCGGTGAAGGCTTCGGGGTCGTCCAGCTTGGCCGTGAACGCGGTGTGGCCCATCTCCTCGACGACGATCATGGCCGTCTCCTGGTCGAGCTGCTGGTTGATGGTGACCATCTGGCCCAGCTTCATCAGCTGCTTGATGACTTCGCTGGCCTTGACGCTCATCTTGTGCGCCAGGTCGGCCACCGAGATGGTCTCGGGGATGTGCACCTCTTGCGGCTGCATCTCGACCGCCGGCGTGTAGCTGCTGCCATTGTCGCCACGGTCGCCGCCGCGGCGCGAGCCGCCGCGGGGCGCACGCCAGCCGGCACGGCCAGCGCCATCGCTGCGGCCCTTGAGCGCGGCGCGCTTCTTGGCGGCGTCGTCGGCCCAGCTTGAAGAAAGCTTCTCGGACTTGACCTGCTTCTTGTCCCCCGGCTTGGCCGTGGTGGCACCCGCTGTCGCACCCGGCGCGCCCTTGGGCTTGTGGATCGTGCCCTTGATGGCTTCCTTGGCCGGGTCGACCTTGATCTCTTCCGGCTTCTTGGCCAGCATCACCTTCTTCGGCGCGTTCATCATCGCGCGGATCGCAGCCGCTTCGGCCTCGGCGGCCTTGCGGCGACGTTCCAGATCGGCTTGGCGCGCGTTGTCTTCAGCGGCCTTGTCAGCAGCCTTGACCACGCGCAGCACGGGCTTGGCGGGCTCTGCAGACTTGCCGGCCTCTGTGCTGTCGGCTGCTTCGGCAGCTCCCACCGCGGATGCGGCGGCCTTGTCGCCGGCTTCGGTTCCGGCCGCTTCCTCGTCCTTGACCGCAGACTTGCCCTTGGCCTTGCCCTTGGCGGCTTTCGCCGCGGGAGCGGCTTTCTCCGCTTCGGCTGCCGCTGCAGCAGCGGCCTCGGCGTCAGCCGCCACCTTGGCCTGCGCTTCGGCTGCGACCGCATCGGCCGCGACCTTGGCCGCGGCTTCCTGCGATTCGCGTTCCTTGCGTGCGGCTGCCAGCTCGGCTTCCTGCACGCGGATCGCTTCAGCCTGCGCCTGCGCTTCTTCCTCGCGGCGCTGCAGATCCAACTCTTCGGCGCTCGGGCCGGCCGGGACTTCCACCGCCGGTGTCGCATCGTCGCGCTTGACGAAGGTGCGCTTCTTGCGCACCTCGACCTGGATCGTGCGCGCGCGCCCGCTGGCATCGGCCTGCTTGATCTCGGTCGATGTCTTGCGGGTCAGCGTGATTTTCTTGCGCTCACCGCCCGCGGCGGTGCCATGGGAGGTGCGCAGAAAGTCGAGCAGACGTTCCTTGTCGGTTTCATTCAGCGCGTCGTCGGGCGACTGCTTGGTGACGCCGGCCGACTGCAGTTGCTCGATCAGCGCCGTGGTCGGGCGACCGAGTTGCGCGGCAAACTGAGCGACGGTGATCACGGCCATGAATGGGTTTTCCTCGTTGTTTCTTTGATGTCTGTCTGATGCGGATGACGGATGTCAGATGGGGCGAAGGCGCATGCGGCCAATCAGGCGGTGAACCAGTGTTCACGCGCTTTCATGATCAGCGTCCGAGCCTGCTCGTCTGCAATGCCCGAGATCTCGGTCAACTCGTCCACTGCCAGGTCGGCCAGGTCGTCGCGGGTCTGGATGCCCGCCACCGCCAGCTTGGCGATCAGTTCGATGGACAGCTCCTGGCCGTCCATCTCCAGGTCTCGCAGGTCTTGCGACACGCCGTCGACCTGCTCTTCCTTCTTGATCTCCATCGTCAGCAGCGCGTCCTTGGCGCGGGTTCGCAGCTCCTGAACAGTGTCGGCGTCGAAGGCCTCGATTTCCAGCATTTCCTGCAGCGGCACATAAGCGATCTCTTCCAGACTGGCAAAGCCTTCGGCGATCAGGATGTCGGCCACCTCCACGTCGACGTCGAGCTTGTCGACGAAGATCTTGCGCACCGAATCGCTCTCGGTGTCTTGCTTGGCTTGCGACTCTTCGGCGGTCATGATGTTGATGCGCCAGCCGGTCAGCTCCGACGCCAGGCGAACGTTCTGGCCGCCACGACCGATGGCGATGGCGAGGTTCTCCTCGTCCACCACCACATCCATCGCATGCGTTTCTTCGTTGACCACGATGCTTTGCACGTTGGCCGGGGCCAGCGCGCCGATCACGAACTGCGCCGGGTCGTCGGACCACAGCACGATGTCCACACGCTCGCCTGCCACCTCGTTGGTCACGCCGTTGACGCGCGAACCGCGCACGCCCACACAAGTGCCGATCGGGTCGACGCGCCGGTCGTGGCTGACCACCGCGATCTTGGCGCGGCTGCCCGGGTCGCGGGCGCAACTCTTGATCTCGAGCAGGCCCTGCTCGATCTCGGGCACCTCTTGCGCGAACAACTCGATCATGAAAGCCGGTGCGCTGCGCGACAGCATGATCTGCGGCCCGCGGATCGTGTTGTCGATGCCCAGCAGCACCGCCCGTACGCGGTCGCCGCTGCGCAGGTTCTCTTTGGGGATCATTTCCGAGCGCTTCAGGCGCCCTTCGACCCGGCCGCTCTCGACGATGATGTCGCCCTTGTCCAGTCGCTTGACAGTGCCGACGAAGATCTTCTCCCCGCGCGACAGAAAGTCGTTCAGCAACTGTTCGCGTTCGGCATCGCGGATCTTCTGCAGGATCACCTGCTTGGCCGCTTGTGCACCGATGCGGCCGATGGTCAGCGAATCGATCGCTTCTTCGATGTAGTCGCCTTCCTCGATGTCGGGAATGCGCTCCAGCGCTTCAGACAGCAGCTCCTCCGCATCGGGGTTCTGCAAGCCCGCGCTGTCGGGCACCACCAGCCAGCGGCGGAAGGTCTCGTACTCACCGGTGTCGCGGTCGACCGCCACGCGGATGTCGACCTCGCCGCCATTGAGCTTCTTGGTTGCCGACGCCAGAGCGGCTTCGACCGCACCGAACACGATTTCGAGTTCGACGGTCTTCTCGCGCGAGATTGCGTCCACCAACATCAACATTTCGCGGTTCATCTTGTCCTTCAGCCTCCGTCCACACCCGGCGCCGTCTTGCGGCCCTTGAAATCCAATACCGGAACCAGCCGGGCTTCGCGCACCTCGTGCATGCGAAAACCCAAGACACGTTCGGCTCCGCGGTCATCGAACACCAACTGCCAGGCGGCGCCGCGGTGTTCTTCGACCGGGCGAACGCCGTCGGCGCTCGCTGCTTCTGACTCAGTTGCTGCCCCCGCCTCGGCCGCCTCGGCCTGCCCCAGCACACCCTGCCAGTTCTTGCGGCCCTCGAAAGGCAGCTTCAAAGCAAGGCTGACCGCCTGGCCCTCGAAGCGAGCCAGATCGGCATCGTTGCGCAGCAAACGATCCAGCCCGGGCGACGACACTTCGAGCCGGGCGTACTCCAAACCTTCGACTTCCAGCACATATTGCAACTGCCGTGTGACCTGCTCGCAGTCTTCGACCGTCACAAACTCGCTCTCGGTGGCCACTGGATACACACGCCCTGTCACGCGGTCGATCGTGACCCGCAACAACCCGCGCTCGGCCCGTTCGACATCGACCAGCTCGTAACCCAGACCAGCCACAGTGACGTTGATGGCCTCGCGCCAGCCAACGCGCGCTGCCAGTTCCTCAGCGGTCGGCACCGGACGCACCGGCACGGGCCGCCCGCGCGCAGGCGAACGCCCGGCAGCCCCACCGGAATCCGGTTTGGCTGCTGAGCGGCCTTTGCCGCTGCCTGCCTTGCCGCCACCCGTGTGGTCGCGGGCATGGCTGTCGATGCGTGTCGTGCCGCTGCTGCGCAACGCTCTTGCTCCTGATCGCTTGTTAAAAATTCGTCTGTTCGACGTCTGTTAAAAATTGCTCGGGCCTCAAAGTGACCCGGGCAAAAAAAATGGGCTGGATAGCTCCGCCCAATTTCTTCTTTGGCCTTCGTCTTGCGATTTGCAGAGGGGTCGCCCTAGTGGCTTACCCTTGCGCTGACCGCAAAGATGGGATTGTAGCTCGCTGTTATGGCGCCTTCAACCCCCGACGGTGCCAGCGGCTGCATCACGCAGGCTGCGTGACAGAATTCGGGCCGAACAGATGGAGCACCCATGGGCTTTCTTCAAGGCAAGCGCTTTCTGATCACCGGCGTGCTGTCCAACCGCTCGATTGCCTATGGCATAGCGCGAGCCTGCCGCGCCCAGGGCGCCGAACTCGCCTTCAGCTATGTCGGCGAGCGCTTCAAGGACCGAGTCACCGGGTACGCCTCAGAGTTCGACTCAAAGCTGGTCTTCGACTGCGATGTGTCGAGCGACGAACAGATCGACGCGCTGTTCCGCGACCTCGGCGAATCCTGGCCGCAGTTCGACGGCTTGGTCCACGCCATCGGCTTCGCCCCACGCGAAGCGATCGGCGGCGACTTTCTGGCCGGCATCACCCGCGAGAACTTTCGCATCGCACACGACATCTCGGCCTACAGCTTCCCTGCGCTCGCCAAAGGCGCTCTGCCCCGCCTGCGCCCCGGTTCAGCGTTGCTGACGCTGAGCTATCTGGGTGCGCTGCTGGCAGTGCCCAACTACAACACCATGGGCTTGGCCAAGGCGTCGCTTGAAGCCAGCGTGCGCTACCTGGCGCAGAGCCTCGGACCCAAGGGCATCCGGGTCAATGGCATTTCAGCCGGGCCGATCAAGACCTTGGCCTCGGCCGGCATCAAGGGCTTCGGCAAGATTCTGGACGTGGTGGCGCAAGGCGCACCGCTGGGACGCAACGTGACGCTCGACGATGTCGGCAATGCGGCAGCGTTTTTGCTGTCGGACCTTGCGTCCGGCATCACCGCCGAGATCACCTATGTCGACGGCGGGTTCAGTCAGGCGATGGGTGGCGCTGGTTTGACCGAAAACTAGTTTCAGGCGCTGGCCTTGCTGCGAGGCCTGGCCTTGCTGCGCGGCCGGGGCGCCTTGGCTGGCAGCTTCGGTGCCACAGCCGCAGCCTCGACTGGATCCACCGTTGCCGGTGCCGGCACGTCTTCCCGCACGCAATCGACGTAGTAACGGCGTTTGCCATCGGGTGCAGCATCATCTTCGACCAGCCCATGCACGTCGGTGTCGAAGCCTGGAAACGCCGCGTTGAACTCGCGCGTGAAGCGCAGGTAGTCGACGATTTTCTTGTTGAAGCGTTCGCCGGGAATCAGCAGCGGAATGCCGGGTGGGTACGGGGTCAACAGCGCAGTCGTCAGCCGACCTTCCAACTCGTCGATGGCCACGCGCTCGGTCTTGCGGTGCGCGATGTAGGCAAAGGCATCGGTGGGCTTCATCACCGGGGTGATGTCCGAGAGGTACATCTCGGTCGTCAGCCGCGCGATGTCGCCTTTGCTGTACATGCTGTGGATGGCCTGGCACAGGTCGCGCAGACCCATGCGCTCGTAGCGGGGGTGCACCGCGCAAAACTCCGGCAGGATGCGCCACATCGGCGCGTTGCGGTCGTGGTCGTCCTTGAACTGCTGCAACGCAGTCAACAGCGTGTTCCAGCGGCCCTTGGTGATACCGATCGTGAACATGATGAAGAACGAGTAGAGCCCGGTCTTCTCGACCACAACCCCATGCTCTGCGAGGAACTTGGTGACGATCGACGCCGGGATGCCCGTGGCGTCGAACTTGCCAGACAGGTTCAGTCCCGGCGTGACGATGGTGCACTTGATCGGGTCCAGCAAATTGAAGCCATCGGCCAGCGCGCCGAAGCCATGCCATTTGGCGTTCTTCTTCAAGATCCAGTCATCGGAGCGGCCGATGCCGTCCTTGACCAGCTTGTCGGGACCCCAGACGCTGAACCACCAATCCTTCTTGCCGAAGTCGGCGGCGACCTTGCGCATGGCGCGTCGGAAGTCCATCGACTCGCTGATGCTCTCTTCCACCAGCGCGGGGCCGCCGGGTGCTTCCATCATCGCCGCCGCCACATCGCAGCTGGCGATGATCGCGTACTGCGGGCTGGTGCTGGTGTGCATCAGATAGGCCTCGTTGAAGAGACTTCGGTCGAGCTTTCTCTCGGTGGCATCCTGCACCAGCACCTGGCTCGCCTGGCTGATGCCGGCCAGCAGCTTGTGCGTGCTTTGAGTGGCAAACACCAACTGGTCTTTGGGCCGCGGGCGGTTCTTGCCCATCGAATGGAAAGTGCCGTAGAACTTGTGGAAGGCGGCATGCGGCAGCCAGGCTTCGTCGAAGTGCAGCACATCGATGTAGCCATCCAGCGCATGCTTGATGGCCTCGGTGTTGTAGAGCACACCGTCGTAGGTGCTCTGCGTCAAGGTCAGGATGCGCGGTTTGACGGTGCTGGCATCCACGCCCTGCAGCAGCGGGTGCGCGGCGATCTTCTTCCTGATCGCATCGGGCGAAAACTCGCTTTCCGGAATCGGGCCGATGATGCCGTGCTGGTTGCGAGTCGGCGTCAAGAACACCGGCACCGCGCCGGTCATGATGATGGCGTGCAGGATGCTCTTGTGGCAGTTGCGGTCCACCACCACCACATCGCCAGGCGCCACCGTGTGGTGCCAGACCATCTTGTTGCTGGTGCTCGTCCCATTTGTCACGAAGAAGCAATGGTCGGCATTGAAGATGCGCGCCGCATTGATCTCGCTTTGCAACACCGGCCCGGTGTGGTCCAGCAACTGGCCCAGTTCCTCGACCGAATTGCAAACGTCGGCACGCAGCATGTTCTCGCCGAAGAACTGGTGGAACATCTGGCCGACGGGGCTCTTCAGAAACGCCACCCCGCCGCTGTGACCCGGGCAGTGCCAGCTGTACGAACCGTCTTGCGCATAGTCCATCAGCGCTTTGAAGAACGGCGGTGCCAGGCCGTCCAGATAACTGCGGGCTTCGCGGATGATGTGGCGTGCCACGAACTCCGGCGTGTCCTCGAACATGTGGATGAAGCCGTGCAGCTCACGCAGGATGTCGTTGGGGATGTGCTGGCTGGTGCGCGTCTCACCATAGATGTAGATCGGGATGTCGGCGTTCTTGAAGCGGATCTCTTCGATGAACTTGCGCAGGTTCAAAACCGCCGGATCGACATCGGGCCCACCCTTGAACTCTTCGTCGTCGATCGACAGGATGAACGCGCTGGCGCGACTTTGCTGCTGCGCGAACTGGCTCAGGTCGCCATAGCTGGTGGCGCCCAGCACTTCGAAGCCCTCCTTGACGATGGCATCGGCCAGCGCGCGGATGCCGAGGCCCGAGGTGTTTTCGGAGCGGAAGTCCTCGTCGATGATGACGATCGGAAAGCGGAAGCGAATCATTCGGCTCGTGCCCGGGAATCAAGAAGAGCGCGCAGTGTAGGCGCGGTGCAATGACTACACTGGCTTGGCATTCACACTGCCCATTCACGCATCCTTCACACGCTTCCTCCACACCACGACACCGACCGAGAACCCGCGATGAACTTCAGTGCCCCGACCCTGTGGTGGCTGCTCACCGGCATGCTGGTGGCGGCCGAGTTGGCCAGCGGCACCTTCTATCTGCTGATGGTGGCGCTGGGCTGCGCGGCAGGGGCCATCGCCGCGCACCTGGGCTTGGCGCCCACAGCGCAGATCGCTGTCGCGGCCGTGGTGGGTGGCGGTGCGACCGCCCTCTGGCATGCATCGCGCGCCAACGCACCGCGGCGCGAGACCGCAGAACGCAACCGCGATGTCAACATCGACATCGGCCAAACGGTGCAGGTACCCGCCTGGAACGCCGATGGTTCGGCACGCGTGCTGTACCGCGGCGCGGCCTGGGCCGTGAACTATGCCGGCAGTGGGTCACCGCAACCCGGCGCGCATGTGATCGTGGCGCTGAACGGCAGCCAGCTGCAGGTTGCGCCACCCGCGGCGCGCTGAAAGCGCCCGCACCCATCGACTTCATCAGCAGAACCCGAGAACCCGAAGCACTCCATGGAAATCGCAATCGTACTGGCGGTCATCGCCATCATCTTCATCGTTCAGACCCTCAAGATCGTGCCGCAGCAAAACGCCTGGGTGGTGGAGCGGCTCGGCAAATACGACCGCACACTGACGCCGGGGCTGAGCTTCGTGCTGCCCTTCGTCGACCGCGTGGCCTACAAGCATTCGCTGAAGGAAGTACCGCTGGATGTGCCCAGCCAGGTCTGCATCACCAAGGACAACACGCAGCTGCAGGTGGACGGCATCCTGTACTTCCAGGTCACCGACCCGATGCGCGCCAGCTATGGCTCTTCCGACTACCTGACCGCCATCACCCAGCTGTCGCAAACCACCTTGCGCAGCGTGATCGGCAAGATGGAGTTGGACAAGACCTTCGAAGAACGCAACCTGATCAACGCCAGCATCGTGAGCGCGTTGGATGAAGCCGCGCTGACCTGGGGTGTGAAGGTGTTGCGCTACGAGATCAAGGACCTGACGCCGCCGGCGGCGATTCTGCAGTCGATGCAGGCGCAGATCACTGCCGAACGTGAGAAGCGTGCGCTGATCGCGGCATCCGAAGGCCGTCGGCAAGAACAGATCAACATCGCCACTGGCGAACGCGAAGCCTTCATCGCACGAAGCGAAGGCGAGAAACAAGCCGAGATCAACAATGCCCAGGGCGAAGCGGCAGCCATCGTGGCGGTGGCCGACGCCACCGCCGATGCGATCCGCAAGGTGGCCGCTGCGATCCAGCAGCCGGGCGGTGAGCAGGCGGTGCAATTGAAAGTGGCCGAGAAAGCGGTGGAAGCCTTCGCCCAGCTGGCACAGAAGAACAACACCCTGATCGTGCCCGGCAACATGAGCGAGGTGGCCGGGTTGATCGCGACCTCGATGGCGCTGATTAAAAGCGACAAGGTGCCGCGCTGATGGCAGAGGAACGGCAGCGCCGGGCGGCCCCTGATCCCGGTGTTCTCAACGTGCTGGGCACGCCACTGGTGGCCTGCTCCTTCGACCCTTTGACAGGCTGGAAGCGCGACGGCTGCTGCCACACCGACGCGCAGGACGCCGGCAGCCATGTGATTTGCGCCAAGGTCACGGTGGAATTCCTGAACTTTCAGATGGAGCGCGGCAACGACCTCATCACCGCCAGGCCGGCCCATCGCTTTGCGGGACTGAAGCCCGGTGACCGCTGGTGCGTGTGCGCGCTGCGCTGGCGCGAAGCGTATGAGGCCGGCTGCGCACCACCGGTGGTGCTGGAAAGCACGCAGGCCAAGGCGCTGGAGTTCGTGCTGATGGACTGGCTGCGCGAGCATGCGGTGGCGCCGTCTCCGTTGACATAGTCCCGCGGCTTCACGTCCCAAAGACAGGCGAGCCCGCCCCTTAGAATCAGGCTCTCCGCGGAACGGTGGATGAGCGGTTTAAGTCGCATGCCTGGAAAGCATGTGAGGGTTAACAGCCCTCCGCGGGTTCGAATCCCGCCCGTTCCGCCAAACCGGTAGCTGCGCGCGCTGCACTGCACAAGCCGCTTGGCATTGGGTCGGGCTTTGCGCGATTGCAGCAGGCGCTGCGCGCCGGTCGCCAGTCACTGCACAACGCATGCTGCCATTGCATCGGCGACCTGCTGGCGGCGGTGCTCGCCCTGGCGCTCCAGCATCCAACCCGGGTATTCGGTGGGCAAGCGGCTGACCGCATCCAGCGCGGCCAGGTCGTCGGCCGACAGCTTGAGGTCGATGCTTGCGAGGTTGTCGGCAAGCTGATCGGGCCGCTTCGCGCCGATGATCACGCTCGTCACCACCGGCTGGTGCAGCAGCCATGCGAGCGCCACCTGCGCCACCGAGACCCCGTGCGCCGCAGCGATCGGCCGCATGGCGTCGATGCAGGCATCGGAGCGCGGCCGATCGACGGGCGGGAAGTCGAAGCTGCTGCGACGGCTGCCTGCTTCGGCCGCGGCGTCGCGACCCTTGGCCGGCTGCTGGAACTTGCCACTCAGCAGCCCACCGGCCAGCGGACTCCAGACCATCAGCCCCAAGCCTTCGCTGGCCAGCATCGGAACGAGTTCGCGTTCCAGATCGCGGCCGGCCAGCGTGTAGTAGGCCTGCAGCGATTCCAGGCGCGCCAACTCGAGCCGCTCGCTGATGCCGAGCGCCTTGGCGATTTGCCAGGCCGCCCAGTTGGACACGCCCACATGCCGCACATGGCCGTGCTGCACCAGCGTGTCGAGCGCGCGCAGTGTTTCCTCGATCGGCGTGGCCGGATCGAAACCGTGAATCTGGTAGAGGTCGATGTGGTCGAGTTGCAGCCGTTTCAGGCTCGCCTGGACGCCAGCCAGGATGTGGCCGCGCGACGCGCCGCGTTCGTTCGGTCCGGAGCCGGTTTCGCCGAACACCTTGGTGGCGACGACCACGCGGTCGCGCGGCAGCTTCAGGTTCTTCAGCGCCTGCCCGGTGATTTCTTCCGACAAGCCGCCGGAATAGACATCGGCGGTGTCGATGAAATTGATGCCGGCATCGATGGCCTGGCCCAACAGCCGCTCGGCGTCGGCTTGTTGAAGGTCGCCGATCTGGCTCCAGATGCCGCTGCCGCCACCGAAAGTCATCGTGCCCAGGCACAACTCGGAAACGAACAGGCCGGTGCGGCCGAGGGGTTTGCAACGCATGGGAATCTCCTGCGGGTTGGGAATGGGTGAAGCGGCTGCGAACGCAGCATCAGAAATCGAGCCTGTGCGCGAATTTATGGGCGCTTTTCACTGCAACTTGGGCGACTGCAGTTGGGCAAGGGCTGACAGCATCCAGCACCCGACTCACCCACTCTGAGGGCATTGGATTGAACCAGCATCCGACTCCACGCGCCGACGACCGCGCTCCGCATCTTGCCGTCCTTGCTTCACTGATGGCCGCGGTGGCCCTGGCCGCCTGTGGCGGAAGCGACCCAGGAGTGGCCGACCCCGTGGTCGCTGCCGCGCCTGCGCCAGCTCCGATCTCTGCTCCGTCGCCGTCGCCGTCGCCTGCGCCTGCGCCTGCCCCAACACCTGCTCCGGCGCCCGCCCCCACACCAGCGCCTGCGCCGACACCGGCGCCGGCGCCAGCCCCGACACCCGCGCCAGCGCCTGCACCCACGCCCGCTCCAGCGCCCACCCCTGCTCCAACCCCGCCGCCGGCACCCACTCCTCCGCCTGCTCCGACCCCCGCTCCCGCTCCGTCACCGTCACCCGCCCCCGCTCCGGGCAGCGCTGCCAGTTGCACCGATACGCAGCTGGCGATCACGGTGGGCACCGTCAGCCGCATCAACTACGAATACGTCGGCATCATCACCGGCACTGCGGTGAGCGTTTCGACCGTGCGGCCGCTGACCAGCTATGAAGGCCAATCGGTGTACGAACAGTTCAGCACCGTCGAAGTCACCGGCACCACCACCGCAGCTGGCTTCAGCTCGCAGGTCGTGAACAAAACCGAGGGCTCGGCTTACTACAACCGCCAGTCGGCGACCGAGTTGCCGCTGTACGGCTCGTTCTTCACCAACACCACCCGAACCACGCTCTTCGGCATCACCACGGACGCGGTGTCGACCGTCAAAACCGTGAACGTGCCACCTTTCACCGACCCACGATTCGGTCTGGCGGTGGGGCAGTCGGCGTCGCTGACCTACCCGTCCACCTCCACGGTCACAGTGGTGCAACCGGCAGGCCAGCCACCCACCACGACAACGGTGCAAGCCCGCTTCAATGCCCGCTTCGTCGGCATCGAAAGCGTCACCGTGCCGGCTGGCACCTACTCGACTTGTCGCTTCGACCTAACCGACCCGGCAACACCCAACGAAACCACCACCCAATGGTTGAGCGTGAACCAGGGCGTGTCGGTGAAGCAGGTGTCGGTGACCCCCCAGGGCACCCAGACGCTGAACGCAACGCTGGTGCAGATCAACGGCACCACCTACTGACCTACTGAGCACCCAAGGCCGGCCGAAGCCGGCCTTCTTCCACGGGGAGCACGGAAAGCGGCAAAGCCCCAGTTGATCGAGCGCACGCAGCACAGCGCGGCGCGACAGCCTTTCAGTTGCGCCGACTGGACGGCGCCTGCAGCAGCCGCTCGTACAGCGCCTGGTATTCGGCTGCCGGGCCGTCCCACGACAACTTGGACGCCATGCCGGCGCGCATGATCCGCTGCCAGGCCGCCGGCTCACGCCGCATCCCTGCCGCGCGGTGCACCGCATGCTCGAAGGCCGCGGGCGTGTGGTCGTCGAAAGAGAATCCGGTGGCCTGGTCGTCTGCCAGTGCCGCCGGCGATGCGTCGACCACGGTGTCGGCCAGCCCGCCCACGCGGCGCACGATGGGCACGGTGCCATAGCGCAAGCCGTACATCTGGGTCAGCCCGCAGGGCTCGAAACGCGAAGGCACGGCGAT
>JBBSPW010000058.1:0-19241 GCA_038258365.1 Burkholderiales bacterium | reverse complement strand
GCGCGTGTCGAAGACGCCCTGCACGCCACGCGCGCTGCGGTGGAAGAAGGCATCGTTGCCGGTGGTGGCGTCGCGCTGTTGCGTGCCCGCCAGTCGGCCGGCACCATCAAGGGCGACAACCCCGACCAGGACGCCGGCATCAAGATCGTGCTGCGCGCAACCGAAGAGCCGATCCGCATCATCGTCAGCAACGCTGGTGAAGAGCCGAGCGTGGTGGTCAACCAGGTGCTGGCCGGCAAGGGCAACCACGGCTACAACGCCGCCAACGGCACCTACGGCGACATGATCGAGATGGGCATCCTGGACCCGACAAAGGTCACGCGCACCGCGCTGCAGAACGCCGCTTCGGTCGCCAGCCTGATGCTGACCACCGAAGCCATGATCGCCGAGTCGCCGAAAGACGACTCGGCCGGTGGCGGCATGGGTGGTGGCATGGGCGGCATGGGTGGCATGGGCGGCATGGACATGTAAGTCCGGTCTGCAGACGGCTTCCGGGTCGTCTGCACCTCTGTCTTCACCGACACTGTTGTTGAAACAGCCCGCACGCTTCGGCGTTGCGGGCTGTTTGCGTTTGACCGCAAGCAAGCTGCAAAGCGCTTGCCCAAACCGGCCCTGTTCCACCGATCGAAAGGATGGGGCCCAACCAGAATCCGTGGCATGTCAGAAGGCTTCGCATCCCCTGCGCTGCAGCAATACGTCGACGACGAATTGCTGCGGGCCCCGCTCCTGTTCGACCAGGTGATCGACGGCACCCTGGAGCGGCTGCTGGACGGGCTTGCCGGGCAGCCGCCTTCGCAGCGGCAGGTGGTCGGTGATTTGATGTCGGCGCTGAAAGCGCAGCGGCCGCGCCTGGCCGATTACTACATGCGATCGCTGCGCACGCAGCTTCGTGAACAGGCCGCCCACGGACCGGTAGACGCGGCGGTTGACCCGTCGCCACGCCCTTATTCGCTGGCCGACTCACACCCGTCGACCTTGGCCCTGGTCGACGAAGCCGAAGTCGCCATGGACGTGGAGCTGTCGCATGCGGTCGAAGCGATCCGCAGCGTCGCCGAGTACGAACTGCGGGAGTTGCAGACCTATGTTTCGGCCCTGGTGGGCGACATGGACGTGGCACGCGACCACAACCCCTTCCGCGCCGAGACCCATGCGCATGCGCTGTGGGCGGCGGCCCAGGCGCTGACGTTGTCGCGCGGTCACCAGGTGTCGTTCATGCGACATGCAGGTGCGGCGATGGCACAGCAGCTGCGCAGAAGCTACGCCGCTTCTTCGTCCCGGCTCGAATCGATGGGGATCGAGCCGGCCGCCTACCGCACCCTGATCCTGCCGGCCGGATCGCGAAGCAGCACACGCATCCAGCCTGTTGACACCACGATCGCTCCCGATCTGCGCCTGCTGCGCGCCACGATGCCCGGCGCGTTGGACCCGCTGCCGGCCGCACCGCCGGTGCGCGCCGCGGTGGGTCGGACTGCCGACCCGGCAATTCGCGCCCTGCGCGAAAGCTGGCACGAACTGGCGCGCAAGACCACCGACCCGGTTGACCGGCGGGCCATCGAGTTGATGAGCCGGCTGTTCGAGACCCTGCAAACCGAAGACCGCATTCCCGCCGACATCAGCCAGATTCTGGCGCGGCTCCAAGGCCCGGCGATGCGCCTGACCTTGCGCGACAGCCGCATCCTGGACGAGCAGGACCACCCGTTGTGGCGTTTCATCAACCAGGTCGGATTCGAAAGCGAGATGTCGCCCGATGCAGCCGACCCGGAACGCCTGCTGCTGTTGAAGATGGTGCACGAAACGGTCGAACAGATCGCGTCAGAAACCGAGCAGAACGCCGGTCTGTACCGCTGGGCTCTCGACCGGCTGGACACCTTTCTGGCCAAACGGCACAGCCGGCGCCTGGCGGCTGCCGCCAGCCACATTGCCGAGTTGCAGACGCTGGAAGCCAAGCTCGACGCCGACACGGGCCCCCCGACGACCCTGCACGGCATGCTGGACGTGCCGCAGTTGGACACCGTTCCGGCTGAATTACTGGCCGACGACGAGACAACCGCGTTGCCGCAGGCACGGTCGGATGCCGAGCAGTGGTTGTCTGCCCTGAAGCCGGGGGCTTGGGTGCGATTGTTCTTGCAGGGCCGATGGGTGCGCGCCCGCTTGCTCTGGCCGGGTGAGCGGCGCGAGATCTGGCTGTTCAGCGACGGCGCTTCGGACCGCAGCTGGGCGGTGCGGCGCGGCGCGCTGCTGATGCTGCACTCGGAACGCCTCGCCAAGACCTTGAAGCAGCGCAACCTGGTGGGATCGGCCGCCGCCAGACTGCAAGCCCAACTGGCACAGCGAAGCCAGGCCGCTTGAAGCACTGAGCCGCGGCCGCAGTCGAAGCGGCAGTCGCAGTCGCAGTCGCAGTCGCAGTCAGACCGCCGAGCGGTTCAGCGCGGCAACTTCCCGGTGACGCCGAACGCCAGCAGCTCGACGATCGTCTGCGCCACAAGAGCCGGTTGCTCGTGAACGATCCAGTGCCCGGCATCGGGCACGCGCTCTATCCGCAAGTTCGGCACCCAGTGCTCCAACCCGTCCAGCAAGCCGGGCAACAGAGCTTGGTCGCGTTCACCCCAGAGCACGGTGGTCGGAACCGACACGCGCACGATCTCGTCCGACAGTTGCAATTGGTGCAGTGCGTCTCCCGCCGCCGTGGCCGGTTTCAATGGCGATGCCCGGTAGTAGTTCAGCGGCCCTTCCAGACCGGACCCGTCCTCGCCCCAAGCGGCTTCGTAGTGTTGCCGCAGGGCGTCCGTGAGCCAAGGCGTCGGCCCCATGAAGCGCCACAGTCGCTCCCACCCGTTGGCGGACAGCAACGTCGCCGCATCGGGTCGGCAAAGAAAATTCATGTAGCTGCTGGCGGCTTGCTGGGCGGGGTTGCTGCGAAGTTCGCGCAAAAAGGCTGCGGGATGCGGTGAATTGACGATCAAAAGCTGCTTGATCAGGTCAGGGCGCGCTGCGGCCAGATTCCAGGCCAGAGCGCCGCCCCAGTCATGCGCCACCAGCAGATCGAGTGGCGTACCGCGGGCTTCGATGGCGGACACCAGATCCTGCACCAGGAAACGGGCGCGGTAGGCAGCGGGATCGGCGGGTGCGGTCGATCCTGGATAGCCGCGCAGATTGGGTGCCACCACATCTGCCTGGGGGAGCGCGGCCGCCACAGACAGCATCACCTCGTCCCAGACGAAGGCAGCTTCCGGGAATCCGTGCAGCAGCATCACGCGTGGGATGCGAGGGAGGGTCGAATTGGACGGTGCCACCGGCTCGGGCGTGCGGCACGCGAGCGTGATGCCATGCGGCAGCGAAAGCTCGAAGCAGCGGCTGGATGAGCCTTCGGCTGAGTGAGCTGCAGTGCTCCCATCGCCCAGCTCGACCGGGTTGGCCGGGTCGACCGAAACGCCGGAAGCGAGCGGCTCTACCGGTCTCCACCCATGCAAGGTGGTGGCCACGTCCTCCAGCCCCTGCTTCGACAGCGCTGAAAAGAGCGTGATGCCGATGTCGGAGGCTTCGGTGCTGATCTCGGCCAACACCGCCTGCGCGGCGGTCAGTGCCAACTGCGCGTCGCGCTTGTTGAGTTTGTCGGCCTTGGTCAGCAGCACCAGCAGCCGCACCTCGCCATTGACCAGCCGCGGCGCCATCAAGCTCAGCAGCCGACGGTCGAGGTCGGTGAAGCCGTGGCGCGAATCGATCATCAACACCACACCGTGCAGCGGACGCCGCAGTTGCAGGTAGTCGGCCATCACTGCCTGCCAGCGCAACTTGGCAGCGCGTTCGACTGCCGCATAGCCATAGCCGGGCAGATCGGCGAACAGCAGGTCGGGCCGATCGCGCGGGCCGACCTCGAACAGGTTGATGTGCTGCGTGCGGCCTGGGGTACGAGACGCAAAGGCCAGCCGACGCTGTTGCGCCAGGGTGTTGATAGCCGTGGATTTGCCGGCATTGCTGCGGCCGACAAAGGCGATCTCAGGCAGTTCGCCGGCGGGCAGTTGGTCGAGCTGGCTGGCGGTGGTCAGAAAGCGGGCGCCGTGAGTCCAGGCCAGCGCTGCCTTGGCAGCGACAGCAGCGGCTTTGTCGGCTGGCGAAACCGCCCTGACCGTGTCGTGCCTGATTCCAGATGAGGGTCGGCGCGCAGCCTGGGGCAAGGATGTCATCGCCCATTGTAAAATTTTGGATTGGTTGCCGTGTGCCTTGCTGCAGGCAGCCGCCCCTGTAGTGGAATCTGCTGAAGGCGTTGTTGATGAATCCGTTCCCATCCTTGAATCTGCGCAAGCCATCCGGCGCGGCCATGGCCGCGATCTCGATGGCCCTGATGTCCATGCCGGCAATGGCTGCCGAGGAGGCTCCGGCATTCAAATACGATGCCGCGAAAGCGCAACAGTTGTCGGCCACCTGCGTGGCCTGCCACACCCAGGACGGATCGCGCGGCTCGCCCGCCAACCCGATCCTGCAAGGCCAGCATCCGGCCTATCTGGTCAAGCAGCTGACCGAATTCAAAGCCGGCGCGCGCAAGAACGCGATCATGATGGGCATGGCCTCGATCCTGTCGCCCGACGACATGAAGCAGGTCGCGACCCTCTACGCGTCCAAAACCGCGGCGCCTGGTTTTGCAAAGAACAAGGACACCGTCGCGCTGGGCCAGCAAATCTACCGCGGCGGCATCGCCGAGCGCGCGGTGCCGGCTTGCGCCGGCTGCCACAGCCCGAACGGCGCCGGCATTCCGGCGCAGTACCCTCGCGTGGGTGGCCAGCACGGTGACTACCTGGAAGCGCAGTTGTATGCGTTCCGATCCGGCGAGCGCGCCAACAACGCGCAGATGATGACCATCGCCGGCAAGATGAAAGACAGCGAGATCAAGGCCGTGGCCGATTACATGGCCGGCCTGCGTTCGGCGCCGGTTGCTGCTGCCGCCGGCCTGTAACAGGAATTCGCGCCCGGCCCGGCTCTGCCGTGAACAGCGCGACGGCGAAGACGACCTGCAGTTGCGCTCATCCGGCCTCGGCTGCCGCTGCCTTCGGCGCAGCAGCCGATCGCGCCAGCACCGGCGCCAGGGCGACTCCCGTGTGCGACCCGCTCTTGACCACCGCCTCTGGCGTGCCGGCAGCCACCACGTTCCCGCCCTGGTTGCCGCCTTCCGGCCCCAGGTCGACCACCCAGTCGGCTTCGGCGATCACATCCAGGTCGTGCTCGATCACCACCACGCTGTGGCCGCCGTCGACCAAGCGGTGCAACACGCGGATCAAGCGTTCGACATCGGCCATGTGCAGGCCCACCGTGGGCTCGTCCAGCACATAGAGCGTGCGGGGCGCGCGGTTGCCCCTTCGGGTGATGTCGTCTCTGACCTTGCTGAGTTCGGTGACCAGCTTGATGCGCTGCGCCTCACCGCCGCTCAAGGTCGGTGACGGCTGCCCCAGAGTCAGATAGCCGAGCCCCACATCGGCCAGCAATTGCAGCGGGTGGCCAATGGCTGGCATGCTGGCGAAGAAGCCCACGGCTTCGTCCACCTCCATCTGCAGCACATCGCCGATGCTCTTGCCGCGCCAGGTGACTGCCAGCGTTTCCGGGTTGAAGCGCGCGCCATGGCAGATGTCGCAGGGCACCTTCACATCGGGCAGAAAGCTCATCTCGATGGTCTTCATGCCCTGGCCTTCGCAACCCGGGCATCGGCCCTCGCCGGTGTTGAAGCTGAAGCGGTTGGCGGCATAGCCGCGTGCACGGGCCTCCAGTGTGTCGGCGAACAAGCGGCGGATCGAATCCCAGAAGCCGATGTAGGTGGCCGGGCAACTGCGCGGGGTCTTGCCGATCGGGGTCTGGTCGACCTCCAGGACACGGTCGATGTGCTCGTGACCCGTCAAACTTTCGCAGCCTTTCCACGAGGGCCGCCGCGAACCGGGCTTGACGCCGACCACTGCCTGCACATTGGCCAGCAACACATCGCGCGCCAGGGTGCTCTTGCCCGATCCACTGACGCCGGTGACCGCCACCAGCCGCGTCAGCGGCACCCGCAGGTCGACCTGGCGCAGGTTGTGCATCGATGCGCCGCGCAGCATCAGCGCCGGGCCTTCCCAATCGATCTCCCGACGTGCGACCAGTGGGTGCCGCAGCGGATGCGCCAGCAGCCGGCCGGTGAGCGAATCCGGATTCGCCGACAGCTCGGCCACCGTGCCTTGCGCCACCAGATGGCCCCCGCGCTTGCCGGCACCGGGGCCGATGTCGATGATGTGTTCAGCGCGGCGGATCGTGTCTTCGTCGTGCTCCACCACCACCAGGGTGTTGCCGGCTTCGCCCAGCTTGTGCAGCGCATTCAGCAGCACGCCGTTGTCGCGCGGGTGCAAGCCGATGGTGGGTTCGTCCAGCACATAGCAAACCCCTTGCAGGTTGCTGCCCAACTGCGCCGCCAGCCGGATGCGCTGTGCTTCGCCGCCCGAGAGCGTCGGCGCCGCGCGGTCCAGCGTCAGATAGCCGAGCCCCACGTCTTCGAGGAAGGTGAGCCGGCTCTTGATCTCGGACACCACATCGCGGGCGATGTCTGCATCACGGCCTTCCAGCGCGAGCCCGTCGATCCAGACACGAGCTTCCTGCACCGACAGCTTCGCGATGTCGCTGATGGCTTGCGCTTCGAAGGTCACCCCGCGCGATGTCGCATTGAGCCGCGCGCCACCGCAATCGCCGCAAGGCGCATCGACCACGCCTTCGACCTCGGCTTCTTCAGCCGGAAAGCTGCGCTCGCGGCCGCCGTTGTCTTCCAGCGGCTTCGAATCGTCGTAGGCCTTGCGCTGCTCGCGCGTCAGCGAAAGCCCGGTGCCGACGCAGGTGCCGCACCAGCCGTGCTTGCTGTTGTAGCTGAACATGCGCGGGTCGAGTTCGGGGTAGCTGGTGCCGCACACCGGACACGCGCGTTTGGTCGAATAGACCGTTACCGTGCCGATGCCGAGGCCGTTGCCACCGTCCGCCATGGCGTTCGCCAACCCGTCCAGCGGATGCAGCAGGTGCAACACGCCCTTGCCGATGTCCAGCGCCTTGCGCAGCAACTCGCGCAACTCGGCTTCGGTTTGCACCGACACCAGCAGGTCGCCCACCGGCAACTCGATCGTGTGTTCCTTGAAGCGGTCGATGCGCGGAAACGGGTCGAGCTTCAGGAACTCGCCGTCGACCCGCAGGTGGGTGTGGCCGCGTGCCTTGGCCCATTTCGCCAAGTCGGTGTAGACGCCCTTGCGGTTCATCACCAGCGGCGCCAGCAGCCCCACATGCTGGCCGCGATGGCCGCCCTCTTTCACCTGCCGCAGCAGTTGCGCGGCAATGCTGTCGGTGCTCTGCGCCCTGACCGGCGCACCATCGTGGATGCAATGCTGCAAGCCGAGCTTGACCCACAGCAGACGCAGGAAATGCCAGACCTCGGTGGTGGTGGCCACCGTGCTCTTGCGGCCGCCGCGCGACAGCCGCTGCTCGATCGCCACCGTCGGCGGAATGCCGTAGACCGCATCGACTTCGGGCCGCCCCGCAGGCTGCACGATGCTGCGGGCGTAGGCATTGAGACTCTCGAGGTAGCGCCGCTGGCCTTCGTTGAAGAGGATGTCGAAAGCCAGTGTGCTTTTTCCTGAGCCGCTCACGCCCGTGACCACGTTGAAGCTGCCGCGCGGGATGTTCACGCTCAGGCTCTTGAGGTTGTGCTCCTTGGCGTTGACGATGCGGATGGCATTGTCTTGTGCCTGCTGCGCTGCACTTCGTTCGCGGCGAGCAGCGCGCAACACGGTTTGCAGCGCCCTGCCCTCTTCGGCTTTTGCAGTGCCGAAGCCCAGCGCCTGCGCATAGTCGCGCAAGGCCGCGCCGGTGTGCGAGCCCGGGTGCGCGGCGATGTCGTCCGGCGTGCCGGTGGCGACGATTTCGCCGCCCGCTTCACCACCCTCCGGTCCCAGGTCCACCACCCAGTCTGCAGCCCGCACCACATCCAGGTTGTGCTCGATCACCAGCAGCGAATGGCCGGCATCGAGCAGTTTGCGCAAAGCCCGCATCAGCTTGGCGATGTCGTCGAAATGCAGCCCGGTGGTGGGCTCGTCGAACAGGAACAGGGTGCCTCGCTTGGCCACCGGCTGCCAGGGCTTCGATGCCGCGTCGGCCAGAAAACCCGCCAGCTTCAGGCGCTGCGCTTCGCCACCGGAAAGCGTCGGCACCGGCTGCCCCAGCCGCACATAGTCCAGACCCACATCGACGATCGGCTGCAGCCGTGCCACCACCTCGCGGTCGTTCTGGAACCAGTGCGCGGCCTCGGCCACGGTCAGGTCCAGCACATCGGCGATCGACAGTTGTTCCGGTCCGCGGACGATCTTCACATCGAGGATCTCGGGCCGATAACGGCGCCCGTCGCAATCGTCGCAGCGCAGGTAGACATCGGACAGGAACTGCATCTCCACATGCTCGAAGCCGCTGCCACCGCAAGTCGGGCAGCGGCCATCGCCGGTGTTGAAGCTGAAGGTGCTGGCGCTGTAGCCGCGTTCGCGCGCCATCGGCAGCTCGGCGAACAGCTTGCGCAACTCGTCGAAGGCGCCGACATAACTCGCCGGGTTGCTGCGAGCGGTCTTGCCGATCGGGCTCTGGTCGACGAAGACGGCTTCCGACAGGTGGTCGGCTCCCAGCAAGCGGTTGAAGGCACCCGGCGTTTCTGTGGCCTTGCCGAAGTGGCGCGCCAGCGCCGGAAACAGCACATCCTGCACCAGGGTGCTCTTGCCCGATCCGCTGACACCGGTGACGCACACCAGGCGCTGCAGTGGCAAGGTGAGCGTGACATCGCGCAGGTTGTGTTCGCGAGCGCCTTCCAGGATCAGCTTCGGCGTGGCGGCATCGACGATTCGCTTGTAGCCGGAAGACACCTGCTTGCGTCCGCCCAGATAGGCACCGGTCAACGTGTCGGCATGGCGGGCGTCGTCGGGTGTGCCGTCATAGACGATCCGGCCGCCGCGTTCGCCGGGGCCGGGACCCATGTCGATCAACCGATCGGCTGCCAGCATCACGGCAGGGTCGTGTTCCACCACCACCAAGGTGTTGCCGGCATCGCGCAGCCGGTGCATGGCTTCGACGATGCGGTTCATGTCGCGCGGGTGCAGGCCGATCGACGGCTCGTCCAGTACGAACATCGTGTTGACCAGCGAGGTACCGAGTGCGGTCGTCAGGTTGATGCGCTGCACCTCGCCGCCGCTCAGCGTGCGGCTCTGGCGGTCGAGCGTGAGGTAGCCCAGGCCGACATCGCACAGGTATTTGAGCCGTGTGCGCACCTCGTCCAGCAACAGTTTCAGCGCATCGTCGAGCAGGCTCGAAGGCAGGCTCAGGCCTTCCATGAAGCGCCGCAGGCGCTCGATCGACAGCTGCATCAAGTCGGGCAGGTTCAAACCCGGCAAGGCTTCGAGCTGCTCGCGCGACCAGGCCACACCCACCGGCATGAAGCGCCGCGGAGGCGATCCGGCTTGGCCGGTCGCCATAGCGCTTCCCTCGGGGGACGGTGCCGCAGGCGCCTTGGGGCTCGTGTAGGGCGGCAGCACGTCATCGGCGCCGCTCTTGCCGCCCATGCGCCAGAGCAGCGGCTCCAGCTTCAGCCGCGCCGCACCGCAGGCCGGGCACGGCGTGTAGCTGCGGTACTTGGACAAGAGCACGCGGATGTGCATCTTGTAGGCCTTGCTTTCCAGATAGCCGAAGAAGCGCTTGACTCCGTACCACTGGCTTTGCCATTTGCCGGTCCAGTTCGGCGAGCCTTCGATGACCCACTCGCGCTGCGCGGATGTCAGCTGCGACCACGGCGTGTCGCGCGGGATGCCGGCATCGCCGGCATAGCGGATCAGGTCTTCCTGGTTCTCTTTCCAGGCCGGGGTCTGCAGGGGCTTGATGGCGCCGTTGCGGAGGGTCTTCTTGACGTCAGGAATCACCAGCCCCAGATCGACCCCGATCACACGGCCGAAGCCGCGGCAGGTGTCGCAGGCGCCGTAGGCCGAGTTGAAACTGAACATCGACGGCTGCGGGTCGGCATAGCGGCGGTCGCTGTCCGGGCAGTGCAGGCCGGTGCTGTAGTTCCACGGCGCGAGCGGTGCCAGCGCGTCAGCGTCATCACCGGTGGATGGGTGAACCGTGAGCCGGCCGCTGCCTCGCTTCAGCGCCAGTTCGATCGCTTCCATCACCCGCACCGGCTCGGCACTTCCCAGCCGCAACCGATCGGCCACCACCTGCAGGCGCTTGCGGTCGCCTTCGATGCGCTCGGCGTGCACCCGCGTGAAGCCGCTGGCGGCCAGCCATTGCGCCTGCTGTTCCGCGGTGGTGTCGGCGGGCAGCTCGACCGGAAAAGTGAAGACGAGCCGGGGTTCGGGATCGGTGCCGGTGGCAGCCACCCGTTGCTGCAGGTCTTCGTAAATCGTCTGCGGCGTGTCGTGCCGCACCGGCAGCGCGGTGTCCTGGTCGAACAACTGCGCCGCGCGCGCAAACAGCAGCTTCAGGTGGTCGTTGATCTCGGTCATCGTGCCGACCGTGCTGCGGCTGGTGCGCACCGGGTTCGTTTGATCGATGGCAATCGCCGGCGGCACACCGTCGACCCGGTCCACCGCCGGCCGGTCCATGCGATCCAGAAACTGCCGCGCATAGGCGCTGAAGGTTTCGACATAGCGCCGCTGGCCTTCGGCATACAGCGTGTCGAACACCAGACTCGACTTGCCCGACCCGCTGGGGCCGGTGACCACCGTCATCTCCCCGGTGCGGATGTCCAGGTCCAGGTTCTTCAGGTTGTGCTGGCGCGCACCGCGGATTCGGATCACTCCGGACGACATGGGAGAACCTTCGGAAACTGCAAGGCCGGGAATTGTAGGGACCGCATGCGGCTTCGATCGCGGTGCGGGCTTGGCCGCGCCGCGCGCAGGATCAGGCCTACAACCTGCAAGGCCGAGGTGCCCGGGCATGGGGGTTGCGTTCCGACACGCGCCGCAACGCCGATGCGACACGCTGCGGCACCGAACCCCCAGGAGCGCCCCATGGTCCAGACACCCCACAAGCCCGTTGCCATCCGCATGCCAACGCAGCACCCCACGCGGCGTGCCGCGCTGACCTTCGGCCTGGTTGTGGCTGCCGCCCTTGCCGCATGGGCACCGCATTCGGCAAAGGCAGCTGGCGCCGACGCGTCAGCCCAGCAGCGCTACAAGGCCGAAACCGCAGCCTGCGCGGGCAAAACCAACGCCGAAGACCGCAAGACCTGCATGAAGGAAGCGGGTGCAGCCAAGGAAGAAGCTGCCCGCAACGGGCTGGCCAAACCGGCCGCCACCTATGGCGCCAACGCCAAGGCCCGATGCGATGCGTTGCCCGGCGATCAGAAGACCGCTTGCCTGGCGCGCATGGGCGGTGCGGGCACCACCAGCGGCAGCGTCGAAGGCGGCGGGGTGCTGCGCGAGCTGACGGTGCGCACACCGGCGTCGGCGCCGGCCCCCCAGCCGATGGGCGCCGGGTCCGCGGCCCGGCCCTGAGCTTCAGCCGGTCAGTCTGGCACCCGCAGCGTCGACCCCTCGATCGTGATGCGGTTGCCGGCTGCGGGGGTCGCCGCGATCGGCGGCACCTGGGCAGCCGTCAAGGTGGGAGCAGCCCCCGGCGCACCGCCGCGCGGTACGGTGCGCACCACCTGCGACGCCGGCAGCGCGGTGCCATTTTTCAGATGTGCCCACATCGCGTCCAGGCCGCGAATGAAGTACAGGTGCAACGGGATGTAGCGGGTGTCGAAGCCCCCGAACGGCAGGAACGAATCGAAGTGCTGGGCGTTCGTGACCTCGATGTATCGCAACTGGCTGGCAGCACCTTCGACCTGGCTGTTGCGCAGCAGATAAGGCCGTGATGAGAAGTTGACCGGGATCAGCGCGTCGTTGCGACCATGCACCACGATGGCCGGCTTGCCGCGCAGGTTGGCGCTGCGGTAGACCTCGGCCACACCGGTGCGCACCGCGCTGGCGGCCACCGTTTGTGCGGTCCAGAGCGTGCGCAGGCAAGCGGCGCCGTCGTAGGCGAAGTCGGCGGTGGCTGTCGACGGCGAGGTGGCCGCGGTGTGGTTGCGGGCACCGCCGACGCTGTTGTTGTAGACCAGCTGAATCGGCGCTGCGGGCGGGATGCCGTTGCCGGTGCCGAAGATCGTCGCGATGCCGGCCGCCGGTGCCGGCGTGGGTGCCTGCGCAGCGTCGACCGCGGCGAAGCTGAAGCCGCACAGGTTGTCGCTGACGCGCGATCGTCCGTAGGTATTCGCATACGTCACGGCAATGGCCGGCGAGGCGAACAGCCAGTGCGAAGGATGCAACTCGTCGGAATCGGGCTCCCAGCCATAGCTGCGCAGCTTGGCCAGTGCATCGGCGGCCTGGGCTGCGGTGGTGCTGCCCGTCACATGGCCGCCCGCAGCCAGCGCTGCACACCGGTTGCCGGCGGCGAACGCGGTGCCGCCGGTGTAGGCGAAAGGACCGGTTGCAGCGGTTGCCGCCAGCGCCGCACAAGGCTGCAGCAGGTTGCCGAGGCTGAAATAGTCATACAGCGCCTTGCTGCCGCCGGTGTAAGCCGGCAACGCACCGCGCTCGATGCGCAGGCTGGTGCTGGGCGCGAGCTGGATGTTGGGCTCGCTGACCGCGACCCCGTCGATCAGCCCGGCGCTGTCCTGCTCTGCCGCGGCCAGCGCGGCACCGGCGCCGTTCGAGACACTGGATGCGATCACCAGCGTGTTGGCCGGCCGGATCACCTTGGTGCGGCGGCCGTCCGGCAACGGCTCGCCGTATTGCTGGTTCAGCACATAGAACGCGAACTCGATCGCCTGCAGGGTGTGCAGGCCCCAGTCCTTTTCGGGGTTCTGCTCGCTGTGGGCATGCTTGACCGCGAAGCGGTTCGGCGTGGCGGCATTGAAAGCGCTGCGTTCGGCATCGGTCAGCCGGGCCGTGAAATTCGATTCGATGCTGGCCGCGGCCGCTCCGGTGCGGGTGCCGTCGATGCGATTGACGGTGTTGGCTTGCAGATCATGGACACCGCTGCCGGTGCCCTTGTCGGTGTAGGCCACCGCGCAGTTGTGCTTCAGCCCCCACTCGCCCGACGACCCGATCGCGCCGTAGACCCCGCGCGAGCCTGAAGACGTGCCGCTGACGATGCAGGGCGCTGCGATGTCAAAACCGGCCGGCACCTGGACCATCATCGTCACGTTCTGCTTGCCGCTGCCGTCGTCGGCGTAGGCCAGGGTTTCGCGGCCGGCGATCTTGCCGTCGCCGCTGCCGGCCACGCCCGCGGTGTTGACGTTGGGGCCGTACAGCGTGCCGTAGCCGCCACCGGGGGTGGTGTCGACGATGGCGCGGTAGTTGACATAGATCGCCAAGCGGCGCAGTTCGGCAGCGGTGGGCGTGGCCGAGACCGCTGGCGCGGCAGCAGCCGAAGCAAGCCCGGCACGGCCGAGCCCGGCGGTCAGCAGGTCGTCGGTGTTGCCGTCGTAGGAGGTGGTGGCGGAGATGCTGCGCGCAAAGGCCGGCGCCACATTGACCTCGAAATCGCCGCTGCCGCTGGTGATGGTGGTGCTGCCGCCGCCACAGGCCGACAGCAGCGCAGCCACGGCACAGGCCACAGCAGTGAGGCCGCTGCGGGCAACGGGAAAAGAACGGGCATGCAGATTCATGGGGAGGTGCGCCTCGGGTTGGAAACAGGACCGGTGCGAGTTCACCGCCTCCGGCTCAATCCTGCCATCGGGCAAACACCGAGTGCTGCGCGATGGCAGCGTCATGCAGCAAGGTCCGATCGAGCCGTCAGAATGTCGAATCGTCGGACTCACACCGGATAGAAACATGTTGACCAGGTTTCGATGGCTCGCGAGCCTTGCGTGCGTTGCAGCGCTGCAAGTGCAGGCCCAGACCCCGCCTGGCGCTGCGGCCCGATCGTTCGCGGTGGTTTCCGAAGTCGGACAGCAGCTGCAGGTGGTGGGCTTCAAGGAGCAGCTCGGCACCCGGCTCGACAGCAACGTGCGCAGCCGCTTCGACGTGGCCGGCGGCGCCTTCGACAAAGCCGCTTTGCTGGCCGCGAAGCAGGCGATCGAACGCGCCGAGCCGGGTGCGCCGGTGTTTCTGGTGTCGCCGCTGGATGTCGAGCTGTTTCCAGGAGCGGGCAACCCGGTGGTCGGTCAAACCTTGCAAGTGCCCGCCGATCTGGCAGAGGCGATGAAGCAGCAGGGATCGAGTCGCATGCTGCTGATCAACCGCCGCAGCGCCGATGCGGGTTTTCAGGCCCTGGACAACAAGCTCGGCAAGGGCCGCGTCGATGGCCTGGGCTTCTATGTCGAGCGCACCACGGTGATCCGAGATGTCGAAAAGGGCGAGTCGGCACAGGGATTCCTGGCCACGTTTGCCTACCTCAACATCAGCCTGGTCGACCTGAAAGACGGTCGCGTGCTGGCCACGCAAGCGGTGACGGATTCTCGGCTCGACATCGCTTCGGTCTCGGCAGAGAGCGGCCACCCCTGGGACTCGGTCAGCAATGACTCCAAGATGGCGAACCTGTTGCTTTTGCTGCGTGTGGCGGTCGAGCAAACCGTGCCCGTGGTGCTGAAAGACCAGCGGTAATCGGCCGATGCTCGACGAACTGCGCCAGGCGGCGGCACGCCAGAGAACGGCCCGTAGCGTACGGCGCCTGACGCAAGACAGCCGCCACCTGCTGTCCGACGATGCCGAGCTGGGCGGCTTGACCGTCACCAGCGATCTGATCGACCGCCTGGATGCATCGGACGATGCGCAGCTGGACGGCTACTTCGACTTCCTGGCCCAGGACCTGAGCCCCGACCCGGTGATTGTCTTGCGTTGCGCCGAAGCCTACGCAGCCGACCCCGGCGCTGCCACGTTGATGGCGCTGACGGCAGCGGCCGAGCCGCCGCGCCAGGAGTTGTTGCGGCGCCTGAACCGCATGCCGGGCGGTACTGCGGCGGTGCTGGCCTTGCGCCGCGCGCTGCTGCCGCGCCTGAAGGCACGTCCCGACCTGGCCGCGCTGGAATCCGATCTGCAGCACCTGCTGGGCTCGTGGTTCAACCCCGGCTTCCTGCAGATGCGGCGGGTCGACTGGCAGAGCCCCGCGCAACTGCTGGAACGCATCATCCACCACGAAGCGGTGCATGCCATCGACGGCTGGGAAGACCTGCGCCGCCGGCTGCAACCCGACCGGCGTTGCTTCGCTTTCTTTCACCCCCAGCTCGGGATGAGCCGCCCCCAAGCCGAATCGCCGCTACCCCCCATGGGGGCAGAGGCACTCGGGAGCGGCCCTTCTTCGCCTCTGGAACCCTTGATCTTCGTGGAGGTGGCGTTGTTGCCCGAGATGCCCGACGCCATCGGCCCGCTGATCGACAAGAACAGCACACCGACGCGAGAAGACCGTTTTCGCGTCGCGGCTTTCTACAGCATCAGCAATTGCGAACCGGGTCTGCGCGGAGTGTCGCTGGGCAATTTCCTGATCAAAACCGTGGCGCAGCAATTGCAACGCGAACTGCCGCAACTGAAGACCTTCTGCACCTTGTCGCCGATCCCCGGCTTTGCGCGCTGGTTCCTGTCCGACCCGGATCCGGCCAAGATGCCGCCGATGCGCAAAGGGGCGGTCGACGAACTCAAGCAAGCGCGCAAGCTGCTGCTGGAGTTGTGCGGCGGCGACCTGAACGCGCTGCAGGGCCCCGCGGTGCATGAACGACTGGAAGCACCCGGCGCAGCGGCTTTGCGCCTGTGGTGCAGCGCCTATCTGCTGGCGCTGTCGCCCACACGGGTGGGCGACCCCGTGGCACGCTTTCACCTGGACAACGGCGCCCGGCTGGAGCGCATCAATGCGCGCGCCAACCTGAGCCCGCACGGCCTGAAGCAGTCGTTTGGGATGATGGTCAATTACCTCTACGACCTGGCCAAGCTCGAAGCCAGTCATGTTCGGTTCCGCCAGGGCGAGGTGACCCGATCGCGCGCCATTGGCAACGCGGTTTGACAGGCGACTCCCATGACCGATACCCATACCGATCCCCATACCGATCTCGACCACAACCTGTACGCGGCTGTTCGCGCCGAGTTTCCGCAGGCGCTGGACGCCACTGCGATCGAAACTGCCGACACGCCCGATGGACCGCTGCACTACAGCTGGGCCGACATCGAACATGGCACGGCGAAGATCGCCAACCTGATCGATTCGCTGCAGTTGCCGCCGGCCTCGCGCATCGCCGCGCAAACCGACAAGAGTGTCGAAGCCTTGATGCTGTACCTGGCGGTGCTGCGCGCCGGCCATGTCTACCTGCCGCTGAACACCGCCTACCAGGCATCCGAGCTGGCCTACTTCATCGCTGACGCCAAGCCTGCGGTGTTCGTCTGCAGCGGCCAGAGCTTCGGCTGGATCAGCAAGCTGGCTTTCAAGGCCGGTACCGCGCATGTCTACACGCTGAACGCCGACCGCAGCGGCACCCTGCTGGACCGCGCGGCCTACCAATCGGTGCAGCACCTGCCTTTGCCGCGCAAGGCCGACGATCTGGCCGCGATCCTCTACACCAGTGGCACCACAGGGCGCAGCAAGGGCGCGATGCTGACGCATGGCAACCTGCTGTCGAATGCGCAGGTGCTGAAGCAGCACTGGGGCTGGCGGAGCGCGGACGATGGCGGCGATGTGCTGATCCACGCGCTGCCGATCTTCCATGTCCACGGCTTGTTCGTGGCCGCGCATGGCGCCTTGCTCAACGGCAGCAAGATGCTGTGGTTCAGCCATTTCGATGCCCGCGCGGTGGCGGCTCGGCTGCCGGACGCCACGGTGTTCATGGGCGTGCCCACGCTCTATGTGCGTTTGCTGGCCGAGCCGATGTTGACGCGCGGCGCTTGCCGCCGCATGCGCCTCTTCGTCAGCGGCTCGGCCCCGCTGCTGATCGAGACCTTCAATGCCTGGCACGATCGCACAGGCCACACCATCCTGGAACGGTACGGGATGAGCGAAACGGTGATGCTGACCTCGAACCCCTATCGGCCTGAGAGCGCGCGCCGCGGCGGCACGGTGGGCAAGGCGTTGCCGGGAGTCGATGTGCGGGTGCAGGACGAGGGCGGCCAGCCATTGCCTGCAGGTGAGATCGGCGGCATCCAGGTGCGTGGGCCGAACCTCTTCAAGGGCTACTGGAAGATGCCCGAGAAGACCGCGCAGGAGTTCACTGCCGACGGCTATTTCAAAACCGGCGATGTCGGCAAGGTCGATGCCGATGGCACCGTGACCATCGTCGGCCGCAGCAAGGACCTGATCATCAGCGGCGGCTACAACGTCTACCCGGCCGAAGTCGAAGGATGCATCAACGAGTTGCCCGGGGTGGCGGAATCGGCCGTGATCGGGGTGCCGCACACCGACTTCGGCGAGGCGGTGGTGGCGGTGGTGGTGGCACGCGAGGGGTCGGCGGTCGACGGCGATGGGGTGATCGCCGCATTGAAATCGCAGATCGCGCGCTTCAAGGTGCCCAAGCAGGTGTTCGTGGTGGCCGAGCTGCCCCGCAACACGATGGGCAAGGTGCAGAAGAACCTGCTGCGCGAGCAGCACCAGGGGCTGTTCGGCGTTTGAGCAGGCTGGAAGCCCGCGATCAATGCGGGTTGTCGGCAGCGGAGCGTGACTGCGTGCCCTCGCCCCGGGTGATGTGCAGCATGCGGCAGGCGGTGGTGGTGCGCGCGGTGTGCCACACCCCTTTGGGCACCACCACCGCACCCGGAGCGTCCAGCCGGTGGCTGGTGTGGCCTTCTGCCAAGTCCAACACCAACGTGACCCGACCTTCGAGCAGGTAGACGATTTCATCGCCTTCGGGGTGCATCTCCCAGTTGACCCAGTCGGCATCGAAGCGAAATTCCGACACCAGCCAGCCGCGGTTCAGCGCCGCGAATTCGCATTCGGTCTGCGACCAGAACGCATCGCCGCCCGGTATCTGTCGCGCCGCACCCTCTGCATTCAGAAACACATAGATGCTGGCTGGATCGATCGTTTTCATCGGCTGGCTCCTGCGACTGTTGGCAAGGCAACCACCGGGCAAGGGCTTGAAACTGTCAGCCAAACCAGTGGCAGCAATCAGTTTGCCATCGCCACCCGGTTCCTAGAATGCGAGACTGTTCAGATGGCTGGAGTTGCCGATGGCCGCCCGTTCTAAAACCCCTGCGGTGGTTGCCGTCGCCATCGCCATCGCATCGCTGCTGGCAGGGTGCGGCGCCGAAGTCGCTGGCACCGCCGCCACGGTTGGCACCTTGCAAGCCCGGCAAGCGGAACAAGCCCGCGCGCAGCAGAAGCAGATCGTCGAAGGCATGGACAAGGCGATGAAAGCCGCTGCCGAAGCCACCGCTTCGGCAGCGGCTGCGCAGTAACGGCTCGACAGCAGCCACCACCGGCGCGACGGGCCGGTCAGACCGTGCGCATGCGATCGCTGCGAACCCGCCGCAGCCGCAGCACCTGGGGCACGATCACCATCAACGCCGCACCGACCCAGAGCCCGATCGAGATCGGGCTTTCGATCAGGATGCCGAGCTCGCCGTTGGTGATCGACAAGGCGCGGCGCAGGTTCTGCTCCATCAGATCGCCGAGCACGAAGCCGAGGATCAGCGGCGCCATCGGCATGCCCTGCTTGCGCAGCGCCCAGCCGACCACGCCGAGCGCGGCCATCAGCACCAGGTCGAAGGTGGTGGCGTGCACCGAATACACCCCCACGGCGCTGACCGCCAGAATGCCGGGCACCAACATCCAGTTCGGCACCCGCAGCACGCGGATGAATATGCCGACCATCGGGATGTTGATCAGCAGCAGCATCACGTTGGCCACGAACAGCGATGCGATCAGGCCCCACACCAGCGTCGGGTTCTGCGTGAACAGCGCCGGCCCCGGCGTGATGTTGTAGAGCGAGAGTGCGCCCACCATCACCGCCGTGGTGCCCGAGCCCGGTACGCCAAGCGTCAACATCGGCACGAACGAGCCCGCGGCCGATGCGTTGTTCGCGGCTTCGGGCGCGGTCACGCCGCGGATGTCGCCTTCACCGAAGCGCCCGCTGGCACCGGCGATGCGCTTTTCCATCGAGTAGGTCATGGCGCTGGCGATGGTGGCGCCGGCACCCGGCAACACACCCACCACGAAGCCCACCACGGCCGACCGCAACGTGCCCCAGCCGGTGTGCATCAACTCCTTGAGGTTGAACAGGCTTCTTCCGGTGAGCTTGATGAGCCCGCCGCTGT
>JBBSPW010000057.1:0-19255 GCA_038258365.1 Burkholderiales bacterium | reverse complement strand
CGCTGACAGGCAACGAAACGCGTCGGCTCCGGCGGCAAAGCCGGCCCGGCTACGATGCGTGGCGTTTCGCAGGGCACTTTCGGTCCTGCACCCACTCAGACCCCCGATGTTCGTCGACTCCCACTGCCACCTGAGCCTGCCCGAACTGCACGGGCGAGTGCCGCAAATTCGCAACGACATGGCTGCAGCGGGGGTCGATCGCGCACTGTGCATCTGCACCACGCTGGAAGAGTTTCCGACCGTGCATGCGCTGGCACTGGCGCATCCCAATTTCTGGTGCACGGTCGGCGTGCACCCCGACAACGAAGGCGTGACCGAGCCATCGCTGGACGACCTGATGCAACGGGCGGCGTTGCCGCGGGTGGTGGGCATCGGCGAAACCGGGCTCGACTACTACCGGCTCGGCGACCGCAGCGTGGCACAGATGGAATGGCAACGCGAGCGCTTCAGGGTGCACATTCAGGCCGCGCGCCGCACCGGGCTGCCGCTGGTGATCCACACCCGCAGCGCCAGCGCCGACACGCTGCGCATCCTCGAGGAAGACGGGCAAAGCGAGGTGCGAGGGGTGTTCCACTGTTTCACCGAGACGATGGAAGTGGCGCAGGCCGCTGTCGCGATGGGCTTTCACATCTCGTTCTCGGGCATCCTGACCTTCAAGAACGCCGCCGATCTGCGCGAGGTGGCCCGCGCGGTGCCGATCGAGCGCTGCCTGATCGAAACCGACAGCCCCTATCTGGCTCCGATGCCACACCGCGGCAAGACCAACGAGCCGGCCTTCGTGCCTTTCGTGGCTGCCAAGTTGGCCGAAATCAAAGGGCTGACCGTGGACGAGGTGGCCCGCGCCACCAGCCGCAACTTTGAAGCGCTTTTTGGTCTGCCGGCAGCCTCGGGTGTCGACGGCACACAGGCCATGCAACATCTGGAGAAAACATGAAGTGGTTTCTTAGAACAGCGGCGCAGGCCGTTGTCGTGTCTACGGTTTGTCTGATCGGCTCTGCAGCCTTTGGCGCTCCTTCCGACGATTTCTTCAACGCGGTCAACCGCGGCGACGGGCGCTCGATCGGCCGCTTGGTCGACTCCGGCGTGGACCCGAATCTGGTCGACGGCAAGGGCCAGACCGCGCTGATCCTGGCGCTGCGGGACGACTCACCCCAGGTGGTGGACGCGTTGCTGGCGCAACCGAGACTGCAGGTCGATGTGGCCAATGCCAGCGGCGAAACCCCGTTGATGATGGCCGCGCTGAAAGGAAAGCTGGACGCGATGCAGGCCCTGATCCAACGTGGCGCCAGTGTCAACCGGGCCGGTTGGTCACCGCTGCACTACGCCGCCAGCGGCCCGGAGCCCAAGGCCGTGGCCATCTTGCTGGACCGGGGCGCCGATATCGAAGCGTTGTCGCCGAACCGCAGCACACCGTTGATGATGGCTTCGCGCTATGGCGCGATGGACAGCGCCGACCTGCTGCTGGCGCGGGGTGCGAGTCTGAAGGCGCGCAACGATGCCGACTTGTCGGCCATCGACTTCGCGCGCAGTGCAGGGCGCGACCGGCTGGTGACGCGGATGGAACAGCTGGCTCGCTGAGCCTTTGTGGCCGCAAGGGCAGGGTGTTCGGCGCCGCCTGTGCCTTGCAAGCCGCAGCGCTTGCCTGACTTCGTGTCAGAAGTCGCCCGACACGGCCTTTGGCGCAGCCCCGACGTTTCAGGAACGGCCGAGCCTCATAGAGTTTGATCCACGGACCCGAACACGGGTCGATGGAGCCACCCGATGACGCAGCTTGCCTCTGAATACAACCCGTTCATGCTGATGGTGAACCCCGAGATCGTTCTGGCCGCGATGCAGAAGTCCGAGCGCCTGGCGCAGTTGAACAGCCAGATGTGCAGACCGCTGGACAAGTTGCCGCTGCCGTCGGCCGAGAATGCGGACAGCACCGATGGAGCCGACAGTGCCGAGCTGATCGACGCCTTTGACGCCACCGATCTCGACGCCTGAACGCAGGCCTGACCCGTCGGCGCCATGCGGCGCTGCTTCAGCGCAGGTGGCGATAGGCCGCCACGCCACCCCAGCACAGCGCCCCCAGAACCGCCACCAGCGCGACGACCAGGTTGCGGTTGTCGCGCACAAAAACGTAGGCTTCTGCAGGCAAGACTCGCCGCAGCAGGTTCACCACCGGCGAGGAGACAGGGCGGTCGTCGACCGGAGTCAGCTGGAGCGGATCGCGGCTGCGCAGAATCTCCAGATCGAGGCCTTCGGGTCTGAGCGTTGAGCGCGACGGCGCTGCCTCAACCACCGGCGCAGCTGCGCCAGCGCCGAACAGCACCGCCGGCGCCGGCGCTTGCGGGGTCGAGGATGCGGATGCGGCAGTGGACGCAGTTGTAAACCCGAGGCGCGCCGCTTTTTCAGATGGCGCCAACCCCGTTCGCGTTGCCGGATCTCGCGCAACCGCTGGATTGGCCGCCCGTTGCCGGTCGCGTTGGCCGAGCTCGAACAGCCGATCCTGGCGTTCCTGAAGCGCAGATTTCGTTGGTTCTGTCGGCGCCAGGTTCGGCCGCGATTCTGGCAGCGGCTGGCCGGCTGAAAAGGCATCGGCAGGCGTTCCCACGGGGGCGGCAACGGTCACCATGCATACCGCCGTCAACAGTGCCGGAACACAAGAGACTGCTATCACGCGGGGCCAAGCAAGCCGTTCCTTGCGCGCTTGAATCGCATCTTGTCGACTCAGGGGGCGTCGATGCGGATTTGTTGGATGCAGGGTCACACCAGGGATTCTGATCGGGTCGATGAGGAACCGAATGGTGCCTCAGAAAGTTCCACTACGTACTTTGCACGATGTATATTATGTTAAGTACAAGACGGAGCTGAGACGGCCAGGAGGCGCATCGCTGCGTCATGCCCAATCAGTTGCAGAGCAGATCCACAACGCCGCTGGCAGGACGGAGATGCTCAGAGCCAAAGCCAGATGCGCCGCAACCATGCGGGCGCCCGGTCACGCTTGGGGCTGTAAAACTGGCGCAATGTCGACGGCATGTTCAGGACTCCTTGAAACCTGAACTGTACGCCCAAACAGTACTGCTTATAAAATCAGCTTGGTGTCTCCATGAACCATGAGCTGTGCGCCGAAGCCCGCAACTCACTGCGGGCCTGTCGTGCCCAGCGCTGCCGCGAGCCGGCGCATCGCCTCGGACGCATGCTGCGGGTCCAGCCACCGCAACACCACCACCGCGGCGCGTTCCGGGTCGACCCAGGTGTAGTGCCCGCCGGCGCCCATCATCGTGACCGCTTGTGCCGACGCACCTGGAATCGTCCGGCCGTCTCGGTTCAACCACAACAGGCGGCCGTAGAACGGCGCGATCGGGCAAGGTTCGGCCATGCGATCGATCCAGGCGCGCGGCACGATCTGATGTCCGCCACCGATGCCGCCATCCAGCAGCAATTGACCCACGCGCGCTTGATCGTGGGCACTGATCGACACCCCGCCGCCCCAGTGCGTGCCACCCGGCACCGACTGCACCCGACCGACCTCGGGCAGGTCGACCCAGGCATCTTCATAGCCGCGCCAGGCAAAGCCTTCACCGCCGCCCAGTGGCTGCAGCACCGCTTCCAGAAACACCTGCGGCAGAGGGCGGCGAAACAGGTGCAGCAGCGCCAGCGACAACTGGTTGATGCGCACGTCGTTGTATTCCCAGTAGGTGCCGGGCGCTTGCAGCGGCCGCGCGCCGCCTTTCGGGCCCGCTGCCGGTCGTGGGTCCAGCGCCACCTTGCGCCAGCGGTCGACCGTGTCGGGAATGCCGAAGCAAGTGCCTTGCCATTCGCTGGTCTGCGTCAACAGGTGGGCCCAGGTGATCGCCCGGTTGTGCGTTGCATCCTGATCGCTGTCGTCGAAACCGATGCCCGGCAGTCGTGAGCAAACCGGCTCGTACTCGTCAGGAAGCAGACCCTGCTCTTGCGCCACTCCGGCCAGCAACGCCAGATAGGTCTTGGCGACGCTGAAGGTCAGGTCGGCGCGCGCGGGTTCGCCCCATTCGGCAATTGGCCGGCCGTGCTGCCAGATCGCGCCGGACTGCGGGCCGCGTGAATGGACCGGACCGCGCAGGCGGTTGTAAGGCGGCGGATCGTCGTGGTGAATGCCCCAACCGGTGGCGCCATCGGCTCCGGCCGAGGGCGGCGCAGCCGGATCGCGGGGCCAGCCGATTTCATGCGCGCGTGCGAAGGCGATCGCCGCGTCGAGTGGGGAATGCATGCTCATGACCGCGATTGTGCTGGGCAAGAATGTGCGGGCCATGTTCCCCACCCTGCTCTTCGATCACGACCGGATCGGTCCGGACGAACTTCGCGACCGCAGCTTGCGCGCTGCTGCCGGCTTGGCCGCGATGGGGGTGCGCGAAGGCGATGTCGTCGCCCTCATGTTGCGCAACGAGCCGGCCGCGATCGAGGCGATCCTGGCCGCCCGCCATCTGGGGGCTTATTGGTGCGGGCTGAACTGGCACTTCAAGGCGGCCGAAACGCGCTGGGTGCTGGAAGACAGCCAAGCCCGTGTGCTGGTGGTGCATGCCGATCTGCTGCCGCAGATTGCCGGCGGCATTCCAGACAGCGTGCAACTGCTGGTGGCGCAGCCGGCGCTGCTGACGGTGCAGATGCACGGCTTGCCCGACGATCCTGCTGCGCTTGCTGCGGCCTTGTCGCGCAGCACCCATCCGGAGTGGTCGATCTGGCTGCGGCAACAACCGCCATCCACCGAACCGGCCCGCCGCCCGCGCGGCTTGATGCCCTACACCTCGGGCACCACCGGGCGGCCCAAAGGCGTCAAGCGCATCCCCCCCGCTGCCGCCGATGTGGCGGCCCGCGCAGCGGATGCCGAACGGCTCGGAAAGGTGATCTTCGGTGTCGGTCCCGATTCGATCTGCCTGATGGCCGCTCCGCTGTATCACAGCGCTCCGGCGTCCTATGCCGCGTTCTGCGCGCAGATGGGCGCCACGCTGCGACTGGAGCCGAAGTTCGACGCGCTGCGCAGCCTGCGATTCATCGAGTCCGAGCGCATCTCGCACCTGTACCTGGTGCCGACCATGTACCAGCGCCTGCTGCGCCTGCCCGAGGCGGTCAAGACGGCGCACGACACCGGCTCGGTGCGCTTCGTCGCATCCACCGGCTCGGCCTGCCCGGCGCCGGTCAAGCAGGCCATGATCGACTGGTGGGGGCCGGTCTTCAACGAAGCCTATGCCTCCAGCGAAACCGGCTATGTCACCTTCATCGATTCGGCCGACTGGCTGACCCACAAAGGATCGGCCGGGCGGGTGGCGGGCAACGCCACCGTGCGCATCGTCGATGCCGAGGGTCGGCCCGCACCGGTGGGTGAGATCGGCACCATCTATGCGATCCAGCGCGACTACCCCGACTTCGAATACGCCAACAACCCGGCCGCGAGGCGCGCTGTCGAACGCGACGGGCTCGTGACGCTGGGCGACATGGGCTATGTCGACGCCGACGGTTTTCTCTATGTCTGCGATCGCAGCGCCGACATGGTGATCTCGGGCGGGGTCAACATCTATCCGGCCGAGATCGAGCTCGAACTGAGCGGGATGCCCGGCGTGGCCGACTGCGCCGTGTTCGGCATTCCGGACGAAGAATGGGGCGAGGCGCTGGCCGCGGCGGTGCAACTGCGTGAAGGCGCCGCGCTGACCGAAGTCGATGTGCGCGCGTATCTGACCGCGCGCATGGCCGGCTACAAGGTGCCGAAGGTGGTGGTCTTCCACGATGCCCTGCCGCGCGAAGACAGCGGCAAGCTCTTCAAGCGCAAGCTGCGGGCGCCGTATTGGGAGCGGGCCGGGCGGTCGATCTGAACGCCGTCAGCGTGAAGGCGCCAGCGGCACCACCCGCTCAGCGCTGAATTCGACCGGTTCATGCGGGGTGGCGGCGCCTTCGGTTTGCATCACGAACCGCAGTTGCTCGCCCACCAGCCGGCCGCGGTATCGGTGCGTGGCTGCTCGCGTCTGCTCGCCCAGCGTTTCGGTGCTGCGGGTGATGAAGCTCAAACCTTCGGCATCCAGCCGCCCTGCTTCGATGCCGCGCGGCACTCCCAGAAAGCTGGCGCTGCCGCGCAACTCGGCGCCCTCGACCACGAAGCGGAAGCGCTCCAGGTGCTCGGCACCGGGCCAGTCGTAGCGCACCTGGGCTTGCCAGCTGCCGTCGATGGCCGGCCGCGCAGCCGCTGACGGGGACGATGACCGCAGCCACAACCAGCCACCGACGCTGGCCAGGATCAACGCGATCGCCAGGGCCGCCGCCGTGCCGCTCAACAGCCGACGGCCGGGCTGGCGGCTCACGCCCCCCGCGGCTGCGGCGCCGGCTGCAGGTTGCAGCGCCGCGACCAGGGCCGCCATGTCGGCCGCAAAGCGATCGGAGCGCAAGGTGATCGCGTTGCGCCCGCTCAACTCGGCCAGATCGGCCGGCAATTGCGACCGGGTCGGCATCGGTGCGCCGTCCAGCAGCACCGGCACCACGCGACAGCCGGCAGCCAGGCCGGCGGAAATTTCGCGGCGCACGAAGTCGTTGGGGTCGAAGAGGCGGCTCGATTCCGCGCTGCCTGCCTCCCCTTGCCTGCCGGCTTGGGTGCCGCGCCAGCGCGGGCCGATCAGCACCACCAGAACGCCCGACTCGCCGAGCGCGCCTTCAATCACATCGGCGAACGCTTCGCCGGCGGCGATGTCGTCGACATCGATGAACACCCGATCTGCGCCGAAAGCCCGCCCCAGCTCGTCACCGATGGCCCGCGCGTAGCCGGCCGTGTCATCGCGGCGGTAGCTGATGAAGATCGGAGCGGCGCGGGTCATGGGCTCGGCGGTGGTGGCTACAACTCAAGGCGCAGTGTGGTCCTGTGCCAGCAGCTCGGCCAGCCCGCTGCTGCGCTGCGACTGCTGCCGAACGGCTGCCGCCAGGTCGCCTGGTTGCGCGGTGATGAGTGTGAGGCTGTGGCGGGCCCGCGTGACTCCGGTGTAGAGCAGCTCGCGCGAGGCCGCGCGGCCCGCATCGGGCGGCAGCACCAGCACCACATGGTCGAACTCCGAGCCCTGCGATTTGTGGATCGTGATCGCAAAGGCGGTGGCCACTTCGCGCAGACGATGGGTGCCGACACTGCGCACACCGCCAGTGCCATCGGCGAACCAAACGCGCAAGGCGTGCCGATCTGATGCAACCACGTCGCCTTCCCGCTCCCCACCCGGCAGCACGACGCCGACATCGCCATTGACCACATCCAGCGCCGGATCGTTGCGCAACACCATCACCGGGCGGCCGGCATACCAGGGGCCGCCTCGGTCGATGCGGCCCTGGTCGCGCAGAGCCGCTTCGATGGCGCGGTTGAGCCCAGCCACGCCCCAGTCGCCTTCGCGCACCGCGCACAACACGCGCACGCGGTCCAGCGCCTGCAGCACCTGCGCTACCCAGGTGTCTGCGACCATGCCCGCCGGCCCCGCGGCCACCAGCGCCATCGCCGCGCGGTAGCCGGGTACAGCCAGCGCAGCCGCCGTTGCAGCGGTTGCGGCAATTGCAGCGGTCCCGCAGGCTGCAGCCACCGCATCGGCAGGTGTTGCAGAGGCGAGCCACTTCACCGCGCCCTCCCGGCCACCCGACAGGGCCAGCGCCGTGGCTGCAGCATCGTCGCCTGCGTGAATGGCCTTGGCCAACTCGCCGATGGCGCCGCCGAAGCGGTGGCTGTGGCGCAGCATCACGGTGTGTTGCAGAAGCGGTGAGCCGGTGGTGTCGATCCACTCTGGCGCCAGCGCCTGCCCCGTCAGCCGCTGCAGGCGGGCCGCGGTGGCGGGCCGCCAGCGCACCGCTTCTGCGCCGGCACACAGGTCGGCCAGCACCGCGCCGGCTTCCACCGATGCCAGCTGGTCCTTGTCGCCCAGCAGCACCAGATGGGTGGCGGGGGGCAGTGCGTCCAGCAGCGCAGCCATCATCTCCAGGTGGACCATCGACGCTTCGTCGACGATCAGCAGGTCCAATGCCAATGGATGCGCGGCATGGTGGGCGAAGCGCCGCGTGCCTGGCCGCGTGCCGAGCAACGCATGCAGGGTGCGCGCCGGCCCGATTCGGGGTGTCAACTCGGCCGCCGTGCCGCAACCCATGCCCGCCGGCAGGGCCAGCAAGGCGCTGACGATCGATTGCCTGAGCCGGGCCGCGGCCTTGCCGGTGGGTGCCGCGAGTGCGATCCGAAAGCCGGCGGGGTCCCCCGCGGCCGATGCCAGCAGGGCCAGCAGGCGTGCCGCGGTGTGGGTCTTGCCGGTGCCGGGACCGCCGGTGATCACCGTCAGCCGACTGCCCAGCGCCAGCGCACACGCCGAACGCTGCCAGTCGAATCCGTCTGCCGACGAAGCTGCAGCGGACAGCCCACCGGCTGACGGGAACAAGCGCGAAAGCTGCTCGCGCGCAGCGGCTTCGTCGAAGGCGTCGACCGCCTCGCAACGTTGCAGGATGTGCCTTGCCAGGTGCTGCTCCAGGCGGCGGTAACGGCGCAGGTACAAGCGCGTGCCGGCCAGCACCAGCGGCTGTCCTTCGCCTTGTTCTTCATCGGTATCGGCTGGCGCCAGGTCTCGACTGACGGCGCGGCTGGCGGCCAGCCGGTGCTCCCATGACCCCGGCCTGCCGGCGTTGGTTGGGGTCTGCACCAGACCCACCCGCGGCAGTGCCTCGGCCAGCGCAGCGAGTGCTTCGTCACCCCATCCGAGCAGGCGCGCCCGCGCGCCGGGTTCGCCGTCCAGCAACTCGCCCATCGGCAGACAGCTGTGGCCCAAGCCCTCCAGATGCGAGAGCAGCGCGGCGGCCAGCAGCACGGCTGGCGGCGCCGCCGGGTCGAGCTCGCCGATGAAGCGTGCAAAAGCGGCGTCGAGCCGCCGCAGCCAACCGCGGGCCACCCAGTCGGCCAGGGTGGAAAGCAATTCGGGCGCGTAGCTCGACGCGTCGGCTGTGAATGCGTTTGTCACGACGAGCCGCCACCGAGTTCGCGGTCCAGCGCCTGCAGCAGCGGCAGCACCGCCGGCAGATGGCAACAACCCGCTTGCGCGCCGTGGATGCCGCGCAGAAACAGCACGATGGCGCCGCCCAGGTGCTGCCCGGGGTCGTAACGCGACCGCAGCCGCTGGCGCAGCAGCCGGTGCAAGGCCAGTTGGTACAGCGCCGCCTGCACGTCGTAGCGGTGCGAGACCACGGCGGTGGCCAACGCAGCGGTGTCGTAGGCCGCATCGTCATCGCCCAGCGCGTTCGATTTGTAGTCGAGCACCCACCAGCGGCCCTGATGCTCGAAGACCAGGTCGGCAAAGCCCATCACCATGCCGTGCAGGCTGCGGGCCGGCAGCGCCGGGCGCGGCAGGCCGGGCAGCAGGTGCTGGCGACACAGTGCGTCGATGCGGGCCGATGGCAGCTGCTGCGCCGGCATCCAGAATTCGAGTTCGGCGCGCGCCACCGTCAGATCCGGCAACGGGGCGGCCAGCGGCGGCAAGCGCGTGGCCAGCAACGCACCGAGCCACTGCAGCACGTCGTCAGCCTGCTCGCCATAGCCCATCCGTTCGCAACGCTTGTGCAACGCCAGCGCCAGCGCAGGATCGGCAGCGGGTGACCTGAAGCCTTGCTCTGCCAGCCATTGCAATTGGTCGTGCAAGAAGTTGCCGGCCAGCGCACCGCGCGGAAAACGGTGCCAGGGCGCCTGGCTTCTGGAGGGCTGCGATGGCTTGGCCGTTTGCGGTCTGGCGGGGTCGGGTTCGTCGTCGCGCCGCCCAGCTCCCAGGCCCGGCGGCGACGCCAGTGGCGTCGACCCCAACGACGCCACCAACGCCGAAAAGCTGCCCACCGTCCATTGGCGGTCGAAGGCTGCGCGGTACTGTCGCGGCGCCGCCAGCGGCAACGCTTCGGCAGGCCGGACCCACTGCGTGCAGGCGGTGTCATCGTCTGCGCCTTCGATGCGCACCGCTGCCAGATCGCCGAAGTTGAAGGCCAGCAACGGGCCGATCTCGGCGGCTTCGACCTGTGCACCGCCGGCCGGCAGATGCCCGAGCGCGCTGCGGCCGAAGGTGCAAACCGGCTGCCGGTCCAGCTGCAGCGCACCCACTCCCAGCCACAGCGCATGGCGGGCGCGCGTCAGGGCCACATACAGCAGCCGCAGGTCCTCCCGCAGCCGCTCTTGCTCGGCCTGCGCAAGCGCCGCGCGGTCAGGGGAGAACATGGGCTGGCGTGCGCTGCCATCACGGTCACCATCAACAGCGCCATTGTCATCGCGATCGCCATCGCCATCCCCGCTGGTGGAGGCCAGCACATAGCCCCGCCTGGCGCCGTCCGCCGCTCGCACGGTGGTGGCAAACGGCAGACAGACGATCGCATATTCCAGCCCCTTGGACTTGTGCACCGTCACCACCTGAACCAGGTCGGCATCGCTTTCAAGCCGCACCAGTTGCTCCTCGCCCGGGGTTGCGCCGGACGCCGCACCGGAAGTTGCGCCACCGCCCTCCGCTTCGCGTTGCTCGGCCAGCCAGCGCATCAACGCGTGTTCACCGTCCAGACGGGCGCTGGCGGACTGCAGCAGTTCGGCCAGGTGCAGCAGGTTGGTCAGCCGCCGCTCGCCGCCCGGCAAAGCCTGCCAGCGCAACGGCAGCGCCAGGCGGTGCAGCGTCTGGCGCAGCATCGCCAGCACGCCCTGGCGCTGCCACACCTGCTGCAAGTCGGCCATCAGCAGCAGGTGCTGCTCGAGCGTGGGTTCGTCGCTGGCGATCTGCAGCAGCTCGGGCAGTGAGAGGCCGATCGTGCGGGTGGCGAGTGCGGCCCGCACCCGGCGAACATCCAGTGGGTTCGACACGGCGAGAAGCCAGCGCTGCAGATCGGCGGCTTCGGGGCTCGCGAACACCGAGTCGCGGTCCGACAGGTAGACCGACATCACACCGCGACGCGCCAGCGCCTGTCGCACCGCGTCGGCTTCCTGGCCATTGCGCACCAGCACCGCGATGTCGGCCGGCTGCAGCCGCCGATGGCCTGCGGCCGGGCCGTCGAAGCCGGCTGCGGGCTCGTTCAACAAATCGGTGATGTACTCGGCACAGCGGTCGCCATAGACCGCTCGCAGCGGCTCGCCGCTGCGCAGCACCCCGTCGTGACAGAGGGTCAGGGCCGGCTGCACCTGCCCTGCGATGGCGAAGGTTTCGGCCCGGCCACGGGCTTGCACCGGCAAGAACGGCAGGGGGTCGAACACCGCGCCGCCCTCGCCTTTGGGCGCCTCGCGAAACGCGAAGGCGCCGCGGCCCGGCCGCTGCTCGGCGCTGTCGAACAGCCGGTTCACGACGTCGACGAGCGCGGCAGTCGAGCGGTGGTTGGTGGACAACACCAGATGGCGGCCGGCGGTGGCGCGGCGGGCGCGCAGGTAGCTGCGGATGTCGGCGCCGCGAAACCCGTAGATCGACTGCTTGGGATCGCCGATCAGGAACAGCGCGGTCGCGGGTTGGTTCTGGGCGACCCGGTACAGCCGGTCGAGGATGCGGTACTGGATCGGAGACGTGTCCTGGAACTCGTCGACCAGCGCCACCGGGTACTGCGCCACGATTCGCTCGCGCAATGCCGCGCCGCGCGGGCCGTGCAACGCTGCGTCCAGACGCACCAACATGTCGGCATAGCCATAGGTTCCGGCTTGTGCCTTCAGCGATTGCACGCGCGCCGCGACACAGGCAGCAGCATGGCGGCGGATCGGTGGGCCCGCGTCGGGCAACGTGGCCAGTTGGGCGCGCAGATCGGCGAAGCGCTGCAGATGATCAGCGATGGCTGGCGGCACCTGCAGCGCTGCCTTGCCGTTCAACGCGTCTTCGATGCCGGCCGGGGTCAGGCGCACCCATACAGTGGCTGCAGCTTTCAGTGCAGGCGCGTCCAGCTGAGGGTCTTCGGCCCAGGCCTGCAAGGCGTCCATCCAGGGGGTCACAGAGGCCATCTTCAACTTGGTCTTGTTGAAGGGGCAAGGGTTCAGCCGCAGCGTGGAAGCCAGCCATTGGCGCAGGTCTTGCACCCGATCGGCCCAGCCCGCCTTGATCGCCGCCAGCGCCGTGCCACGCTGCTGCAGCAGATCGGCACACAGTGTGGCCAGCGAGACGGTCGGTGAGGGTGACAAGGCGGTGCCGAAGCCACCGGCATGCGGCAGCAGCCCCTGCACATCGGCGGTCATGCGCCCGATGTCGGACCACACGGACAGCACCAGCGCCAACTCGTGCTGCGACAACGGCAGCACCTGCTGGCGCCAGTGGTCGCGAACGGCTTCGGCGCTGATCGCCGCTTCGTCGGGTTGCAGCGCTTCGTCGAACAGACACCCACTGTCGAAGGCGTGTTCGCGCAGCATGCGCTGGCACCAGGCGTCGATGGTGTGCACCGCGGCTTCGTCCATCGCCTCGGCAGCCTGTGCGGCGAGCCATGCAGCCTGCTCGCGCGGCAAACCCCCCGGCCAATCGGACAGCAAGCCGTGCAGCACCGTGTCGTCGGCCTGCGGCGCCTGCTCGCCGCGCAGGCAGGCGGCTGCTTCGGCCAACCGCTCACGGATGCGGCCCGAAAGTTCTCGCGTGGCAGCGCGCGTGAAGGTCATCACGAGGATCTCCGACGGTGCCAGCGGGCGGCTGAAGCGGGTGACGCTGTTCCCGTCTTCAGTCCCGTCCCCGTCTGCGCCCCCCTCCCCTTCACCCTTCCCATGCCCAAGCACCAGCCTCAACACCAGCGCTGCCAAGGTCCAGGTCTTGCCGGTGCCGGCGCTGGCCTCGACCAGCCGGCTGCCCCACAGCGGCACGGTCAGCACATCCAGCGGCTGTGGAGGCTCAGCCATCAAAGGACCCTTCAACAACGGCTTCATGGCTCAGGATCTGCACCGAATCCGACCTCGCCCAGAGCCGCAAGGGCTCGTACAGGCGCCGCGCCAGGGGCTCGAAGCCGGGTTCCAGATCGGGGTTCTGCAGATCGGCAAAGGTGGGGAAGACGCGCGCCAGACAAGGCTCCTGACCTTCTCCGCGCAGGTGCCGGTTGCCTTCGTAGGTCATGCGCGCGGCACCGGCTGGCTTGCCTTCCAGCCACGCCAGCGCGGTCTTCAGTGCCACCGGCAGCGGCTGCTGCGTGCCGATCCGCCAAAGCCTCAACAACTCTGCGAGTTGTGCCGCAGCAGCGGCTTCGTCGGCCACCGCGGCTTGCAGCTTCAGGGTGGCATCGACCCCGATCAAGAAGCCGGTGGCCGGCTCGCCGCAGGCTGCGTCCAGCAGCATGCGCAGCCAGGCATCGAGCAAACGCCAGACCTCGATCTGCGGTTTGGCTCGGGTCTCGTCAGACAGCAGTGACGAAGGCACCGTGTCGATCCAAACAGGGTCCCCACCGCTGTCGTTCGATCGCAGGTGCTGCGACGCTCCGTGCAGGCTCAGCCCGGCATGCTCGAAGCGGCGCAGCGGCGGCGCCAGCGGGTATGGGAATCGCGCCTGCAGCGCGTCGCGTGCTGCCCACATCGGTGTCATGCGGGCCAGCAGTTCGGCCTCGGCATGTTGCCCCGGCCCACCCATTGGAAGCAGGCCCTGGCGCCGCACACTCGCGATGCGCTGTGCCAGCGTGGCTGGCCCCTCGGGCGCCAACAGCAGGCTGCGAACCCGGTGCCGGTCCAGCCCGGCAAGGCCGAAGGCTTCGTCTGCCGCTTCGGCATCGACCTCGTCGAACACCACCTCCAGCCGCTGCCTGAAAAAGGCCTGCACCGGATTGCGCAGGAAGCGCAGCAGTTGCTGGCGGTCGAGCCGGATGGGCGTGGATGCGGTGTCTGCAGCGTGGGTTGCCGCGGCTTCGGCAACACCGTCGACGCCTGGCCGCACATGCAGGGCGCGCCACTCGGTGGCCCAGGTGGTCAGTGCCGGACTGCCCCCGTCGGCAGCCTGTTCTTCCCGGGCTTCAAAGTAGCGCCGGCTGAAGGGCTGCAGCGGATGATCCGCCGTCAACTGCGCCATCAGATCGGTGTCGGCCGAAGCCCCCTGCCAGCCCGCCTTCAGATAGTCCCGCAACTGCGACACCAGCACCGACGGCGGCTGCTCGGAGTGGTCGCGCAAGCTGTGGCCAGACCAGCTGACGAGCAGGGTGCGGCGTGCCGACAGCAGCGCTTCCAGCATCAGATAGCGGTCGTCGTCGCGGCGCGAGCGGTCGCCGGGCCGCGACTGGTTCGGCAACGCCATCAGGTCGAAGTCGTTGCGCACGGCCGGTCGCGGATAGTCGCTGTCGTTCATGCCCAGCAGGCACACCACCTCGAAAGGCACCGCGCGCAGCGGCAGCAAGGTGCAAAAGGTGACCCCCCCGGCCAGAAAGCGACCGCTGCTGCGCGGTTCTTCGACCCCCGCGAGCCAAGCCTCGCGCAACACCGCCAGCGGCACCGGTTCGCTGAAGCCCGCGTCGTCGCAGGCTTCGAGCCAGTCGGCCAGCGCGGTTTGCAGCGCTGCCAGGGTCAGCCGTTCCGCTGCGTCGGTGGGTTGCAGACAGGCGTCCAGCAGGCTGCGGCTGCGGGCCGCCCATTGCGCCGGGGTCGCGTCGCTGCCGGCTTGCTGCCACCAGGCATCGATGGCGTCGATCAGATCGGCCAGGCCGCCCAACAAGGCCGCTTGCAAGCCGCCGACTTCGGCCAGCGGCTCGATCTCATCGAAAGAAGCGCAGCTGCCGTTCGCCTGCCCTCCATTGACGTACCCGCCGTTCGCAAATCCGAGCAGCATGCGGCGCAAGCCGAAAGCAAAACTGTTGAGTTCGCCGCAGGCCGCCAGACCCAGGGCCGCTCGCTGGTCGGCATGCAGCCCCCAACGAATCCCCGCTTCGGCCGCCCAGCGTCGCAGCTGCGGCAAGTCGTCGGCCTGCAAGCCGAAGCGGCTGGCAATGGCCGGCACCTCCAGCAGATCGAAAACCTCGCCGATCTGCATCCGCTGCGAACGGATCTGCAGCAACCATTCCACCGCCTGCAACAGCGGGCTGCTGTCGCGCCGCTGCAGGTCGGCGATCTCGAACGGGATGAAGCGCGCGTCGGTGCGCGGCAACGCGCCGAACACCGCCCGGATCGACGTCGCGAAGCGCTCGATGTCGGGCACCATCACGATGATGTCGCGCGGTTGCAGTGCCGCTTGCCCGGGCTTGCGGTCGGCCAGCAGGTCCAGCAGCCGGTCGTGCAGCACTTCGACCTCGCGCAGGGCACCGTGGGCGATCTGGAAGACGATCGATCGGTCATTGGCGGCCACGGCGCGGGGTGGGTGCTCGGCCAGCGGCAGCAGGTCGCGGATCGCCGCCTGCACCTGTTGCAGCAGATGGTCGCCATCTCCCGTGTCGTCGCTGTGTTCGAAATCGTTGTCGTACAGGTCCACGCGCGGCATCCCGCCCGAGGCCAACACTGCGGCGCTGTCTTCCAGCCGGTCGAGCTGCCGCATGAAATCGCGCCCTTGCCGGCCCCACGCGGCCAGCAGCGGATGGGCATGGGCGTGCATTGCCGACAGCCTCAGTTGCGACAGCAGCGCCGACTCGCCCGGCCGTGCCTGCAATCGGTGCCGGCGCGCTTGCAACAGCTCTCGGCCTTCGATGATGTCGGCCCAATGGAAGCGGCAGGGGTTGGGCACGGCCAGCAGCACCTGGCTGTGCGCTGCGATCGCCGTCAGGGCTTGCAGCGTGGTGCCGGGCACATGCGCGGTGCCGAACAGCACCACCCGGCGCGGCAAGGCACCGGGCGGCGATTCACCCTGCGCCAGCCGGTCGATGAAGTCGGCATGGACCCGTGGGCGGATGGTGGTGCTTGCGCCCTCGTCCAGCCCGGCGAGCAGCGCGCGCCACAGCACCGGTTGCCAGCGCTGCTCGGCCGGCACCGGTTCATTGCCCGACCGGCGCGGCGATGGCAGCACGTCCTGCCCTGCCGCCCAGGCATCGAGCCAGTCGGCGCGGTAGACCTGGTACTGGTCGTAGAGGTCGGCCAGCCGGGTCGCCAACTGCAGGCGGCGAGCGGCATCGCCTCCGTCCTGCAGAAAGCCCGCGATCGGCTCGAAGCCGGGCTTCCCGCACAGCTGCGGCAGCAAGCACATCAGCCGCCAGGTCAGCGGCTGCGGATCGAGCGGCGAACGCGCCGGCAACGGCGTGCCGGCGCTGCCCTCTCGACCTTCCAGAACGCGCCGGTAGCTGCGCCACAAAAAGCGCGCCGGCAGCTCCACCCGCGTTGCCGCACAAACCCCGCTGTGCTTCGCCAGCGCCATCTTCAGCCACTCGGCAGCGCCATTGCTCTGCACCAGCAGCACCTCGGTTTCCAGCGGCTGCAGCGGGTGGCGCGCCAGCCAGGCCAGCACCGCATCGCGCAGCAGCTCCAGGCGGTTGCCATGCAGCACCACCAGGCCGGGGAGGATGCCGCCACCGTCCTCTGCCGACGGCGCGACTGCTGCTGTGTCCACCCGCTCACTGCTCATGAAAGCGCCACCGAACGGTCGTACTGCTGAGCGGCTGCCTGCAGCCGGCGTTGCAATGCCCGCACCAGTTCCGGCGGCTCCAGCACCCGCACCTGCTCACCCTGGCGCAGCAGGTCCATCAGCAGTTCGTTGTCGTCGACATAGGGCAGGCGCAGCTCGAAGCTGCCGTCCGGCAGCAGCCGGCCCTGCTGTTCGGGGTGCCATTCTTCGCGGCTGGCCCATTGCGCGGCCTGCGCGTCGAAGCGCAGCACCGCGAGGCGACGCGTGCCGTGGGCATAGATGCCGTATCCCGCATCCATCTCGGCCTGCACGCGGGCCATCTCGATATCGACTGCCGGTGTGGCAAGCACCGTGGCTTGCTCGATCGCGTCCAGCGCAAAGCGCCGCAAGCCGTCCACGCGGTGGCACCACGCGTCCAGGTACCAGGTGTTGCGGTAGTGCACCAGGCGTTGCGGCGACACGCTTCGCTCACCGATCTCGCGCCGGGCGCGCGTCAGATAGCGCATCTGCAACTGCCTGCGCGACAGCAGCGCCGCGCTGACGCGCTCGAAGAAGCGGCTTTGCACCGGGCGGCGCAGCGCAGTCACCACCTTGACGCGCTTCAACAGCCGCTCGGCTGCGGCATCGCCTTCGCCGCTGCCGAGCAGGTGGTGGATGCGGTCCAGCAGCGGCTGCAGGTGGCGGCTCAACAGGCCGTCGCTGTCCAGACCGGCCAGCAGTTGCTGCGCCATCAAGAGCGAATACAGCTCGGCTTCGTCGAACCACAGGCCCGGCAACTCGTGGCGCTGGCTGGCGCGGCCCGACGCGGTGGCCGGTGCGAATCGGTAACCGTTCGAATCGCGGTCGTATTCGATCGGTGCACCCAGGCGGCTGCGCAGGTATTCCAGGTCGCGGTTGAGGGTCGCCCGCGACACCTCCAGCTCGTCCAGCAACGCGGCGAAGCTGACGCTGCCGCGGGTGCGGATCAGGGCTTCGATGCGGTACAGCCGCGCGGTGTTGTTGGGCATCTGCCGCTCTGTCTGCCGCTCTGTCTGCTGTTCTGTCTGCCTTCGGACCCGCAACCGGTCAGGACAAGCCGACGATGCGCCCCTGGTCGTCGAGGTCGATGCGCTCGGCAGCCGGCACCCGCGGCAGCCCCGGCATCGTCATCAGTTCGCCGCAGACCATCACCACGAACTCGGCGCCGGCTGCCAGCCGCACTTCGCGCACCGTGACCGTGTGGCCGCTGGGAGCGCCGCGTTGCGTGGGGTCGGTGGAAAAGCTGGATTGCGTCTTGGCCACGCACACCGGCAGGTGGCCGTAACCGGAAGCCTGCAGCCGGTCGATCTGCGCGCGCACCGGAGGGCTGGCGTCGATCCCCGCTGCGCCGTAGATGCGGGTCGCGACCAGGCGCAGCTTGTCCCACAGCGTGTCGTCGTCGGCATAGGTGAAGCGCAGGGTCGAGGGCCGATCGCAGGCTTCGACCACGGCTTGCGCCAGATCGGTCGCACCGCGTCCGCCGTCGGCCCAGTGGCGCGCGGTGTGCACCGGCACCGCGCCGGTGCCACCGATGCGCTCGCGCAGCAACGCATGCTCGGCTTCGGTGTCGCTGCCGAAGTGGTTGATCGCCACCACGCAGGGCAGGCCCCAGACCTCGCGCAGGTTGTGCAGATGGCGTTCCAGGTTGGCCATGCCGCGACCGAGCGCGTCCAGGTCTTCGGTGTTGAGGGCATCGAGCGCGGTACCGCCGTGGTACTTCAGCGCCCGGATCGTCGCCACCAGCACCGCCGCTTTCGGTGCCAGGCCGGTCTTGCGGCACTTGATGTCGATGAACTTCTCGGCGCCCAGATCGGCGCCGAAGCCGGCTTCGGTCACCACATAGTCGCCGAGCTTCAACGCGGCGCGCGTGGCGATCACGCTGTTGCAGCCATGGGCGATGTTGGCGAAGGGCCCGCCATGCAACAACGCGGGCGTGTGCTCCAGCGTCTGCACCAGGTTCGGTGCCAGCGCGTCTTTCAGCAACACCGCCATCGCGCCATGCACCTTCAGGTCCGCAGCGCATACGGGCTTGCGGCCGCGGGTCTCGGCCACCACGATGCGGCCGAGCCGCGCTTTCAGATCCAGCAGCGAAGTCGACAGACACAGGATCGCCATCACCTCGGATGCCACCACGATGTCGAAACCGTCTTGCCGCACGAAGCCGTTCAGCGGTCCGCCCAGGCCGACGGTGATCTGACGCAAGGCGCGGTCGTTCATGTCGACCACGCGCTTCCAGCTGATGCGGCGGGTGTCGATGTCGAGCGCGTTGCCCCAGTGGATGTGGTTGTCCAGCACCGCCGCCAGCAGGTTGTGTGCAAGGGCAATCGCCTGGAAGTCGCCGGTGAAGTGCAGGTTGATGTCTTCCATCGGCACCACTTGCGCATGGCCACCGCCGGTGGCACCACCCTTCAATCCGAAGACCGGGCCGAGCGACGGCTCGCGCAGCGCGATCACGGTCTTCTTGCCGATCAGCGACAGCGCATCACCGAGGCCGACGGTGGTGGTGGTCTTGCCCTCACCCGGCGGGGTCGGGCTGATCGCACTCACCAGCACCAGCTTGCCGTCGGGCCGGTCGGCCAGCGTGTCGATGAAGCCCAGCGACAGCTTGGCCTTGTGATGGCCGTAGGGCTGCAGATGCTGCTCGTCGATGCCGAGCCGGTCACGCGCCAAGTCGGTGATGCGCAACAGCTTCGCCCGGTTGGCGATCGCTATGTCCGTCTGCGGCAGGGGTGGGGGCGGGCTCGACAAAGGCTGGCTCGACACGGCAAGGCTCCGGGTGGGTTGGCGATCTTGCCATT
>JBBSPW010000056.1:0-19684 GCA_038258365.1 Burkholderiales bacterium | reverse complement strand
CTACGAATTGCTGGCCGAAGAGAAGGTATTGATCGTCCAGGGCACCGGTTTCAACTGGCCAGCCCACGACCACTTCAGGCTCGTGTTCCTGCCCAATGTCGATGACTTGAGGGAAGCCATCGTCCGGATCGAGCGCTTCTTGTCGAACTACCGAAAGCGGCACTCCGCATGACTTTGCCCCTGACCGCGAGGATGAGTCTGCCTTCAACGCCGCTGAAGCCGATCCAGGTCGGCTTGCTGGGATTCGGCACCGTGGGTCTGGGCACCTACCAGGTGCTGCTGCGCAACCAGAGCGAGATCCGCCGCCGCGCCGGGCGGGGCATCGAAGTCGCGATGGTGTGCCGCCGCAACACCGCGCTGGCGCGCGCCGAGGTCGCGAGCGGTGTGCAAGTGGTGGCCGATGGCCGCGAGATCATCGCCGACCCGGCCATCGACATCGTGGTCGAGCTGATCGGCGGCGTCGACACCGCACGCAGGCTGGTGTTGGAGGCGATCGCTGCCGGCAAGCATGTGGTCACGGCCAACAAGGCATTGCTGGCGGTGCATGGCACCGAGATTTTCGCAGCCGCGCGCGAACGCGGTGTGATGGTGGCCTTCGAAGCCGCCGTGGCGGGGGGTGTGCCGATCATCAAGGCGCTGCGCGAAGGGCTGAGTGCCAACCGCATCGAATGGCTGGCCGGCATCATCAACGGCACCACCAACTTCATCCTCTCGGAGATGCGATCGAAGGGGTTGGACTTCGAAACGGTGCTGGCCGAGGCGCAACGCCTGGGCTATGCCGAAAGCGACCCCACCTTCGACATCGAAGGCGTCGACGCCGCGCACAAGGCCACGCTGATGAGCGCGATCGCCTTCGGAGTGCCGGTGCAGTTCGACCGCTGCCATGTGGAAGGGATCACCGCACTGCAGGCTGCGGACATCCGCTATGCCGAGCAGTTGGGCTACCGGATCAAGCTGCTGGGCATCACCAGGCGGCGCGACGATGTGGCGGGTGGCGGGATCGAGTTGCGGGTGCATCCGACGTTGGTGCCCAGCACGCGCTTGATCGCGAATGTGGAAGGCGCGATGAACGCCGTGCTGGTGCATGGCGATGCGGTCGGCCCGACGCTGTATTACGGCAAGGGCGCGGGTGCCGAGCCCACCGCCAGTGCGGTGGTGGCCGATCTGGTGGATGTGACGCGGCTGCACACGGCAGACCCCGAGAACCGCGTGCCGCATCTCGCTTTTCAGCCGGGTGAGTTGCAGGACACCCCGATCCTGCCGATGGAGCAGGTGGTTACTGCGTACTACCTGCGGCTGCAGGTGGCCGACCAGACGGGGGTGCTGGCGCGCATCACCGGCATCCTGGCCGAAGCGCAAATATCGATCGACGCGGTGCTGCAGCGCGAAAGCGCGCAAGGCGAGCGCCACACCGACCTCGTGATCCTGACCCACGACACGGTGGAAGGCCGCATGAACACCGCGCTGGCGCAGATGCAGGCACTGCCGACGGTGCTGGCGCCGATCGTGCGCATTCGCAAGGAAGAGTTGTCGTGAGGATGCCGGCATGAAGTACATCAGCACCCGCGGCGAGACCGAGGGCCGCAGCTTCTGCGAGATCCTGCTCGAAGGTCTGGCGCCCGATGGCGGGTTGTACCTGCCGCGGTCGTACCCACAGGTCGATGCGGCCACGCTGCAACGCTGGCGAGCCTTGGACTACCACGAGCTGGCCTTCGAGATCCTGTCGCTCTACATCGACGACATACCGGCTGCCGACCTGCAGCGCCTGTGCAGCGCCACCTACAGCGAAGCGGTTTTCGGCACGCCGCAGATCACCCCGCTGAAGGAGCTGGAAGGCGGACTGTTCTTGCAGGCCCTGTCGAACGGTCCTACCCTCGCGTTCAAAGACATGGCGATGCAGCTGCTGGGCCATCTGTTCGAGTACGAGCTGGGACGCCGCGGATCGAATCTCAACATTTTGGGCGCCACTTCCGGCGACACCGGCAGCGCCGCCGAATACGCGATGCGCGGCAAGCACGGCATCAATGTCTTCATGCTGAGCCCCGAAGGCCGCATGAGCCCTTTCCAGCAAGCCCAGATGTTCAGCTTGCAAGACCCGAACATCCACAACCTGACGGTGGCCGGCTGCTTCGACGACTGCCAGGATCTCGTCAAGGCGGTCAGCAACGACCTCGACTTCAAGCGCCGGCTGCGCATCGGCACTGTCAATTCGATCAACTGGGCGCGGCTGTTGGCACAGGTGGTGTACTACTTTCGCGGGTGGTTGACCGCCACCGTGTCCGGCGACGAACGGGTCAGCTTTTGTGTGCCTTCGGGCAACTTCGGCAATGTCTGCGCCGGCCATGTGGCGCGGATGATGGGCTTGCCGATCGAGCAACTGGTGGTGGCCACCAACGAGAACGACGTGCTGCACGAGTTCTTTCGCACCGGGACCTACCGGGTGCGCAGCAGCGCCGAGACGGTGGAGACATCGAGCCCGTCGATGGACATCAGCAAGGCCAGCAACTTCGAGCGTTTCGCCTTCGACTTGCTGGGGCGCGACGGCGCCCGTTGTGCATCGATGTTCGGAGAGAAAGTCGCGACAACTGGCGGTTTCACGCTCGACCCTGCCGACATCGCGCGCATCACCGACTTCGGTTTCGTCTCGGGCCACAGCACCCATGCCGACCGGTTGGCGACCATCCACCAGACCTGGCAGCAGCACGGCGTGATGATCGATCCGCACACCGCCGACGGCCTGAAGGTGGCGCACGAACATCTGCAACCCGGCGTGCAGATGATCGTGCTGGAGACCGCAGGGCCGGCGAAGTTTGCCGCCACGATCCGCGAAGCCATCGGCATCGATCCGCCGTTGCGCGAGGCGCTGCAGGGGCTCGAATCGCTGCCTCGCCGATCGACGACGCTGGCCGCCGATGTCGACGTGCTGAAGGCGTTCATCGAGGCTCATGCGTGCTGACCGACAAGCGTCCCCTGCTGAGCCTGGACGAGGCGTTGGCGCGCCTGGTGGCAGGTGCACGTCCGCATGCGCTGCAGTCGCGCGCAGGAGATGCCGCAGCCACCGAAAGCATCGACACCTTCGACGCCCTGGGCCGGGTGCTGGCTGCCGATGTGCGCTCGTTGATCGATGTGCCGCCCGAAGACAACACCTCGATGGACGGCTATGCCTTGCGCAGCGCCGATGTGTTGACCGAAGGCACGGTGCTGCCGGTATCGCAGCGCATCCCGGCCGGCCATGTCGGCCAGCCGCTGCAGCCCGGTCCGGCCGCGCGCATCTTCACCGGTGGACAGGTGCCTGCGGGTGCCGATGCAGTGGTTATGCAGGAGCAGTGCGAAGCCGTCGACGGCAACGCTGCCTTGGGTGCGGTGCGGGTCAACGGGGTGCCGACAGCCGGGCAGTGGGTGCGGCGTCGCAGCGAAGACGTGGCGAAGCACGCGGTGGTGCTGCGGGCCGGGCAGCGGCTGACTCCGCAGGCGCTCGGCCTGGCGGCGTCGGTGGGTGCTGGGCGTTTGACGGTGCTGCGCCGGCTGCGGGTGGCGATCTTCTCCACCGGCGACGAATTGATGATGCCCGGCGAGCCGCTGCGCCCAGGGGCCATCTACAACAGCAACCGCTACACCTTGCGGGCGCTGTTGCAGTCGGCGGGCTGCAAGGTCGAGGACCTGGGCATCGTCGTCGACACCTTGGCAGCCACGCGTGATGCGTTGCGGCGCGCGGCCGCCGGCAACGATCTTGTCGTGACCTGCGGCGGTGTGTCGGTGGGCGATGAAGACCATCTGAAGCCGGCGGTCGAAGCCGAAGGCGTTCTGGAGCAATGGCAGATCGCGATCAAGCCGGGCAAGCCGCTGGCCTTCGGGCGGATTCGCAGAATGGCGGCCGCGAGCGGGAGTGCAGGTAGCGGCGGTAGCGGCGGTAGCGCAGACAGTGCGGATGGCGCAGATGAAGCCCTGTTCATCGGCCTGCCAGGCAACCCGGTGTCTGCCTTCGTGACCCACTTGCTGGCGGTCAGCACGGTGTTGCGCACCCTGCAGGGGATGGACCCGGCGTTGCCGGTCGGCCTGCCGATGCGCGCCGACTTCGATTGGCCCAAAGCCGACCGGCGGCGCGAGTTTTTGCGGGTGCGCATCAATGCCGAAGGCGGGCTCGATCTGTTTCCGAACCAGAGCTCAGGGGTTTTGACATCGACGGTGTGGGCCGATGGTTTGCTGGACAACCCCCAGGGGCAGGGGATCGCCCGCGGCGACAGCGTGCGTTTCCTGCCGCTGTCGGAGTTGGTGGCCCGTTGATGGAAGTTTGCTGATGTCGATCGCGTTGCAGGTTCGCTATTTCGCTTCGTTGCGCGAAGCGCTGGGGCCGTCGGAGTTCGTCACCCTGGAAGACGGCGCGACCCTGGGTCAACTGCGCGACAGCCTGGTGGCAAGGGGGGATCGTTATGCCGAGGTGCTGGCACGCGATCGTCCGGTGCGCGCGGCGGTGCAACAGGTGATGGCCGATGACAGCGCGCTGCTGATTGACGGAGCAGAGGTGGCGTTTTTCCCGCCGGTGACTGGCGGATGACGACCCCCTCAAAACACCCTCGGCGGGTGCGCATTCAAGTCGCCGACTTCGACCTGAGCGCGGAAGTGGCCGCTTTGCGCGCCGGCGATGGCGGGGTGGGCGCTGTGGTGTCGTTCATCGGCACGGTTCGCGACCGCACTGGACCTTCCACATCGGTGAGCGCGCTGGAACTCGAACACTACCCCGGCATGACCGAAGCTTCGATCGAGTCGATGATCGACCAAGCCCACCAGCGCTTCGACATCCGCGCCGCGTGGGTGGTGCACCGAATCGGCGAACTGCAACCGCTGGATCAGATCGTGATGGTGACGGTCAGTTCGGCACATCGCGGGCAGGCATTCCAAGCGTGTGAATTCTTGATGGATTATTTGAAGACCCAAGCGCCGTTCTGGAAGAAGGAAACCACTGCCGCAGGCGCGCAATGGGTCGATGCCCGCGTGGCGGATGACGCCGCGTTGGCTCGCTGGGGTATCCGGGAAGGCAATGGCTGAGCTGCCGACGCACCCGCGCCGCGCGCACGTGCAGGCTGGCGCCACCACCGAGTCCGCTGGCTCGGTGCCCGCTGGCTCGGTGCCCGCTGGCGCGGCGACCGAGCCGGCTCGTTCAGCCGGGTCTTCGACTGCGCCGGTCGAGTTGGCGCTGCTGCGCCGTGCACTCGGCCGCTTCACCACCGGTGTGACGATCGTCAGTTGCCTGGATGAGCGTGGCCGGCCGGTGGGCCTGACGGTCAATTCCTTCAATGCGCTGTCGCTGGACCCGCCGTTGGTGCTGTGGTCGCTGCGCGAAAGCAGCGCGAGCGTGGCCGCGTTTGCCGCCGCGTCGCACTTCGTGGTCAATGTGCTGGCCGAAGGCCAGCTAGAGGTTTCGCGCCGTTTCGCATCGCGGGTCGGCGACAAGTTTGCGGGGTTGGAGTGGGCATCTGGCGTCGGCGGTGCTCCGATGCTGCCGGGTTGCTCGGCCATCTTCGAGTGCGAGAACGCGTCCCAGCAGGTGGTGGGCGACCATCACCTCTATTTCGGCCGCGTGTTGGCTTGCAGCGAACAGCCGCTGAAGCCGCTGCTCTACCAGGGCGGCCACTACCGGCGCCTGGGCCCCGCCTTGTGAGTCATTGCCGCAAGAGTGGCTGATGGTTGATCGCTGTTTGCTGATGTTTGATGTTTGATGTTTGATGTTTGATGTGCGATGATTTCGGCTTTGGCGATGATGGCCGAGGAAGCCACTATGCGCACCACCTTGGACATCGAAGACGACGTGCTGCAAGCCGCGAGAGAAGTCGCACGCCTGCAGAAGCGTCCGATCGGCGCTGTTATCAGCAGTTGGGCACGTAGCGCGCTGGTGCGTGGGCCTCCGGTGGACGGTGGAGAACAGCCTTGGCCAGCACGGGTCGAGAGCCCGCTCGCCAAATACGGCATCGACCCGTTGCCCAAACGCGGCGTCATCGTCACCAACGAACTGGTCAAGCGCCTGCGCGATGAGGAAGGCGTCTGATCGCCAGCCGGCCGAAGTCGATGCGGGCGCTGCTGGATGTCAACGTGCTGATTGCCCTGCATGACGCAGACCATGTGCACCACGACATTGCTTCGGCCTGGTTCCAAGACCATGCAGCAGCGGGCTGGTCCAGCTGCCCGCTGACGCAGAACGGCGCGTTGCGCATCATGTCGCAGCCGGTCTACCCGTCGCGACGGTCATTGCCCCTGCTGCTGCAGATGTTCAGCCGCACCTTCGCTGCACCTGAGCACATCTTCTGGGCCGACGACATCAGTCTGTGCGATGCCGGCGTCGTCGACTCCAGGCGGCTGCATGGACACCGGCAGCTCACCGATATCTATCTTCTGGCGCTGGCAGTCAAGCATGGGGGTCGCTTCGTCACGATGGACACGGCGGTGGACCGGCTGGTGGTGTCCGGCGCAACCACCGACCATCTGGTCAAACTTTCGAATTGATCCGGCCGCACCGGCTGCATCGGCCTCAGCAGCATCTTGATTCACGCTCCCTGACCCGCATCTGTATCGGATTGCCCCGAGGAGACACCGATGCGAGCCGACAAACTCACCACCGCGTTGCAGCAGGCGCTGGGCGATGCCCAAAGCGCTGCCGTCGCGCGCGACAACCCGTACATCGAGCCAGCCCATCTGTTGGCCGCCATGCTGGCCCAGCCTGACGGGCCGAAAGCACTGCTGGACCGCGCGGGCGCCAACACCGCAGCGCTGTCCACCGCGATGGAAACGGCGATTCGCAACCTGTCTCAGGTTCAAGGCAGCGGGCAAATGGTCCAGCCGGGTCGTGACCTGCTGCAACTGCTGCAAACGGCCGACAAGGAAGCCACGAAGCGCGGCGACCAGTTCATCGCCAGCGAGATGTTTCTGCTGGCATTGGCCGATGCCAAGACCGACCTGGGCGGCATCGTGCGCGGTCACGGGCTCAACCGCAAGGCGCTCGAAGCCGCGGTGACCGCGGTGCGCGGGGGTCAGCATGTCGACTCGGCCGAGGCAGAAGGCCAGCGCGAAGCATTGAAGAAGTACACGCTGGACCTGACCGAGCGTGCCCGCCAGGGCAAGCTCGACCCGGTGATCGGCCGCGACGACGAAATCCGGCGTGCGATCCAGGTGCTGCAGCGCCGCAGCAAGAACAACCCGGTGCTGATCGGCGAGCCGGGCGTGGGCAAGACCGCGATCGTCGAAGGTCTGGCGCAGCGCATCGTCAATGGCGAGGTGCCCGAGAGTCTGAAGGGCAAGCGCGTGCTGGTGCTGGACATGGCGGGCCTGCTGGCCGGTGCCAAGTACCGTGGTGAGTTCGAAGAGCGCTTGAAAGCGGTGCTGAAGGAAGTCTCGGCCGACGAGGGCCGCATCATCCTGTTCATCGACGAGCTGCACACGATGGTCGGCGCCGGCAAGGCCGAAGGCGCGATCGACGCCGGCAACATGTTGAAGCCCGCACTGGCGCGCGGCGAACTGCACTGCATCGGCGCCACCACGCTGGCCGAATACCGCAAGTACGTGGAGAAAGATGCGGCACTGGAGCGGCGCTTCCAAAAGGTGCTGGTGGACGAGCCCAGCGTCGAGGCGACCGTAGCGATCCTGCGTGGCCTGCAAGAGAAGTACGAGGTGCACCACGGCGTCGAGATCACCGACCCGGCGATCGTGGCTGCAGCCGAGTTGAGCCACCGCTACATCACCGACCGCTTTTTGCCCGACAAGGCCATCGACCTGATCGACGAAGCCGCGGCCAAGGTCAAGATCGAGCTCGACAGCAAACCCGAAGCGATGGACCGCCTGGACCGGCGGCTGATCCAGCTGAAGATCGAACGCGAAGCGGTGCGCCGCGAGAAGGACGAAGCCTCGGTCAAGCGCTTCGACCTGATCGAAGAAGAGATGGCCAAGCTGCAGCGTGAGTACGAAGACCTGGACGAGGTCTGGAAGAACGAAAAGGCTGCTGCGCAGGGCAGTGAAGAACTGCTGGCCGAGCGCGACAAGTTGCGCATGCAGATCGACGAGCTGACCCGCAAGGGCGACTTCGACAAGGTCGCAGAGTTGCAGTACGGCCGCTTGCCGCAGGTGGAAAAGCAGCTGAAGGAAGCGCAGACCCGCGAGATCGACAAGAAGGACGCCGGCCGCCCGCAACTGCTGCGCACGATGGTCGGCGCCGAAGAGATCGCCGAGGTGGTGGCGCGTGCCACCGGCATTCCGGTGGCCAAGCTGATGCAGGGCGAGCGCGACAAGCTGCTGCAGATGGAAGCCAAGCTGCACGAGCGCGTGGTGGGGCAGGACGAAGCGATCACCGCGGTGGCCGATGCGATCCGCCGGAGCAGGGCAGGGCTGTCCGACCCCAACCGGCCCCTGGGCAGCTTCCTGTTCCTGGGCCCGACCGGCGTTGGCAAGACCGAGCTGTGCAAGGCGCTGGCGGGCTTCCTGTTCGACAGCGAAGACCACATGATCCGCGTCGACATGTCGGAGTACATGGAAAAGCACAGCGTCAGCCGCTTGATCGGCGCCCCGCCCGGCTATGTGGGTTACGACGAAGGCGGCGCGCTGACCGAAGCGGTGCGCCGCAAGCCCTACAGCGTGCTGTTGCTGGACGAGGTGGAAAAGGCCCACCCCGATGTGTTCAACGTGCTGCTGCAGGTGCTGGACGACGGCCGCCTGACCGACGGGCAGGGTCGCACGGTGGACTTCAAGAACACCGTGATCGTGATGACCAGCAACCTGGGCTCGCACCTGATCATGCAGATGGCGGGACAGCCGTCTGAAGACATCCACGAAGCGGTCTGGGCCGAGGTCAAGCAGCACTTCAGGCCGGAGTTCTTGAACCGCATCGACGAGACGGTGGTGTTCCACGGTCTGGACGCGAAGCACATCCTGAGCATCGCCTCGATCCAGCTGGCCCAACTGGCCAAGCGGCTCGACAAGCTGGAGATGAAGTTGGATGTCTCACCGGCGGCGTTGGCAGAGTTGGCCAAGGTCGGCTTCGACCCGGCGTTCGGCGCGCGGCCGTTGAAGCGGGCGATTCAGCAGCGCATCGAGAACCCGGTCAGCAAGCTGATCCTGCAGGGCCGGTTCGGACCGAAGTCGGTGATCCCGGTGGATGTGGAGAACGGCGAGTTCTCGTTCGCGCGCATCGTGCATTGACTGCACGGCCGGGGTGTGGCCCCGGTCGTGTTGAGTCACGGGTGGTCGTGCGAAGCTTCGGCCCGACCGGCCCGATGTCCAGAGGCCGGTCGCAGCCGGAGTTTCCTTTGACAACCGTTCGACCTCCGTTCGCCTTGCGCGTTGCCCTCATCGCAACGAGCCTGGCCACCCTGGCATGGCCAACCTTCGCTCAATCGGCAGGCGCTGGCTCCGAGGCGTTGTCGCCAGCCGACTGCAACCGCATCGATGTCGATGTCGACCGCCTGTTCTGCTATGACCGCAACGCAGGGCGCGCGCCAAGGCCATCCGACAGCAAGGCCACCATCACCAGCCCGGCGGCGGCTGCCAGTGCCGAGCAGGCGGCCGCCGCAGCGCGCTTGTCCACCACCGAAGAGCGGCTGGCCGAGAGCCTGACGTTGTCTACCGTGTGGGAGCTGACCCCGGCCGACCAGCGCGGCACCTTCAAGCTGCTGCCGCACCAGACGAACTACGTGCTGCCGGTGCGATGGTCCAGCGGCATCAACACCCGCCCCTTCAGCCCGGCGCCCGAGCACGAGCAAAGCGAGCGGCTGCCGATCCAGCCCTTCGAGGCCAAGTTCCAGTTCAGCGTCAAGACCAAGGCGGTCGAGAACATCTTCGGCCCCGGCAGCGACTTGTGGATGGCCTATACGCAGCAGTCCAACTGGCAGATCTACAACGGCAGCGGCTCGTCACCGGTGCGCGAGAACGACTACGAGCCCGAAGCGATTCTGAGCTTCGCCATCGACACCGATCTGGTGGGATGGCGCTGGCGGCTCTTGAACATCGGCTTGGTGCACCAGTCCAACGGCAGACCGCTGCCGCTGTCGCGCAGCTGGAACCGGGTCACCACGCAATTCGGTTTCGAGCGCGGCAACTGGTCGGTGCTGGCACGGCCGTGGTTTCGCATTCCTGAAAGCGCGTCGGGCGACGACAACCCCGACATCGTCAAGAACCTGGGCTGGGGCGACCTGCGCGTGGCCTACCAGCGCAGTGGCAACGTGTGGTCTGCGCTGGGGCGCATCAACCCGCGGAGCGGCCGCGGGTTCATGCAACTGGATTGGGCCTTTCCGCTGTCGGGCGCGCTGCGCGGCTATCTGCAGGTCACCAGTGGTCGCGGCGAGTCCCTGGTGGACTACAACCATTCGCAAACCACGATCGGCCTGGGCCTCTTGCTGTTGCCCTGGCAGTGAGGGCCACCGGCCTTTTTTTCCATCGAGCTGCAAGCCTTCGGCGTCCGACCCGCACCGGGTCAGACACCCAGCAGAGCGGCCAGGTCGGGGCTCATCGCCAATTGCGTGGCTTCGCCCCGCAGCGCCACCAGCCCCTTCTGCAGCACCAGCGCTTGATCGCAGTGCGACAACACGCGGCGGTAGTCACGGTCGACGATCAGGGTTGCGATGCCTTCGCCTTTGATGGCCGCCACCACGCGCCAGATCTCGGCCACGATCAATGGCGCCAGACCTTCGGTGGCTTCGTCCAGGATGATCAGCTGCGGGTGCGTCATCAGCGCCCTGCCAATTGCCAGCATCTGTTGCTCGCCGCCCGAGAGCTGGCTGCCCAGGTGGCGCTGGCGTTCGGCCAGGCGCGGAAAGGTCTGCATCACGCGCTCGTAGGGCCAGGCTGAACGGGCATCGGCGGGCGGGGTGGCGGCCATCACCAGGTTCTCGCGCACGCTCAGGTTCGGAAACACGCCGCGGCCCTCGGGCACGTAGGCCACGCCCATGCGCGCGACCTGGTGCGGTCGCGCTTGCGAGGCGTCGCGGCCGAAGAGCCGAATCGAGCCTTGGCGCTGCCGCACATGACCCAGCAAACTGCGAATCAGCGTGCTCTTGCCCATGCCGTTGCGGCCCAGCAGGCCGACGGATTGGCCACGGCCGATCTGCAGGTCGATGCCATGCAACACATGGCTGGAGCCGTACCAGGCGTGGACGCCCTGCGCTTCGACGATCAGGTCGGCTGCTGCCACTTCAGTCATGGCACGGAGAATGACCCAGATATGCAGCCTGCACGTTGGCATCGTTGCGCACCGCATCGGGCGTGTCGCAGGCGATCACTGCGCCGTTGACCATCACCGTGATGCGGTCGGCGACTCGGAAGACCGCGTCCATGTCGTGCTCGACCAGCAGGATCGCGTGGCCCGCTTTCAACTCCGACAGCAGGGCCAGCATGCGCTCGGTTTCTTCGGCGCCCATGCCTGCCAACGGTTCGTCCAGCAGCAGCACCTGTGGTGCGGTGGCCAGGCACATCGCGATTTCAAGCTGGCGCTTTTGTCCATGCGACAGCAGGCCGGCGGGGCGGTTCAGCAGGTCCGACAGGCCGCTGCGGTCGGCTGCTGCCCGCGCTGCATCGGTGCTGGCGCGGCAGCCCTGCGCCGCCTGCCACCAATGCCAGGGCCTTTGCACCGCGGCCTGCGCAGCCAGGCGGCAGTTCTCCAGCACCGTGAAGCTCGGGTAGACGGTGTTGCGCTGGTAGCTGCGGCCGAGCCCGGCGCGCGCACGGCGCGGTTGCGACCATCGGCTGATGTCCGTGCCGCCCATCTCGATGCGCCCTGAGGATGCCGGCAACTCGCCGGAGAGGATGTTGACGAGCGTGGATTTGCCCGCCCCGTTGGTGCCGATCACCGCATGCAGCGCGTCGCGCTGCAGTTCGATCGAGACCGCGTCGACGGCGACCAGGCCACCGAAGCGGCGGCTGATGCCGGCGGCGCGCAGCAGCACCGGTTCAGACTCAGGCAAGGTCTTCACCCACTGCCGGGACCGGGGTCGATCGGGGTGCTTTCCTGCGCAGCCGCAGCGGAATGCCGGACAACCCATGCGGCAACAGCGCCACGCTGGCGATGATCGTCAGCCCCAACCCGAGATTCCAGTGGCGCGAGAACTCGCCGAAGATCGCCTCCGACTTGTAAAACTCCTGCAGCAGGGCGAAGGCAAAGGCGCCGATCACCGCACCGCGCAAGTGGCCGAGCCCACCCAGGATGATCATGATCAGCACGGCGCCCGACAGGTGCCAGGACAGCATTTCGGGGTTGACATAGCCGTCCTTGATCGCGAACAGGAATCCCGCCAACCCGGCGATCGCACCCGAGATCACGAACGCCGCCAGCTTGTACGGATAGGTCGAAAAACCGGTGGCGCGCATGCGCTGCTCGTTGACGCGGATGCCGGCCAGCGCATGGCCGAAGCGCGAGCGCAGCAGTTGCGCCAGGCCGGCGAAGGTCAGCGTCAGGCAGGTCAGCGTCAGGCCGTAGAGCGGCAGCGCGCCGCTGATCTCCAAGCCCGCCACCGAAGGCATCGTGTAGAGATAGATGCCGTCGGTGCCGCCGCCGAGCCGGGTGTCGTGGATCACGAAGTACGCCATCTGCGCAAAGGCCAGCGTGACCATGATGAAGTAGACGCCCTTGGTGCGCAGCGACAGCGCGCCGACGAACAATGCGTACAGCCCCGCCAGCCCCATGCAGGCCGGCAGCAGCCAAAGAATCGAAGGCGAGCCGTCCTGCGGCGACAACAACACCGCGGCATAGGCGCCGATGCCAAAGAACGCTGCCTGCCCGAAGCAAACGAGCCCGGTCGTGCCCACCAGCAGCTCCAGGCTCAGCGCCAGGATGGCGTAGACCATGATCTTGGTGACGAAGTCGATCCCGTAGTCGCCAGCCACCAGTGGGTAGCACACCAATGCGGCGAACGCAGCCAGCGTCCAGATCGCCGAAGCGGTCAGCCTCATGCGGCCTTGAACAAACCGTCGGGCCGCCACAAGAGGATCAGCGCCATCAGCACATAGACCAGCACCCCGGCAGCTTCGGGCAGCAGCACCTTGCCGAAGGTGTCGACCACGCCGATCAAGAGCGATGCCGCCAGCGCGCCACGGACAGAGCCGATGCCGCCGATCACCACCACCACGAAGCAGATGATCAGCACGCTGTTGCCCATCCCCGGATAAACCGACGACACCGGCGCCGCCACCATGCCGGCCAGCACCGCCAGCGCCACGCCAGCGGCGAACACCACGCGGTAGAGAAACTGGATGTCGATGCCCAGGCTTTGCACCATCTCGCGGTTGCTGGCACCGGCGCGGATCATCATGCCGAGCCGCGTGCGGGTGAACACCAGGTACATGCCGAGTGCCAGCAACAGGCACACCGCCGAGATGAAGAGCCGATAGACCGGGTAGGTCATCACCTCACCCAGCGGCAGACTTCCGGCCAACATCGCCGGTGGCGGAACGCCATGCACATCGTCGCCGACGATGATGCTGCGCAACTCTTCGAACACCAGGATCAGCCCATAGGTCATCAACACCTGCTGCAGGTGGTCCCGTTCATACAAGAAGCTGAAAAAGGCCCACTCGAGCGCATAGCCGAGGACCACCGCCAGCACCACCCCCAGCAGCAGGGTCGAGAAGAAGCCGCCGCCGAACGCGCCCGCCACCAGCGGCGCCAACGCATAGGCCATGTACGCGCCGATCATGTAGAAGCTGCCATGCGCCAGGTTGATGACACCCATGATCCCGAAGATCAAGGTCAACCCCGACGCCACCAGGAACAGCAGCAGGCCGTACTGCAGGCTGTTCAGGCACTGAATCAGGAAGGTGGCGAGGTCCACTCAGCCGAACTTTTCTACCTGCAGCCGCGGCCTGGGTCCGCCAGGCCTTTGCTGGCCATGCCGATCACCTTGTTTTCCTTGTTCGACACCTGCCGCAGATAGAAGTCCTGCACCGGGTTGTTGGATTTCGACAAGGTGAAGGGGCCACGCGGGCTGTCGATCTTGGCCTTCTGCACCGCCGCAGCGAAGGCGGCCTTGTTCGACACATCGCCCTTGGTCGCGGCCAAGCCCTTGCCCAGGATCTGCGCGGCGTCGTAGCCCTGCACCGCATAGACATCGGGCTGCAGCTTGTAGGCCTTGGCATAGGCGAGGCGGAAGGCGTTGTCCTTCGGCGTGTTCAGGCCGTCGGCGTAATGCATGGCGGTGATGATGCCGTCGGCTGCCGCGCCCTGCGCTTCCAATGTGCCATCGGTCAGGAAGCCCGCGCCGTACAGCGGGATCGAGCCCTTCAACCCCGCAGCGGCATAGTCCTTGACGAACTTGACCGCGCCACCGCCGGCGAAGAAGGTGTAGACGGCATCGGGCTTGATCGATGCGATCTCGGTCAGGAGCGCTTGAAATTCCACGTTGGGAAACGGCACCCCCATTTCCTTCACGACCGTGCCGCCGCCTTTCTCGAAGGCTTCCTTGAAGCCGGCCACCGACTCGTCGCCCGCCGCGTACTTCCAGGTGATGGTGACCGCCTTCTTGATGCCCTTCTTGGCCATCGCCTCACCCATCGCATAGCCGGGCTGCCAGTTGCTGAACGAGCTGCGGTAGATGTTGTTGCCGCACATCGGCCCGGTCACCGCGCCCGCGCCGGCATTGGGCACGATCAGGAGCGTGTTGGTGTCCTTGGCCACCTTGGCCATCGCCATCGCCACGCCCGAATGCACCGTGCCCACCACCACGTCGACGTTGTCGCGCTTGATGAGCTTGTTGATGTTGTCGGTGGCCTTGGACGGGTCCGATTCGTCGTCGACCCGCACATATTCGATCTCGCGCCCGCCGAGCTTGCCGCCGTTTTCGGCCACGTAAAGCTGAAAGCCGTTTTCGATGGCGGTGCCGAGCGCTGCGTAAGTGCCGCTGGCGGGCAGCATCAATCCCACCTTGAGCTTGCCTGCGGGTTGGGCGGCAGCCGGCGCGCTGGCCAGCAGGGCGGCTGCAAAGGCCGTGGTGAGCGCGGACGCAACAGCAGCAAGTCGGAAGGGGATCATCGGTGGTCTCCGGTTGGGGTGGTTCTGGTGAGGTTGTGCTTGCGGGCGAACGACCGCGCGGCCGCGATGATCGCATCGGGTTGGTCGCGGTGCGGCGAGTGGCCGCAGCCGGGCAGCTCCAGCAACTCGGTGTGCGGCACCTGCCCTGCAATGCCGCGAATCTGCTCCAGGGTGCCGTACACATCGTCCAGACCCTGAATCGCCAGCAACGGTGCGGTGATGGTGGCGATCTCGCGCTCGATGGTCCAGGCCCTGAACGCAGGATTCAGCCAGATGCGGTTCCAGCCCCAGAAGGCGGAATCAGGGTCGTCGTGGTGTTTGGCCAGCCGCTGCTTCAGATCGGTTTCGAGATAGGCAATCCGCGCGGCTTCGATGCTTCTGATCGACAGGTCCTCGACCTTGATGTGCGGTGCCATCACGATCAAGCCCGAAATGCGATCGGGAAAGCGCGCCGCATGCAGCAAGGCGATCGAGCCGCCGTCGCTGTGGCCGAACAGCAGCGGGGGCGCGGTGGCGGTGTCCACATCCAGCGCTTGCAGCAGCGCTGGCAGCACGTCGAAGGCCTGGCGGTGCATGAAGTCCATGTGCCAGGTTTCACGGTCGGCGCGCGGGGTGGACTTGCCGTAGCCGGGGCGCGAGAACACCAGGCCGCGGCAGTTCAACGCGCTGCAGAGTCGCGCCGGAAAGTCGCGCCACATCGACACCGAGCCGAGCCCTTCGTGCAGAAACACGGTCAGCAGCCCGGCGCCGTCGCGCGGCCCCAGCCATTCGTGTTCGATGCGCACCGGCTTGCCGCACCAATCGATGTCGACGAAGCCGATGGTCACGGCCCAGCCGCCTGCTCGCGCAGCTTGAAGCGCTGGATCTTGCCGGTAGCGGTCTTCGGCAACTCGCTCAGGAACTGGATCTGCCGCGGGTACTTGTACGGCGCCAGCTTGTCCTTGACGAAGGCTTTCAACTCCGCTTCGTCAGCGGCAGCACCCGGCTTCAGCACCACATAGGCGCGGCTCTTGGTCAGTCCGTCGGCATCGGCCACGCCGATCACGGCGGCTTCCAGTACCGCGGGGTGCTGCACCAGGGTGGCTTCGACCTCGAAGGGGCTGACATAGACACCGCTGACTTTCAGCATGTCGTCGCTGCGGCCGCTGTAGGTGTAGCTGCCATCGGCGTTGCGAACGTATTTGTCGCCGGCCTTGGTCCAGCCGCCCTGAAAGGTGTCGCGCGTCTTGCTGCGGTTGCCCCAGTACATCATCGCCGCAGAAGGCCCGCTGATGTAGAGGTCGCCAGGCTCGCCTTCCGGCACCTCGCCGCCGCCTTCCGCGCGCAGTTCGATCTGGTAGCCCGGCACCGGCCAGCCGGTGCTGCCATAGCGCACGCGTTCGGGTCGGTTGGAGAGAAAGATGTGCAGCATCTCGGTGCTGCCGATGCCGTCGACGATGTCGACGCCGAAATGCGCCTTGAATCGTTCGCCCAGATCGGCCGGCAGCGCTTCGCCGGCAGACGACACCAGCCGCAATGCCGTGCTGTCGCGCGCCGGCAACTGCGGGTGCGCGAGCATGCCGGCGAAGCCGGTCGGTGCGCCGTAGAACACGGTCGGCTTGCGGCCCCCGAGCGTGTCGATGGCGCCTTGCCAACGCTTGAACACGGCTTCGGGCGTGGGCCGCTCGGCCATCAGCAAGGTGGTGGCGCCGACGCTGAGCGGAAAGGTCAGTGCATTGCCCAGGCCGTAGGCGAAGAACAGCTTGGCGGCCGAGAAGCACAGGTCGTCTTCGCGCAGCTGCAGCACCGCCTTGCCATAGAGCTCTGCGGTCCACCAGGCGTTGGCTTGCGAATGCACGGTGCCCTTGGGTCGACCGGTGGAGCCTGAGGAATAGAGCCAGAAGCCGGGGTCGTCGGCACCGGTGGCTGCGCACCGCGGCTGCGGCTCTGCGGTTGCGATGAAGGCGTCGAAATCGCACTCACGATCCTGCAATGGCGCCCCGGCATGCGAGACCACCACGGTGCCGATCTCGTGGTCGGACTTGGCCATCGCCGCCTTCAACGCCGGCAACAGCGCGCCGGACACCAGCGCCGCCTGCGCTCGCGAATGCTCCAGCATGTAGGCGTAGTCGTCCGCATTCAGCAAGGTGTTGACCGCAACCGGCACGATGCCGGCGTGGACCGCGCCCAAAAACGCCACCGGCCAGTGGTTGCAGTCGTGCATCAGCAGCAGCAGCCGTTCTTCGCGCTTTATTCCGAGCTTGCGCAATGCGCCGGCCATGACGCGCACCGCGGTCGACAGCTCGCCGTAGGTCATCGCGCCGCGGTCGTCGATGAAGGCCACGCGCCCGCTGCGATCGGCGTTGATGTCCAGCAGGTGCTGCGCAAGGTTGAACCGCTCACCCGGTTCGGCAGTCGGGTGGGTGGCGCGGTCCGCAGTGGCTCGGTGGTCGCCAGTGGATTTCATGCGCGGGACCGAACCGCTTGAACGGGTTCGAGGAATGCACTATTGTGCGACCTGGAAACTCTAGGCAGCACCCGAAAGCATGTCAAGCACACTGTTGCCCGGTCTCGGGTTAGTCCCGACTTCAGACGGGCGTTCTCCGATGACAAACGACGAGCAAAAGAACCCGTTTCTGCTGGCCTTGGGGCACCGCCTTCGCGCCTTGCGGGCACGCAGGGGCCTGACCCGCAAAGCGCTGGCTGCAGCGACCGATGTGTCGGAACGTCATCTGGCCAATCTGGAGTACGGCGTCGGCAACGCGTCGATCCTGGTGCTGTTGCAGGTGGCGCAGGCGCTGCACTGCAGCTTGTCGGAACTGTTGGGGGATGTGACTGCCTCCTCGACGGAATGGCTGCTGATCCGGGAACTGCTGGAAAGCCGCGACGAAGCCACTCTGCAGCGCGTGCGGGTGGCCATCGGGCAGCTGTTGGGCAGCGGGGACGGCTCTGGCGCAGGCCACAGCAAGGGCAACGCGCGCATCGCATTGGTGGGTTTGCGGGGCGCTGGAAAAAGCACGCTCGGACAACTGCTGGCCGACGAGCTTGAGTTCCCGTTCGTGGAATTGAGCCGCCAGATCGAGCAGTTCGCCGGTTGTGGCATTGGGGAGATCCAAGCGCTGTATGGCCAGAGTGCCTACCGGCGCTACGAGCGGCGAGCGCTCGACGAGGCGATCCGGATCTATCCCGAGGCGGTGATTGCGACCCCCGGCGGCATCGTCAGCGACGTGGCCACCTTCAGCCAACTGCTGAGCCACTGCACCACGATCTGGCTGCAGGCGACGCCAGACGACCACCTGCGGCGCGTGGCCGCGCAGGGCGACATGCGGCCGATGGCGGCCAGCAGCGAGGCCATGGAAGATCTGAAGCGCATCCTGGCCGGCCGTGCGGCCTTCTACTCCAAGGCCGATTACCGGCTCGACACCAGTGCGCAGCCCCTGGATGTCACCTACGGAAAGTTGTTGGCACTGGCGCGCCAGGCGCTGCATCCTCTGCCTGCAGCCGCTGAAACATGAAGCAAAGTGCTTGACTCCATTCCAAATCAAGCAATATTATTCCAGTCATGTCTCCCAATTCCACCGCTGCGGTCGACTACCAGACCCACCCAACCCACTATCGCCACTGGAAACTGAGCTTCGAGGGCTCGGTCGCCACGGTGGCTGCTGACTTCGACGAAAACGCCGGCTTGCGCCCGGGCTACAAGCTCAAGCTCAACAGCTACGACCTCGGGGTGGACATCGAGCTGGCCGATGCGATCGACCGCATCCGCTTCGAGCACCCGGAGGTGCGCACCGTGGTCATCACCAGCGCCAGGGACAAGGTGTTCTGCTCGGGCGCCAACATCTTCATGCTGGGCGTCAGCAGCCATGCCTGGAAGGTCAATTTCTGCAAGTTCACGAACGAGACCCGCAACGGTTTCGAAGATGCGTCGGCGCACAGTGGCTTGAAGTTCTTGGCCGCGATCAACGGCGCCTGCGCCGGTGGCGGGTACGAGCTGGCTTTGGCCTGCGACCACCTGTTGCTGATCGACGACCGGTCCAGCTCCGTCAGCCTGCCCGAGGTGCCATTGCTTGCGGTGCTGCCCGGCACCGGCGGCCTGACCCGGCTGACCGACAAACGGCGTGTGCGGCACGATCTGGCCGATGTGTTTTGCACCAGCGTAGAAGGCGTGCGCGGACAGAAGGCCGTCGACTGGCGGCTGGTCGACGAGGTCGCCAAGCCGACCGCCTTTGCACAGGCGGTGCAGGAGCGGGCGCAGGCACTCGCTGCGGGCAGCGATCGGCCTGCCGATGGCAAGGGCGTGATGCTGACCCCGCTGCACCGCAGCGTCGAAGCCGACGCGCTGCGCTACCGGCATGTGACGGTGATAATCGACCGCGTGCGCCGTGTGGCCACCTTCACCGTGCAGGCACCGACCGGTGCCCAGCCCGCCGACATCGACGCCGTCGAAGCGGCTGCCGCCGACTGGTATCCGCTTTCGATGGCGCGTGAATTGCAGGACGCGATCCTGTCGATGCGCACGAACGAGCTGGATATCGGTTGCTGGCTTATCCAGACCCGCGGCGATGCCCAAGCGGTGCTGGCAATGGACAGCGTGCTGCAGCGCCATGCCGCGCACTGGCTGGTGCGCGAAACCACGGGGCTGCTGCGCCGCACCTTCAGCCGGCTCGATGTCTCGTCGCGCAGCTTGTTCGCCGTGGTCGACGAGGG
>JBBSPW010000055.1:0-20125 GCA_038258365.1 Burkholderiales bacterium | reverse complement strand
ACTGGACACCGCCGAGGCGCCGACCCGCGTGCAGGTCTGGCGCGACATCGTCAAAGCCTTCGACATGGGCGACCTGGCGGCGCAGTGGTTCAGCGATTGCCTGGGCTTGCCCGGTACCAGGCTGGTGCGCTTCGACCCCGATCAACAGCGCCCGTCGGACCCGCGCTGGGTGGGCGAGCTGGCAGCCGGCACCGCCTTCGCCGACGGCTACCCGCTTTTGGTGTGCAACACCGCGTCGCTCGCCGACCTGAACGCCCGCATCGAGGCCGTTGGTGGCAGCGCTGTCGCGATGCAGCGCTTTCGCCCGAACCTGGTGCTGGACGGTCTGCACCCCTTCGACGAAGACGCCTTGAGCACCTTGCGCTTTGAGACCGACGAAGGCCCGGTGGTGCTGCGGCTGGTCAAGCCCTGCGTTCGATGCAGCGTGCCCGATGTAGACCCCGACGACGCCAGCGTGGGCACCGAGCCGGGCGCCACGATGGCGCGTTTCAGGTCCGACCCGCGCATGGACGGCGGCATCACCTTCGGCATGAATGCGGTGGTGGTCGAAGGTGTCGACCGGGTGCTGCGGGTGGGGCAGGCGGTGTCGGGGCGCTTCGCATTCGACTGAAGCCGGAACCTTAAACTCGACGCCCGTCGCACGCCAGCTTTGCAGCGGCTTCGCCTCTGCTCAGACACTGCACTGCGCCACCGTTCACCAGCATCCACCGGACGCCTTTCCATGAGCCTCAAATGCGGCATCGTCGGCTTGCCCAATGTCGGCAAGTCGACCCTTTTCAACGCGCTGACCAAGGCCGGCATCGCGGCCGAGAACTACCCGTTCTGCACGATCGAGCCCAATGTCGGCGTGGTCGAGTTGCCCGACCCGCGGCTGACGCAACTGGCGGCAATCGTTGCGCCGGAGCGGGTGGTGCCGGCGATCGTCGAGTTCGTCGACATCGCGGGCCTGGTGGCCGGCGCCAGCAAGGGGGAGGGTCTCGGCAACCGGTTCCTGAGCCACATCCGGGAGACGGACGCGATCGTCAACGTGGTGCGCTGCTTCGACGACGACAACGTGGTGCATGTGGCCGGCAAGGTCGACCCGGTGTCCGACATCCAGATCATCCAGACCGAGTTGTGCCTGGCCGACCTGTCGACGGTCGAGAAGACCCTGCACCGGCAGGTCAAGGCCGCGCGCTCGGGCAACGACAAGGAAGCGGCGGCGCTCGTCAAAGTGCTGGAGAAGTGCCAGGCTGCGCTTGACCAGGCGCAACCGGTGCGCAGCATCGACTGGACCAAGGAAGAACTGACGATCTTGCGGCCCCTTTGCCTGATCACCGCCAAGCCGGCGATGTTTGTCGGCAATGTGGCTGAAGACGGTTTCGAGAACAACCCGTATCTGGACCGGCTGCGTGACTTCGCGGCGCAGCAGGGCGCGCCGGTGGTGGCGATCTGCGCCAAGACCGAAGCCGAGCTGGCCGACATGGAAGACGATGATCGCGCGCTGTTCCTGGCCGAGATGGGGCAGGACGAGCCCGGCCTGGCGCGGCTGATCCGCGCAGCGTTCTCACTGCTGGGCTTGCAGACCTACTTCACCGCAGGCGAGAAGGAGGTGCGGGCCTGGACGATCCACATCGGTGACACCGCACCGCAGGCCGCCGGGGTGATCCACACCGACTTCGAAAAAGGCTTCATCCGCGCCCAGACCATCGCCTTCGACGAGTTCGTCGCGCACAAGGGCGAGCAGGGTGCGAAGGACGCGGGCAAGATGCGCGCCGAGGGCAAGGAATACGTGGTCAAGGACGGGGATGTGATGAACTTCCTGTTCAGTCACTGACCCAGCGGCTGTGATGAACTTCGACAGCAACGAAACCCTGGAAGCCGCCCTCGCCCGCAACGTGCGCGATGCCCTGGCGGAAGACATCGGCCGTGGCGACTGGACGGCGATGCTGGTGCCGGCCGGTCGCCGGGTGCAGGGGCGGGTCACCGCCAAGCAAGCCGCGGTGATCTGCGGTCAGCCGTGGTTCGAGGCCTGCGTCAAGGTGCTGGATGCCGAAGCTTCGGTGCAGTGGCAGGTGGCAGAAGGCGCCGCGGTCGAGCCGGGCACCGAGGTCTGCCGCATCGACGCCGATGCCCGCGCACTGCTGAGCGCCGAACGCCCCGCGCTCAACTTTCTGCAAATGCTTTCCGCGGTGGCCACCGTCACCCGCGCCCATGTCGATGCCATCGCGGGCCTGTCGCCGAATCCCACAGGCTGCGCGGTGCTGGACACCCGCAAGACGCTGCCGGGGCTGCGGCAGGCGCAGAAGTACGCGGTGCGGATCGGCGGCGGCCAGAACCAGCGGCTGGCGCTGTGGGACGGCATCCTGATCAAGGAAAACCACATCGCCGCAGCCGGCGGCATCGCGGCTGCGCTGCAGGCAGCGGCCGCGCTGGATGCCGGAGTGATGGTCCAGATCGAGGTCGAGAACCTGAACGAATTCGAGACCGCGCTGGCCGCTGGGGCGCAGCACATCATGTTGGACGATTTCAGCCTGGGCGACATGCGCCGCGCGGTGGCACTCAATGCCGGCCGCGCGGTGCTGGAGGTGTCCGGTGGGGTCGACCTGCGCAGCATCCGCGAGATTGCTGCCACCGGGGTCGACCGCATCTCGGTGGGTGCACTGACCAAGGATGTGCGGGCTGTCGATCTGTCGATGCGCATCCGTGCCTGAGAGCGCGGGCTTTCCCTGATCAGCCGCGCCTGAAACGCGCTGCGGAGCGCCCTAGACTCGTGTGCTGGATGAGTGACGACACGATTCTCGAGACCCGCGCGCTGACCAAGGAGTTCAAGGGCTTCGTGGCGGTCGATCGCATCGACCTGAAGGTGCAGCGCGGCACGATCCATGCACTGATCGGCCCCAATGGCGCTGGCAAGACCACCTGCTTCAACCTGCTGACCAAGTTCCTGAGCCCGACCTCGGGCTCGATCTTCTTCGAAGGCCACGACATCACTGCCGAGCAGCCGGCGACCATCGCCCGACGCGGGGTGATTCGTTCGTTCCAGATCTCGGCGGTGTTTCCGCACCTGTCGGTGCTGGAAAACGTGCGCGTGGCGCTGCAGCGCAAGCTCGGCACCTCGTTCCACTTTTGGAAGAGCGAGCGCACTCTGGCCAAGTTGGACGGTCGAGCGATGGAGTTGCTGCACTCGGTCGATCTGCACGACTACGCAGCACTGCCGGCGGTGGACCTGCCGTATGGGCGCAAGCGGGCATTGGAGATCGCCACCACGCTGGCGATGGAGCCGAAGCTGATGCTGCTGGACGAGCCCACGCAGGGCATGGGTCTGGAAGATGTCGACCGCATCCGGCAACTGATCAAGAAGGTGGCAGCCAGCCGCACCGTGCTGATGGTCGAGCACAACATGAGCGTGGTCGCGAGCCTGGCAGACACCATCACCGTGTTGCAGTCGGGCGCCAAACTGGCCGAGGGGCCGTACGAGCAGGTGTCGAAGAACCCCGCGGTGATCGAGGCCTACATGGGCAGTGCGGCGACAGAACTGAAGGGGGCACATTGATGCAAGCTCCCTACCTCGAGGTCAGCGCCCTGCAAGGCTGGTACGGCGAGTCGCATGTGCTGCATGGCGTCGACTTTCAGGTGGCCGAGGGCGAGGTCGTGACCTTGTTGGGCCGCAACGGCGCAGGGCGCACCAGCACCTTGCGCGCGATCATGGGTTTGATCGGCACGCGCAAGGGCTCGATCAAGGTCCAGGGCACCGAAACGATCGGCATGGCCACGCACCGCATCGCGCGGCTGGGCATCGGCTACTGCCCCGAAGAACGCGGCATCTTCTCCAGCCTGTCGGCCGAAGAAAACCTGATGCTGCCGCCGGCCCTGGCCGAAGGCGGCATGAGCGTCGAGCAGATCTACACGATGTTTCCCAACCTGCGCGACCGCGCCGGCAGCCAGGGCACGCGCCTGTCGGGCGGCGAGCAGCAGATGCTGGCGGTGGCGCGCATCCTGCGCACCGGCGCGCGGCTCTTGCTGTTGGACGAGATTTCCGAAGGTCTGGCGCCCGTGATCGTGCAGAAGCTGGCCGAGATGGTCAAAGGCCTGCGCGAGCAGGGCTTCACGATCGTGATGGTCGAGCAGAACTTCGTCTTTGCCGCCAAGTTGGCCGACCGGTTCATGGTCATGGAGCATGGCCAGGTGATCCAGTCGTTCACGCAGGCCGAGTTGCCGGCGCGCATGGAGAAACTGCACGAATACCTGGGCGTCTGACGCCACCAGTTGCAGTTCTTTCCGCTTTTTCAGCCACCTCAAGGAGACACCCATGAAACTCAAGCACCTGATCCCCACCGCAAGCCTGGCCGCCCTGGCCCTGTGCGGCGGCACTGCGCAAGCCCAAATCTCGGGCGATGTGATCCGCATCGGCTTCATCACCGACCTGTCGGGTTTGTATGCCGACATCGACGGACCGGCCGGCGCCGATGCGATCCGCATGGCGATCGCCGACATGGGCGGCGCCATCAACGGCAAGAAGATCGAGCTGCTGGTGGCCGATCACCAGAATAAGGCCGACATCGCCGCCACCAAGGCACGCGAGTGGTTCGATACCCAGGGCATGGATGTGCTGATCGGCGGCACCAGCTCGGGCACCAACCTGGCGATGGCCAAGATCGCAGCGCAGAAGCAGAAGCCCTTCATCTCGATCGGTGCAGCCACCTCGGCGCTGACCGGCGACCAATGCACTCCTTACACCATTCACTGGGCCTACGACACCGTGGCGCTGGCCAAGGGCACCGGCAACGCCGTCGTCAAGCAGGGCGGCAAGAGCTGGTTTTTCCTGACGGCCGACTACGCGTTTGGGCAGCAGCTGCAGGACGACACCTCGGCCATCGTCAAGGCTGCTGGGGGCACCATCGTCGGTTCGGTCAAGCACCCGCTGTCGACCAACGACTTCTCGTCCTATCTGCTGCAGGCCCAGGCCAGCAAGGCGCAGATCCTGGGGTTGGCCAATGCCGGCGGCGACACCGTCAATTCGATCAAGGCCGCCAACGAGTTCGGCGTCACGCGCACGATGAAGCTCGCGGGTTTGTTGATGTTTATCAACGACATCCATTCGCTGGGCCTGAAGGCCACGCAGGGCATGTATTTGACCGACAGCTGGTACTGGAACCGCGACGCCGATGCCCGCGCCTGGAGCCGCCGCTTCTTCGAAAAACAAAAGCGCATGCCGTCTTCCTTGCAGGCCGGTGACTACTCGGCTGTCACGCAATACCTGAACGCAGTCAAAGCCACCGGCAGCGACGACGCCGACAAGGTACTGGCGCACATGCGCAAAACCCCCATCAACGACATATTCGCCAAAGGCGGCTTCATCCGCCCCGACGGCCGCATGGTCCACGACATGTACCTGATGCAGGTCAAGACCCCGGCCGAATCGACCGAGCCCTGGGACTACTACAAGGTGGCCGCCACGTTCAAGGGCGAAGAAGCCTGGACGGCCAAGGCCGATACCAAGTGCCCGCTGTGGAAGTGAAGCCGCTGCGCTGACGGGGCCAATCGAGACGCATGGACATTTTCGGCATCCCGATCCAGGCCTTTCTCGGCCAGCTTTTGCTGGGGCTGGTCAATGGCTCGTTCTACGCCATCCTGAGCCTGGGGCTGGCCGTGATCTTCGGCCTGTTGGGGATCGTCAACTTCGCTCACGGGGCGCTGTACATGCTGGGCGCCTATGCGGCGTTCATCGGCCTCGACAGCTTCGGCATCAACTACTGGTTCGCGTTGCTGCTGGCGCCGCTGGTGGTGGGTACCTTGGGCGTCGTGGTTGAACGGACCCTGCTGAAGCACCTGTACAAGATCGACCCGATCTACGGGCTCTTGCTGACCTTCGGCCTGTCTTTGATCGCCGAAGGCTTGTTGCGTGAGAAGTACGGGGTATCGGGCCAGTCTTATCCGGTGCCAGAGTTGCTGCAGGGTGCCACCAATCTTGGCTTCATGATCCTGCCCAATTACCGCGCCTGGATCATCGTGGCCTCGCTCACCATCTGCCTCGGTACCTGGTTCCTGATCGAGCGCACGCGGCTCGGCTCGTATCTGCGCGCTGCCACCGAGAACCCGCGCCTGGTGCAGGCTTTCGGCATCAACGTGCCGATCATGGTGATGCTGACCTATGGCTTCGGAGCCGGTCTGGCAGCGGTGGCGGGGGTGTTGGCCGCGCCGGTGATCCAGGTCACGCCGTTGATGGGCAGCCAGTTGATCATCATCGTCTTCGCGGTGGTGGTGATCGGCGGCATGGGCTCGATCCTGGGGTCGATCCTGACGGGTGTCGCACTCGGCCTGATCGAGGGACTGACCAAGGTTTTCTACCCCGAGGCTTCCAACATCGTGGTGTTCGTCATCATGGCCATCGTGCTGATGTTCAAGCCCGCCGGGCTGTTCGGAAAGGAACGCTGATGGCCAGCCTCAAGCTTTCGCCCGCTGAGCGCCTCGGCCGCTGGATCTGGCTCGCGGGGCTGGCCCTGCTGCTGGCTGCGCCCTTCATCGGCTTGTACCCGGTGTTCATGATGAAGGCGCTGTGTTTTGCGATCTTCGCTTGCGCCTTCAACCTGTTGCTGGGCTTCACCGGGTTGTTGTCGTTCGGTCATGCCGCCTTTCTGGGCGCAGCCGCCTACGGCACCGGCTGGCTGGTTCGCAGTGCCGGTTTGCCGCCCGAACTCGGCATTCTTGCGGGTGCGGCGTTCGCAGGCTTGTTGGGGTTGGTGGTGGGCTTGATCGCCATCCGCCGCGAGGGCATCTACTTCGCGATGATCACCCTCGCAATGGCGCAGATGGTCTATTTCGTTTGGCTGCAGATGTCCTTCACCGGCGGTGAAGACGGCCTGCAAGGTGTGCCGCGCGGGGTGCTGTTCGGTTTCCTCGATCTGCGCGAACCGCTGATCCTGTACTACGCCGTTCTGGCAGTGTTCGTGGCGGTGTTCTTGCTGATCGTGCGCATCGTGCATTCACCCTTCGGACAGGTGCTCAAGGCGATCCGCGAGAACGAGCCGCGCGCGATCTCGCTCGGCTACGACGTCAACCGCTACAAGCTGCTGGCCTTTGTGATTTCGGCATCGCTGGCCGGTTTGGCGGGGTCGATGAAAACCGTGGTGCTGGGCTTCGCGACCCTGAGCGACGCGCACTGGTCGCTGTCCGGCGAAGTCATCCTGATGACGCTGCTGGGTGGCATGGGCACCTTCGCCGGTCCGGTGCTGGGTGCCTTCACCATCATCGGTCTGCAGAACTTCCTGGCCGACCGAGTGGGGTCCTGGGTGACGGTGATCATCGGCGCCATCTTCGTGATCTGCGTGGTGGGATTCCGGCGCGGCTTCGTCGGCGAAGCGCTGGCTTGGCAGAAGCGGCGCGGCGCCAAGGCGTCGGACCCGCCATAGCGGGTGGACCGCCCCGACTGCCGCGGTCGGCAGCCACCACCCGGGCTACTCCAATTTCAAATGCGCCAGGAATGTCGCGAACAGCGTGATGAATCCGACGATGGCCACGAAGACCACGATGCCGACGCCGTAGATTCTGGCCAGCTTGCTTCGGAGGTTTTGAATCGGTGTCTTTGACATGGGTCCTGGCGCAGGCGCTTTCGCAATCGCGCGTGTTTCATCGGTTGCGGATAAAAGATCGTCGGGCTTCGTCCTCACCCGCGGGGGACAGGGTTATCGCACCGAAAGCCGGCGCGCGGGTTTGCAGGGGCTTCCGACACCCACTGGCCTGCAGCGGGTCGATGGCGGTGTCTCTACACCTTCCGACCTCGACAGTCCTACAGCCCTACACCTCGCTGGTTCGGGCGAAGCGCCTAAGGTCGCGTTTGGTTTGTTGAATTCACACGCTGACCGCCCAGCGGTGGATCTCGGATCAACCCCAAAGCTGTAACCAAAGGAGCTTCACATGCACGACATCATCGATACCGCCGTTGCCGCCGGCAACTTCAAAACCCTGGCCACCTCCGTGACCGCTGCCGGTCTGGTCGACACCCTCAAGGGCGCTGGCCCGTTTACCGTCTTCGCACCAACGGACGAAGCCTTCGCGAAACTGCCCGCCGGCACGGTCGAAGGGCTGCTGAAGGACATCCCGAAGCTCAAGTCCATCCTCACGTACCACGTCGTCGCCGGCAAAGTGATGGCCGCCGATGTGATGAAGATGGACGGGCAGACAGCCACGACCGTGAATGGCGGTGGGCTGAAGATCGGCACTGCCAACGGCGTGAAGCTGAACGGCGAAGTCAACGTCGTCAAGACCGACATCGTCTGCACCAACGGTGTCATCCACGTTGTCGACGCGGTGCTGCTGCCGTCGGCCTGATTCACCGGCCTTCGCAACACGAAGCCCGCTGGCCTCTGCCGGCGGGCTTTTTTCATACGTGCTGCATGCCGCTCCGCCGACAAGCACTCTCACACCGCGAGTGCTAAAGTGAGTGGAACTGTTGCCGATCACAGAGGTCAGATACCCATGACTGCTGCCACATTGAAACTCCAAACCCCTGTCGTTGCTGCCGGCGCTGCTTCGCTGGCCCTGCGAGATCCCTGGTCAATGGTGCCCTCGCTCGGCAATCTGGATGCTTATGTATCGGCCGTGCACCGCATGCCGATGCTCACGCCTGGGCAGGAAACCGAGTTGGCCCGCAAGTTGCGCGACCATGGCGACCTGCAGGCTGCTGGCCAGATGGTGCTGTCGCATCTGCGCCTGGTGGTGTCGGTGTCGCGTCAATACATGGGCTACGGCCTGCCGCAAGGCGACCTGATCCAGGAAGGCAATGTCGGGCTGATGAAGGCCGTGCGCCGTTTCGACCCCGAGCAAGGCGTGCGGCTGGTCAGCTATGCGCTGCACTGGATCAAGGCCGAGATTCACGAGTACGTGCTGAAGAACTGGCGCATGGTCAAGCTGGCCACCACCAAGTCGCAGCGCAAGCTGTTCTTCAATCTGCGCTCGATGAAGCAGGGGCTGAAGAGCCGGGCGGGCGATGCCGATTCGCACCGCAACACCTTGACGCCTGACGAGGTGGACGCGATGGCGAGGCAACTCAATGTCAAGCCACAGGAAGTGGTGGAGATGGAAATGCGGCTGTCCGGCGGCGATGTGGCGCTGGAGCCGCAAACCGACGACGGCGAAGAAGGCTTCGGCCCGATCGCCTATCTGGCCGACGAGGCCAGCGAGCCGACCCGGCAGCTGGAATCTCGCCACCGCGACTGGTTGTCCAGTGATGGGATCGGGCAGGCGTTGCAGGTGCTGGACGAGCGCAGCCGCCGGGTGGTGGAAGAGCGCTGGCTGAAAGTCAACGACGACGCGTCGGGCGGCATGACCCTGCACGAGCTGGCAGCGGTGTACGGCGTCAGTGCCGAACGCATTCGCCAGATCGAAGTCGCAGCGCTGAAGAAAATGCGCAAGGCGCTGGAAACGGACTGATCCTGCTGTCGCACCAAACAAAGGCCGGCTCTATGTCGGCCTTTTTCATGGTCGCGCGGAACTGACGATCAAGCCGCGGGTTCGGCCAGCAGGATCTTCAAGTCGTGCGCCAGCGCATCGGCGCCGGTGCCATAGCGCGTGAACAGCCGCACATGACCATTGCTGTCGAAGATGTAGCTGCCGGCGGTGTGGTCCATGGTGTAGCTGCCCTTGGCTTCGCCCGGTACCTTGGCGTAGTAGACCTTGAAGCCTTTGGCCACGGCAGCGGTTTCCTCGGGTGTTCCGCGCAGGGCGACGATGCCGGTGGCGAAATTGTCGACATAGGCCTTCAACACCTCGGGTGTGTCGCGCTCGGGGTCGACCGTCACGAACACCCCTTGCACCTTGTCGCCATCCGGCCCCAGCGCTTTCTTGGCCTGCGCCAATTCCAGCAGCGTGGTGGGGCAGACATCGGGGCATTGGGTGAAACCGAAGAACACCACTGTCACCTTGCCCTTGAAGTCAGCCAGGCTGCGGGGCTGGCCGGCGGTGTCGGGCAGTTCCAGCCGCTGCGCATAGGGCGCGCCGGTGATGTCGATGCCCTTGAAGGACTCGGTCTTCGCGGGAGCGCTCTTCTCGCAACCCACCAGGGCCATGCAGGCGAGCGCAGCAGCGGCCGCAAGGCGCAGCTTCAGTACAGATTGGGAAACAACCATGGGCTCAGGTAGTGGTCGACCAGCAGCGCCGCGAACAGCAGCGACAGATGCCAGATCGAGAATTTGAAGGTCTGGCGGGCCAGCAGGTCGCTGTAGTTGCGCCACAACCGCCAGGCATACATCGTGAACATGCCGCCCAGCACCAGCGCGGCCGCCAGGTAAATCGGGCCGCTGGTGCGGAACACGAAAGGCAGCAGCGTGGCCGCGAACAGCACGATCGTGTACAGCAGCACCTGCAGTCGCGTGAACTCCGAGCCGTGCGTCACCGGCAGCATCGGCAGGCCGGCCTTGCGGTAGTCCTCGACACGGTACAGCGCCAGCGCCCAGAAATGCGGCGGGGTCCACAGAAAGATGATCAGGCACAGCCACATCGCCTGCATGCCGACCTCGCCCGTCATCGCAGCCCAGCCCAGCACCGGCGGCATCGCGCCCGAGGCGCCGCCGATGACGATGTTCTGCGGCGTCATCGGCTTCAGCACCACGGTGTAGATGACCGCATAGCCGACAAAGGTGGCAAAGGTGAGCCACATCGTCAACGGGTTGATCCACAGGTACAGCACCGCGCTGCCGGCCGTACACAACAGCGCCGAGAACGCCAAGGTCTGTGCCGAGCTGATCTGCCCCTTGGCACTGGGCCGCCAGGCGGTGCGCGCCATGCGGCGGTCGATCTGCTGCTCGACCAGGCAATTGAAGGCCGCCGCCGCGCTGGCCACCAGCCAGATGCCGAGCGATGCGGCGCCCACGCGCAGCCAGTCGGGCCAGCCGGGATCGGCCAACAGCATGCCAATCAATGCGCAGAACACGATCAACTGCACCACGCGCGGCTTGGTCAGCGCATAGAACTGACCGATGCGGGACGCAGCGGGGCGGGAGGCAGCAAGGGTCTGGGCCATGGAAGCAGTCGCCTTGGATTCTAGGCAGCGCGACCGGGCCAACGATCCGCCGAGGCAACAGCGATGGTGGGCGTCCGGTTCGCGAGCGTCCCCATCCTTCCGCCCGCCAGCAACAGCACCATCGTCAGCACCAATGCCGCCGCGCCCGCCGAATGGGCCAGCGCCGCGACCAGGGGCCAACCCAACACCACGTTCGACAACCCCGAGGCCAGTTGCGCCAGCAGCAGCAAGGCCAGCGCGATACCGAAACGGCGCGGCGCCGCAGCGCCGCTGTGCCACAACTTCCAGGCCAGCGTGCCCATGCAAAGCGTTGCCACCACGGCGAACAAGCGGTGCGCCATGTGGATCGCCACCAGCGCGTCGAACTGCAGCACCCCGCCATGCCCTGCGCGGCCCAGCTCACGCAGCAGGGTGAAGCCGGAGGCGAGGTCCATCTGCGGCCACCACTGCCCGTTGCAGGCCGGAAATCCGGTGCAAGCCAGCACCGCATAGTTGGTGCTGACCCAGCCGCCGAGCACGATCTGCATCACCAGCGCGGCCAGCGCCGCCAGCCCCAAGCCGCGCAAACGCGGTGGCAATGGCGGACCAGTGGCCGCGGTCGGCGCTCGGAAGGCGGCGTGCTGCAATGCCAGCAACGCCAGCAGCAGCAACCCGCCCAGCAGATGCGCGGTCACCACCGCCGGATACAGCTTCAAGGTCACGGTGTACTTGCCGAACGCGCCCTGCACCACGACCCAAACCAGCGCAGCCGTGGGCCACCAGGGGGAGAACGGGAGCTTGTTCCGCTCGCGCCAAGCCACCGCGGCGATCACCAGGATCAACACCCCCACGGTCATCGCCAGATAGCGGTGGATCATCTCGATCCAGGCCTTGCCCCAGGTCACCGGGCCGCCGCCCGCCGCCAGTTGCGCGGCATCGATGGAATCGCGGGCCGCAAAAGGACTCATCTCGCCATAGCAGCCTGGCCAGTCCGGGCAACCGAGCCCCGAATCCGACAGGCGCGTGAAAGCACCGAACACGATCAGATCGAAGGTCAAAAACAGCGTCAGCGCGGTCAATGCCGCAAGCCGCGTGCGGGTGTCGGCACCGCGCTGGCGCAGCCACACCCACGACAACGGCAGCAGTGCCAGCACCAGCGCCAACAGCAGCAGGCGCAGCGCTGGGGTCAGGTCGATCAGGGCATGCGGATTCATGGCTGCGGCCAACGGCGGGGAGGACAGTGTGGACGGTGGCGCATCAGCGCCCCGGGGTGTCCCACGACGCCGATGCGCGCAGCACCTTGTCCAGGTCGCGCTTGACCTTCGCAGGGTCGGCATCGGCCGGCATGCGCATCATCCATTCGCCCATCGGGTCGACGAGGTAGAGGTGATCGTCGAGGGTTTGGCCACTCGCCGGTGCCAGCCAGGCAGCCAGCGCCTGCGGGTCGACGCGCAGCCGCGTGACCGCGCTGCCGGCATCGGTGGCTTCGCGCAGCTTCGCATCCAGTGGCGCGTCGTCGGTGATCAGCCAGAGCTTGTCGACACGCTCGCTTTCGCGGCCCAGCATCTCGCGCAACTGGCGCTGCATGTACAGGCGCTTCTCGCACGCGCCGCCACAAGCCGATGGCCCGACCGCGACCAGCAACCACTGGCCCTTCAGCGATTCAGGGGCCACTGGCTCGCCATCGAGCCCCCGCAGTCGCAGGTCTGCCGGCAGGCTGCGGGTGGGCTGAATCAGTTCGCCGTAGTTGGTGGTCCGGCCATCTGGGCGGATCACGAAGTAGGTGAAGTACGAAGCCACCACCGGCGCCGCGCACACTGCCAGCACCAGCAGCATCTTCAGCCGGCCGGCACGCGTGCGTCGCGCCGCCAAGACAGGATCGGCGGGGTCGGACAAGCCAGGATCGGGCATGCGGTGCACGGTCAGCCCCAGCGGCTCCTCGGCAGTTGCGGTGGCGGCAGCGCGGGTGGGCTTGTAGGGGGACTCGGGCATCGGAACGGACATCAATTCAGGCAGCGGCAGGGCGGCGTCGCAAGCGGGGTCGAATGAACTGGAACCAGACGGTCAAGCCTACGATCAGCGCGCACAAGGCAAACCACTGAAAGGCATAGCCGTAGTGCTTGTGCAGACCCGAAGCCGGCACGGGCCAGTCGCGCAGCAACCCATCGTCGGTGAGACCCGGCGCGTCCTGCTGGATCAGCAGCAGCGGCAGCAGCGGCATCCCGGTTTCGCGGGTGTAGGCATCGATGTCCAGATTCTGCCGGATCGGTCCCGACGCGACCGCAGCGAACTCATACAACCGCGAAGGCCCGGTGGCGATGCGACCGTCGACCTGCACCGTGCCTGTGGGCGCTGGCCCGGCAACGATGCGCGTGCGGTCGATCGGGTCGCGCGGCAACCATCCGCGCTGCACCAGCAGCATCTCTCCGCTGGCCAGCTGCAGCGGCGTCAGGGCATAAAAGCCCGGCACATCGCGCATCTGGCGGTTCTCGAGATACACGGTGCGGTTCGGCAGCCAACGGCCTTGCACAGAAACCGCGCGATACCGCTGCGCCACGGCATCGGCTGCAGTGCGTGGCAGTTCTGCTGCGCTCAGTTCGGGCAACGCCAGGCGCTCGGCTTGTGCGGTTTGCAGGGCGACCTTCTGGGCCGCACGGTCGAGTTGCCAGAAGCCCAGACGGGCGGTGAGCGCAGCACCCACCAGGGCGGCGACCAGCACCACGGCGGCAGACCGCTTCGGCACGCGGGTCAGCACCTCGGCCTGCACGCGAACAGCGCCAGGTGCCGATAATCGGCACCCATGAAGTTCATCATCATCGCGATGCTGGTTGCCGTGCTGGGTGCGTTGGCCGGTGCCGGCGCCTTCATGCTCAAGAAGGGCCGAGGCGGCGACAGGAACCGGATGGCGAACGCGCTGGCGCTCCGGGTGGCACTGTCGGTGGCGCTGTTCCTGTTCATTCTCTTGAGCTGGCAGATGGGCTGGATTCGACCCACCGGACTGCCAGTCGGTTCCTGAAGCGAAGAACGCCGCTGGTAGCGGCGTTCTTCAGCGGAGTCCTGTCGGCGCTCAGAGCCAGTAGACCACCACGTACAGACCCAGCCAGACCACGTCGACGAAGTGCCAGTACCACGCCGCGCCTTCGAAGCCGAAGTGGCGGTCGGGCGTGAAGTGGCCTTTCATCAAGCGCAGGGTGATGAAGACCAACATCAGCATGCCGATGAAGACATGGAAGCCGTGAAACCCGGTCAGCATGAAGAAGGTCGAGCCGAAGATGCCTGAGGACAACTTCAGGTTCAGCTCGGTGTAGGCATGGTGGTATTCATAGGCCTGCACACCGACGAAGGTGGCGCCGAGGGCGACCGTGATCCACATCCAGGCGATCGTCTTGGCACGGTGGCCCGCGATCAATGCGTGGTGGGCAATGGTCAGTGTCACGCCCGAGGTCAGCAGCAGCGCGGTGTTGATGGTCGGCAGCGGCCAGGGGCCGACCGTGGCGAAGGGCTCGATGGTGCCAGCCGGTGAGGCGGTGATGCCGGTGCCGCTGCTCGGCCAAACCGCTTTGAAATCGGGCCACAGCACCTGGTGTTCGAGGTTGCCGAGCATCGGCACCGAATGCATCCGCGCCCAATACAGCGCGCCGAAAAAAGCCGCGAAAAACATCACTTCGCTGAAGATGAACCAGCTCATGCTCCAGCGGTAGGAAACGTCGATGCGGTCGGAGTAAAGGCCGCGCTCGCTCTCGCCCACCGAGGTGCGGAACCACTGGAACATCGTGGACAGCCAGATCACCATCCCGGCCAGCAGCACATAAGCCGCCCAGCCGTACCCGTTGATCCACTCGGCGGCGCCAAAAATGACCAGCAGCATGCCGACCGCAACCTGTACCGGATACCGCGACGGTTCCGGAATGAAATAGTGCGGCGCGTGACCGGTGGGTGTGGCGGTGGCTGACATGGAATCCCTCTCTTCTCGATAACTGAATGACTGGCTTGCGTGCCTGCGATCAACCGCCAGAGGCCACGCCGCTGCCAACAACCCATTGCACCAGCAGCACGAGCATCGCGACGAAGACCGCCCCGCCCACCAACCCGGCAATCACCAGATGCACCGGGTTGAGCTTTTGCACGTCGGCCGCATGGTCGGCCGAGCGTCGCACGCCGAAAAATGACCAAGCCACCGCCTTCATCGTTTGCAGCAGCGATCCGCGCCGCTCCACGGCTTGCTTCAGTTCACCGCTCACGACTGCTCCGCAGCAGATGACAACGCACCAACGGTGCCCGCCGGCGCGGCAGGCACACGGCCGCCGACCTCGAAGAAGGTGTACGACAGGGTGATGGTGGTTACGTCCTTCGACAACTTCGGGTCGATCACGAAGGTCACCGGCCAGCGCTTGGACTCGCCCGGTGCCAGCTTGTGTTCGGCAAAGCAAAAGCACTCGATCTTGTTGAAGTAGGCATGGGCCTGCATCGGCGCATAGCTGGGGATCGCCTGCGCCACCATCGTTCGGTTCTGCACATTGCGGAACTCGTACATGACGGTTGCGAGCTGGCCGGGGTGAACTTCGATCTTGCGCGATTCGGGCTTGAATTCCCAGGGACCGCGGGCATTGGCGTCGAACTCGACCGTGATGGTGCGGCTGGTGTCGACCTGGGTGTTGCTGGTGTCCTTGGTGGCACTCAAGCCCCAGCTGCCATTGCTGGCGCGCTGCGTGGCCAGGCTCAGCACATTGATGCCGAGCGCATCGCAGATCGTGCGGTACAGCGGCACGAGCCCGTAACCGAAGGCGAACATCAACGCCACCGCCACGATCAGCTTGCCGACCATGCGGGTGTTGTCGGTCATGTCGATGCGGGCCACGACGGGTTCCGATTCAGAACCAGATCTGGCGTGCCACGAAGCCGAGGCCGAACACCAGCGCGATCAGCGCCAGTGTCAGGCCCAGCTTCAGGTTTGCCTTGCGCTGGTTCGGGTTGGACGGGGTCACGTCGGATCCTGCACCCTCAGCCGATCACGCGCGTGGCGGTCACGTCGAGCTTGGGCGGGGTCTCGAAGGTGTGGAACGGCGCGGGGGACGGCACTTCCCACTCCAGACCTTCAGCCGCTTCCCACGGCTTCTGCGGCGCTTTCTCGCCCTTGCCCATCATCATCGGCAGCACCACCCAGAAGAAGAAGTAGACCTGCATCAAACCGAAGCCGAAGGCACCGACCGACGCGATCATGTTGAAGTCGGTGAACTGCATCGGGTAGTCGGCATAGCGGCGCGGCATGCCGGCCAGACCCAGGAAGTGCATCGGGAAGAAGGTGACGTTGAAGAAGATCAAGCTGCCCCAGAAATGAATCTTGCCGCGAGATTCCTTGTACATCACGCCGGTCCACTTCGGACCCCAGTAGTAGACGCCGGCAAACATCGCATAGAGCGAGCCGGCCACCAGCACATAGTGGAAGTGGGCCACCACGTAGTAGGTGTCGTGCAACTGGATGTCGATCGGTGCCATTGCCAGGATCAGCCCGGTGAAGCCCCCCATCGTGAACACGAAAATGAAACCGATCGCGAACAGCATCGGGGTCTCGAAGGTCATCGAGCCCTTCCACATCGTTGCGATCCAGTTGAAGACCTTCACCCCCGTGGGCACCGCGATCAGCATGGTCGCGTACATGAAGAACAACTGCCCCGTCACCGGCATGCCGGCGGTGAACATGTGGTGCGCCCAGACGATGAACGACAGGATCGCGATCGATGCGGTGGCATAGACCATCGACGCATAGCCGAACAGGCGCTTGCGGGCGAAGGCAGGAATGATCGCGCTGACGATGCCGAACGCCGGCAAGATCATGATGTAGACCTCGGGGTGCCCGAAGAACCAGAAGATGTGCTGGTACATCACCGGGTCACCACCACCGGCCGGGTTGAAGAAGGTGGTGCCGAAGTGCCGATCGGTCAGCGTCATGGTGATGGCGCCGGCCAGCACGGGCATCACCGCGATCAGCAGGAAGGCGGTGATCAGCCAGGTCCAGCAAAACAGCGGCATCTTCATCAGCGTCATGCCCGGCGCGCGCATGTTCAGCACCGTGACGATGATGTTGATCGAGCCCATGATCGAGCTGGCGCCCAGCAGGTGGATCGCAAAGATGCTGGTGTCCATGCTGGGACCCATCTGCAGGGTCAGAGGGGCATACAGGGTCCAGCCTGTGGCGGGCGCGCCGCCGGGCATGAAGAACGACCCTGCGAGCATCAATGCTGCCGGAATCAGCAGCCAGAAGCTGAGGTTGTTCATGCGCGCGAAGGCCATGTCGGCCGCGCCGACCTGCAGCGGGATCATCCAGTTGGCGAAGCCCACGAAGGCCGGCATGATCGCGCCGAACACCATGATCAGCCCGTGCATCGTCGTGAGCTGGTTGAACAGCCCCGGGTTGATGTACTGCAGCCCCGGCTGGAACAACTCGGCGCGAATCGCCAGCGCCATCACCCCGCCGATGATGAACATCGTGAACGAGAACAACAGGTACATCGTGCCGATGTCCTTGTGGTTCGTCGCATACACCCAGCGGCGCCAGCCATGCGGATGCGCATGGGCTTCGTCGTGATCGGCTCCGTGGCCCTGCTGGTGACCGTGGGGGTCCAGTACTGCACTCATGGCGTGTCCTTGGCTGATCTCAAATGACTACTTGCGGGCGGCAACGACTTCGGCAGGCTGCACGAGCTGCCCGGTCTGGTTGCTCCAGTTGTTCTTGGTGTAGGTGATGACGGCGGCGATCTCGGTGTCGGACAGCGTGCGCCAAGCGGGCATGGCGCCATTCGCGCGGCCGTTCAACAGCACGTCGATCTGCTGCCCATGGTCGGGCGACATCACGATCTGCGAGCCGTCCAGTGCCTTGATCGCGCCAGCGCCCTTGCCGCTGGCCTGGTGGCAGGCCGCGCAGTTGGCGGCATAGACCTTCTCACCGCGTGCCACCAGATCGGCCAGCACCCAGACCTTACCGGGGTCGTCGGCCAGTGCCGCCAGTTCCTTGTTCTTGCCCGCCACCCATACGGCGTAATCCGGCTGGCTCAGCACCTTGACATGAATCGGCATGTAGGCGTGCTCCTTGCCGCAGAGCTTGGCGCACTGGCCGTAGAAGTCGCCGGTCTCGGTGGCGCGGAACCAGGTGTCGCGCACAAAGCCGGGGATGGCGTCTTGCTGGATGCCGAGCGAAGGCACGGCGAAAGCATGGATCACATCGTCGGCCGTGGTGACGATGCGAACCTTCTTGTCCACCGGCACCACCAAGGGGTTGTCGACCTTGAGCAGGTAGTCGTCGCCAGCGGGCTTGCCGGTGGCCGACATCACGCGGTGTGCCAGATCCAGGCTCGACAGGAACTTGATGCCTTCGCCTTCGCCGTTCAGGTAGTCATAACCCCACTTCCACTGATAGCCGGTGGCCTTGATGGTGAGGTCGGCATTGCTGGTGTCCTTCATCGCCACCACGGTGCGGGTGGCCATGGCGCCCATCACGATCACGATGATCAGCGGCGCGATCGTCCAGGCGATCTCGACGGTGGTGCTTTCATGGAAATGCGCGGCCTTGTGACCCACCGACCGGCGGTGTTTCCAGATCGAATAGAACATCACGCCGAACACAGCGATGAAGATCACCGTGCAGATGATCAGCATCGCCCAATGCAGCCAACCCTGCTCGACCGCGATCGAGCTCACACCGCGGTGCAGATTGAGCTGATTGACGCCAGGGCCGCCTGGCAAGTCGTTGACGGCCAGCGCCGTGCCGCACGCGCCTGCCATCGCCAGCGAAAGCGCAGTGGCAGCCAGTCGTCGAATGCACTTCAGGGTCTTCATCGTCATCATCGGGTGTCCGGATCGAAAATTCGGGGCGGCGCGGCGCGTCAGGCCGCGGACGCGGGCAACGGACGCGCCAGCGCGTGGCGCAATGCCTGCCGCAACTCGCGCGCCAGCGCAGCGCGCAGTTCGGGTCTGAGAAAGCGGCCGATGCGCACCTGTTGTCCGCGGCCACTCAGTTCGACCAGGGAGCCCTGACCAGCAGCGGGCTCCACACGCAGCCATTCGGCCGCGAATTCAAGGCGTTCGACGCGGCTGCCGATGCACTGCTCGACCTGCAGGCAGCCCTGCACCAGGGTCAAGGTTTCGCGGTCGCCCGCATGGCGCGCATAGACCAGCAATGCGAGTCCCAGCGCCAGCAATTCCAGCCCAGCAAACGCCAGCACGAAAGTGGCCCCTTGCACGAAGAAAAAGCCGGCCACCAGCAGCGACACCGCGCACAGCGAAAAGTAGACCGCCCCCACTTGCGCCGGCGTGATCGAGCAATTTCGTTTGAACAGCCACTGCAGCGCGCGTGGCCCGCCTGCCACGCCATCGAGCACCACCTCGCGACCGAACACCCAGGGCAGGCGGCGGGCGGTGTCCGTGATGTGGGGCCAGGCACTGGGAACGGTGGCGACGCTCATGGGCTATCGATGGGGGTGTGGCGCGGTCAAGCGGTCAAAGGGTTCTGAGGGCTTGGGCCACCTGGCGAGGCGGCCCGAACTGCAGGCATGATTCAACCTGCGAAAAGCCTCTGATTCTATCGTAGGGACTCTCCGACTTCAGGGCGGGGTGACCGGCCCGCGGCGAGCGCGCACCATGGCCCGCAAATCGTCCAGAGGCAGGCGGGTCTCGGCCGCCACCCGCGGGCGTGGCGCCGCCCTGAAGGCATGGCCGTAAACCAGCTCGAAAGTCAGTGCGATCCGGCCATCGGCATCGGCCCTGGCATGCAGCGCATCAATCAGCCGCACCCGCCAGCGCGGCGTGCGCAGGCCGGCAGGGCGGGCAACCGATGCATTGCCACCGAGTTGGCGCAATTCAGCCAACAACGCATCGGCCGATGGCCATGTCAGGCTCAGTTGCTCCTGGTCCATCACCGGGTCGGCAAAGCCGGCTTCGAGCAGCATGTCGCCCAGATCGTGCATGTCCACGAAGGGCGCATGCGGCGCCAACCAGCCCTGCTCGGCATACACCGATCGCAGCGCGGCCAGCGAACCGGGGCCCAGGGTCGAAAACATCAGGAAGCCGTCGACCTCGAGCGCGGCCTGCCACTGCCGCATCACCGCTTGCGGGTCGGCATGCAGGTGCAGCCCCATGTTCGACCACAGCAGT
>JBBSPW010000054.1:0-20140 GCA_038258365.1 Burkholderiales bacterium | reverse complement strand
TTTCGGCCGCTGGATCAACCTGCGGGCCACGCTGACCCAAACCCGCGGCTTGCCGGCCTTGCAGTCGCTGCAGATCGGCAGCCTGCCGTTGCCGGTGGCGCTGTTCGAGCCCTTGGCGCGCTGGCTTGCGGTGCGCAACGGTTTGCAGGACGAGATCGACCAAGCGCTCAGCGCAGTGCAAGAGGTCGGCTTCGAGCCGCAGCAGTTGCAACTGCGCTTCGTGTGGCGGGGTGGTGGCGAGTCGCGCCGCATGCTGGCGGCCCTGGTGCCACCCGATCAACAGCGGCTGCTGCGCATCTCCAACGATCGCTTGGCGACCCTGTTGGCCGAGCCTTCGCGACCTCAGACCAGCGAACTGCCCACGGTCTCGCTGGCGCCATTGATGGGTCCGATCTTCGATCTCGCGCAGCAACGCACCGCCGCCGGCGCCGATGGCGCAGAAGAGAACCGCGCAGCACTGCTGGTGCTGACCCTGCTGTCGATCGGCCGCCAGATGGCCACCGTGCTGCCCGATGCCGCTGCCTGGCCACAGGTGCCGCGGGTGCAGACCACACTCGTGGGCCGCGCCGACCTGCCGCAGCACCTGCTGGTGTCGGCAGTGATTGCGGCCGAAGGCACGAGCCCGCTGTCTCGAGCGGTCGGCATCTACAAGGAAGTGGCCGATTCGCGCGGCGGCACCGGATTCAGCTTCGACGACATCGCTGCCGACCGCAGCGGCACCCGGCTCGGCGTGATGGCGGTGCAGGACGCGCTGCGCCTGCAGCGGGCGCTGGCCGGCGGGGTGACCGAAGCGCAGATCCTGCCGGTCGTCGCGGACCTGCCATCGAACATGAGCGAGCCCGAATTCCTGCGCCGCTTCGGAGGTGTCGACCGGCCCCGCTACCGCGCCATGATCGGCCAGATCGACCGCCGCATCGATGCGCTGGGGGTGTGGGGCCTGAGCGACCTGGCACCGCGCTGAACACGATCGACTGGCCAGTCGTTGCGCCTGCCGCCGCGACAGCGCGCGAGCGAAGCGCAGCGAGCCCACCAAGAAGAGCCGCGGAACCGGCTTTGCCGGGCCGCAGGCGAGCGCCCCCTCGGGGGGCAGCGACCGTCAGGGAGCGTGGGGGCCTTTGACCATGCTGAAGCGGAACAAGCGGCATTCGATGGCCCCGTTCCACATCGGCACCCGGCGGCTTTCCTTCAAGCGCATCGCTCCGGGCAGCTTGGCATCCGGGCTCAGCAGCCATGCGGTCCAGCCGGCGTAATCGCGTTTCCAGTGCGAGGCCAGCGCGCTGAAGAACTCGGCCGAGGTGCCGCCGCCCTCGAAACCTTCGCGCGAGGTGGCGCTGCCCTGACCCTTCGGCGCGATGCGCTCGCCATACGGCGGGTTCAGCATCAGCGTGCCCGACGGCGCGGGCGGTGGGCGCTGCAAGGCGTCGACGGTCTTGAGGTCGATGGCATGTCGCACCCCGGCGCGTTCGGCGTTGCGGCTGGCGAAGTCGGTCAGCCTGAAGCTGACATCGCCCGCGAACACCGGCACCGCCGGGGGATGGATGCGCGCCCGGGCTGCCTGTTGCAAACCGCGCCAGGCACCTGCATGGGCCTCGAAAGGCAGCATGCGCTCGAAGGCGAAGCGGCGCAGGCTGCCCGGTGCGATGCCGCAAGCCATCTGCGCGGCTTCGATCGCGATGGTGCCGGCGCCGCAGCACGGGTCGAGCAACGCGCCGTCTTCGGCGCGACCCTGCCAGCCCGCGGCGGCCAGCATCGCAGCGGCCAGTGTTTCCTTCAGCGGCGCTTCACCGGTGTCCTCGCGCCAGCCGCGTTTGAAGAGTGCATCGCCCGAGGTGTCCGCATACAGCGTGGCATGGTCCGGGCCGACGAACAGCATCAGCGGCAGGTCGGGGTGGCGCGTGTCGATGCTGGGGCGGTCGCCATGGCTTTCGCGCAGGCTGTCGCACACGGCATCCTTGATGCGCAGGGTGGTGAAGTTCAGGCTCTGCAATGGCGAGCGCATCGCCACCACGTCGATCCGCAGCGTGTGCTTCGGCGTCAGCCAGTCGCCCCACCGCACGCGTCGCGCCAGGGCATAGAGGTCGTGCTCGTCGCGGTAGGGGCCTTCGATCAGTGGCCACAGCACGCGCTGCGCCAAGCGGCTTTCCAGGTTGAGCTGCATCGCGGTGCGCGCATCGCCTTCGACCCAGACCCCACCACGGCCGGCTTCGCCGGGCACGCCGGTGATGTGCCCGACCTCGGCCGCCAGCAAGGCTTCGGCGCCGCCTGCACAAGGCAGGAACAGCGTGACCGACTGCGCATTCAATGCCATGTTGGCTGCCCGTCGGCTTTCAAACCTGCAGCCGGGGGATGGGCTGGAGCGCATGCGGCCACTACCCTTGCGGCGGGTTGCTGCCCCGACCGGCTCGCCGATCGACAAGCCGCACCCGCTTCACACATCACCTGAGACCATGCCATGAGACCGATTCTCGCCGGGTTGCTGTTGGGCCTTTCCACAGCCGTCGTCGCTCCCGCCCAAGCCCAGACGCTGGGCGCTGAATTCGCCACCGCCTATTCGGTCTTCGACCTGGGATCGATCACCGGCCTGCCCTCGAATTACGGCGGCCTTGCCTTCATCGACGCCAACACCTTGCTGATCGGCGGCGCTGCCAACTCTGGCGCTGGCAGCCTCTACACGATCGGTGTCACGCGCAACAGCAACGGCTTCGTCTCAGGTTTCAGCGGCAGCGCGCAGCGCTACGGCGGCGCAGGTGCAACGATCGGCGAGTTCAACGACGGCGGCGTTGTCTTCGGCCCCGGCGGGGTGCTGTTCACCGCCCGTTGGCCGAGCAACGAGTTGGGCCAGACCCTGCCGGGTGCCACCGACGAAACCCGCATCATCGATCTCGGTCCAATGGGGGTCGCCAGTTCCCTGTCGGCCATCAACTTCGTGCCTGCAGGTTTCGGCGGCGCCGGGCAGATCAAGCTGGTGAGCTACGGCGGCGGCCAGTGGTACAGCGCCGGCCTGTCGCCTGACGGCAATGGCACCTTCGATCTGGTCGGCCTGGCCCCTGTCGACCTGGATCCGCTGGCAGCCGGCATTCAGAACGTGCCCGGCGGCCCCGAAGGCTTTGTCTACATCGCTGCCGGCAGCGTGGCATTCGGTGTCAACAGCATGCTGGTCTCGGAGTACGGGTCCGGCCTGGTCGGCGCTTACGAAGTCGACGCCAACGGCGACCCGCTGGTGGCCACGCGCCGCACCTTCCTGTCGGGTCTGTCGGGCGCCGAGGGTGCGGTCATCGACCCCGTCACCGGCGACTTCCTGTTCTCGACCTTCGGCGGCGGCAGCCGCGTGGTTCGGGTGTCGGGCTTTGCCGCACCGGTGCCCGAGCCGACCACCTGGCTCCTGATGGCACTGGGATTGGTTGCCGTCGCCGCCAAGGCCAGCCGCAAACGGGTTTAGATCAAGGCGCGAGCCGCGAAACCGGCTCGCTGCTACCGCCTAGATTTGTTTGCGCAGGCTCGCCGGCGCAATCTTCAGCGCTTCGCGGTACTTCGCCACCGTGCGGCGCGCCACCTGAATGCCCTGCTCTTCCAGCATCTCGCTCAGCTGGCTGTCCGACAGTGGCTTGATCGCGTCTTCAGAACCCACCAGCTGCAGGATCAGCGCCCGCACCGCCGTGCTGGACGCATTGCCGCCCGCGTCGGTGTTCAGCGAACTGCCAAAGAAGTATTTCAGCTCGAAAGTGCCTTGCGGCGTGGCCATGTACTTGGCAGTGGTCACGCGCGAAATCGTCGACTCGTGCAATTCCAGCTCGTCGGCGATCTCGCGCAGCACCAGTGGCTTCATCGCAATGGCGCCATGGGTGAAAAACGCCTTCTGGCGTTCGGCGATCGCCTTGCTGACGCGCAAGATCGTGTCGAAGCGCTGCTGGATGTTCTTCACGAACCAGCGTGCCTCCTGCAGCCTCGCCGACATCGCCGGTGACCCGTTGGCGCTGCGCGCGCCCTTGACCGCCTGCGCATACAAGTCGTTGATGCGCAGCTTGGGCATCACATCCGGGTTCAGCACCACCGACAAGCCGCGGCCGGTCTTGCGCACCACCACGTCGGGCACCACCACATGGTTGTCTTCGGGTGCAAAGGCGCGGCCGGGTTTGGGCTCGCAAGCCTTGATCAGCGCTTGCGCTTCACGCACCAGGTCTTCGTCGGCGCCGGTGGCAGCGGTCAGGCGCTTCATGTCGCGGCGGGCCAGCAGTTCCAGATGGCGCTCGCTGATCACGAGCGCCAGTTGCCGCGCGGGGCAGGCCCGCAGATGCCTCAGCTGAAGCACCAGGCATTCCGACAACGACCGCGCGCCGACGCCGATCGGCTCCAGGCTCTGCAGCCATTTCAGCGCAAGGCGCAAGCGGTCCTGCAATTCATCCAGCGCCTCGACCGCCTGCAGTTCCAGCATCTCGGCCAGCCGCGCGGCGATCTCGCTCAACTCGTCGGCCAGATAGCCGTCCACGTCCAGCGATTCGATCAGCACCAGCACCGCGGCCCGGTCGTCGTCAGACATGCGCATGCCGCCCACCTGGTCTCGCAGATGGTCCTGCAGGCTGCCGCTGGCCGAACTGCGGTCGTGGAGCTCACTGTCGTCGCCTTCACCGCTGCCGGAGGCCGAGCTGCTGCTGCTCGACGGCGTCTCGCGGATGCCGTCGAAGTCCTCGCGCTCGGTGCCGTTTTCCCAGTCTTCGCGTTCGGTGGAGCCGAAGTCGTCGGCGCGAATCTCGGATGCACCGTCGGCTGTTCCCTCCGCGCTGTCGAGGGGGTCAGCGTTGCTGCTGCCGCTGTCGCTGCTGTCGTCTCCAGGTCGGTCGGCGGCCTGGCGCTCGGGCGGGGTGTCGTAGGCGCCCAGTGCGTTCTCGTCCTCGGCTTCCAGAAACGGGTTCTGGTCGAGCATCTGCCCGACCTCCTGGTGCAGCTCGAGCGTCGACAGCTGCAACAGCCGGATCGACTGCTGCAGTTGCGGCGTCAGCGCCAGATGCTGCGACAGGCGCAGTTGAAGCGATGGCTTCATGCGTCACATGCGGAAGTTTTCGCCCAGGTACACCTTGCGGACTTCGGCGTTGGCGATGAGTTCTTGAGGGGTTCCTTCGGCCAGCACGCTGCCTTCGCTGATGATGTAGGCCCGGTCGCAGATGCCCAATGTCTCGCGCACGTTGTGGTCGGTGATCAGCACCCCGATGCCACGCGACCGCAGAAATTTCACGATCCGCTGAATCTCGATCACCGCGATCGGGTCGACCCCGGCAAAAGGCTCGTCCAGCAGGATGAAGCGCGGTTGGGTCGCCAGCGCGCGCGCGATCTCGACCCGGCGGCGCTCGCCGCCCGACAGCGCCGGGGCGGGCGAGTCGCGCAGCTTCTCGATCGAGAGGTCGGCCAGCAACTGGTCCAGCAGGGTTTCGATTTGCTTGTTCTTGAACGGCCGGCCATCGGCACCCACCTGCAGCTCCAGCACCGCGCGGATGTTCTCGGCCACGGTGAGCTTGCGAAAGATCGACGCTTCCTGCGGCAGATACGACAAGCCCATCCTGGATCGCCGGTGGATCGGCAGGGTGTGCACCGGCTGGCCATCGATGTGGATCTCGCCGCCATCGGCCCGCACCAGCCCCACCACCATGTAGAAGGTGGTGGTCTTGCCGGCACCGTTGGGTCCGAGCAGGCCGACGATCTCGCCGGCCGCCACCGACAGGTGCACATCGCTGACAACCACCCGCGTGCCATAGCGCTTGTGCAGGCCGGTGGCTTCCAGGCGGCTTGCAGGCAGGCGGCTTGCAGGCAAGCGGCTCGCGGGCGATACGGGCTCGATGCCCGCGTCGGACATGGCTGGCTGCGGCGGCTGGGTCGCCGCCGCTTCCGGCTCTGCGTTCATGGCCGGGTGACCAGCGATGGGCTGGGGGTCAGTGGGGTCGTCGCAGGAGCCGATGCAGCCGGCGTGCCGGCGGTGGAAGCCCGCGGACTCAACACCGCCCGCACCCGGCCCCCGGGATTGGCCGCAGTGGCTTCACCGCCTTCGACCTTGAAGACTTCGGTGGTGTTGTCCCAGACGATCGTGCTGCCGGTGATTTCGTCCGATACCCGCCCGTCGCGCAAGCGCCGCACGGTGCCCTTGCCGACAAAGCGCAGGGTGTCGGCGCGGCCATCGAATTCGATTCGGTCGGCACTGCCTTCGACCACCTCGTCGGCGCCATCCCTGCGCTGGCGCCAGGTCGCAAGACCACCGGCACCCCCCGTGGCGGTGGCGGCGCGGTAGCCATCGGCCATCTCGCGCATCTCGACCTTGTTGGCCCGCAGCACCATCGTGCCCTGCGAGATCACGACATTGCCGTTGAACACCACCACCTGCTTCTGCAGGTCCACCGTGCCGGGCCGGTCGGCTTCGACCACCATCGGCTGGTTGCGGTCAGCCTTGGCGGCAGCCGCCGGAGCGACAGCGACAACGGCCAACATCGCCAGCGCGCACGCAAAACCGCGGCGGGCAGCGACTGAACAGTTAAGGGGTGGGGGAGCGTGGGACAAGGCTGCAGTGTGTACGGCACGAAACTTGCATAAATTGTAGACGCAAGCACCTTCTACAAAAGCCGGCATTCACGTCAACAATCCGCACCGACCCTGCGCGAGCGAAGCGCACCGAACCCACGAAGAGGAGCCGCGGAGCTGGCTTCGCCAGGCCACAGGCGAACGCCCCCTGGGCGGCAGCGAGCGAAAGCGAGCGTGGGGGCTACGCCCTCACCTTTGCGATCAAGTAGTCCGCCACCTGCAACGCACGCTCGTTGCTTCCGGCCAGCGAACCCGAGGTGTAGTAGCGGCCCTGGACGCCGAGCGCCGGCACACCGTCGATCTTGTAGGCCTCGGTCAGCTGGCGCGCCCGCGCCACCTTGGTGTTGACGCCGAACGACGAAAAGGCGGCACTGAACTTGGCGCCGTCGCCGCCGCTGGCGTTGACAAACGCAACCATCTCGGCTTCGCTGCTCAGGCGCTTGTTTTGCTGATGGATCGCATAGAAGACCTTGCGGTGCAGCGCCGCAAGCTGGTTGCTTTCTTCCAGCGCATAGAACAGTTTCTGGTGCAACTGGTGCGGCGCCATGAAACCCACGGGAACCTGGTCGAAAGCCACATCGGCGGGCAGGCGCTTGGCCCACGGCTCCAGCGTGGGCTCGAAGGCATAGCAGTGCGGGCAGCCGTACCAGAAGAACTCCACCACCTGGATCTTTTTGCCAGGCGGCACCGTCACCGGCGCCGGGGCCTGCAAGCGCACGTACTGCCGACCTTCGACCGGTTCGCCCTGCGCTTGCGCCAGGCCCGCCAACCCCAGACCCAACCCCGCACCCGCCAACTGCTTGGAAAAATCGCGCCGTTTCATGAACATCCTTTGAAAGTAAGAAAAACTCTACAGCCCGCAATGGACCTCGGGGCGGCGTTCAGGTTCCGCAAATGCACGAAAGGCAAGCGAACGCGCACGAACGGCCGCAAAGCCCGCGGTGGCACGCGAGCGAGGCGTGGCGAACACAACCCAGTAGAGCCGCGGAACCGGCTTTGCCGGGCCGCAGGCGAGCGCCCCCTTGGGGGGCAGCGACCGTCAGGGAGCGTGGGGGCCAACAGCCCGCGACCGCAAGGGAGCGTGGGGGCACTATTTCTCCACGCGCACGATCTGCGCGTCGATGCCCTGTTCCTGCAAACGCCCCTGCAACCCGTCGGCTTCCTCGCGACCTTGAAACGGACCCAGGCGCACCCGGTAGACGGTGCGGCCGGATTGTTCGCGTTCGGTGATGCGAGCGGTTTGCCCGCCGAGCGCCAGTCGGGCGCGCTGCTGTTCGGCATCGACCGTGCGGCTGTAGGCGCCGGCCTGCACAAAGTAGACGAAGGGGTCCGCACCCGCCGAGAGAATGCGCCCCGGGTCTCGCGAGGTCGGGCGCTCGGACGCGGGCGGCGGCAGCAGCGGCGGCACGGTGGGTGGGCCGAAGCCGCCGTTCGAGGCGCTGGCAGCAGCCGCCACCCCGCCGGTGGCCGGATCGGGCGCCGCGCTGGGTGCCACCGCACCTGAATTGCGCGCGCTGCTGCGGGTGCCCAGCGGGGCGTTCGGATCCCAGCTGCGGTTGCGCTCGATTTCGGCGCTGTCTTGCTCCGCGGTGCGTTGGGGCACCTTGTTGACAAAGGGCATCGGCGCCTTGGTGATGTAGAGCGCGACCCCGAGAGCCAGCGCAAGACCGACCAGCAAACCGACCACCAGCCCGACGAAGAACCCGTTGCGCTGCACCATCAGGACACCTCCGCGACAGCGGCTACCAGGGCAGCCTCGCGTTGCATCGACTCGGGTGCCGACACCCCCAGCACCGCCAAGCCGTTGCGCAACACCTGCGCCACCGCGCTCAGCAACGACAGGCGCGCGGCCGCCAGTGCCGCATCGTCGACCAGGAACCGCTCGGCAGCGTAGTAGCTGTGGAACGAAGCGGCCAGGTCGCGCAGATAGAAAGCCACATCGTGCGGTGCCAGGTCGGCGGCAGCGCGGGTCAGCATCTCGGGGTACTCGGCCAGTTTGGACAACAGCGTCTGCTCGGTGGGCGCGGTCAGCAGCGCAGGGTCGGCCGCCGAAGAATCCACCTGCGCTGTCGACTGGGCGTTCGCGTTCGCCTGCGCCTGCGCCAGCACCGAGCAGATGCGGGCATGCGCGTACTGCACATAGAACACCGGGTTCTCGTCGTTGGCCTTCAGCGCCAGGTCGATGTCGAAGGTGAATTCGGTGTCGGACTTGCGGCTGGCCAGAAAGAACCGCACCGCATCGCGGCTGGTCCAGTCGATCAGGTCGCGCAACGTGACATAGGCTCCGGCGCGCTTGGAGATCTTCACCTCTTCGCCACCGCGCATCACCGTGATCATCTTGTAGAGCGCGTAGTCGGGGAAGCCGTCGGGAATGCCGATGGCGAGCGCCTGCAAACCCGCCCGCACCCGGGCGACGGTGCCATGGTGGTCGCTGCCCTGGACGTTGATGCACTGCGAATAGCCACGCTCGAACTTGTCGACGTGGTACGCCACATCGGGCACGAAATACGTGAAAACGCCGGCGTCGGCAGCAGCCCCGGCAACAGCCGACTTGCGCATCACCCGGTCCTTGTCGTCGCCGTAGTCGGTGGTGCGCAGCCACAGCGCGCCGCCTTCTTCGAAGGTCTTGCCCGAGGCGATCAGGCGCTGCACGGTGTTGTCGACCCGGCCGCTGCTGTAGAGACCAGACTCCAGAAAATAGTGGTCGAAACGAACCCCGAAGGCGCGCAAGTCCAGATCCTGTTCGTGCCGCAGGTAGGCCACCGCAAACTGGCGAATGCTGTCCAGATCGTCCGGGTCGCCCGACGCGGTGAAGCTGCGGTCGTCGGCCTGCACGGTCTTGCGGGCCTTGAAGTCGGCAGCGATGTCGGCGATGTACTCGCCGTTGTAAGCCGATACCGGCCAGCTCTCGTCGCCGGGCACGAAGCCCTTCAGCCGCGCCTGGGTCGAGGCCGCCAGGGTGGCGATCTGCACCCCGGCGTCGTTGTAATAGAACTCGCGCTGCACCTGCTGGCCCTGGGTTTGCAGCAGGTTGCAGATGCAATCACCCAGCGCTGCATTGCGGCCATGGCCCACATGCAGCGGACCGGTGGGGTTGGCCGAAACGAACTCGACCAGCACACGGCGCTCGGTCTTGGGCTGGCGGCCGAAGTCGGCGCCTGTGTTCAGCACCTCTGCCACCACCGCCTGGCGCGCAGCCGGCTTCAGGCGCAGGTTGATGAAGCCGGGGCCGGCGATCTCGATCGCCTCGACCCACCGCTCGACATCAGGCTCCATCTGCAGCGCCTGCACGATGCGCCCGGCCAGATCGCGTGGTTTTTGCTTCAGGATGCGCGCCAGCGCCATCGCCGCCGTCACCGCCAGGTCGCCATGCGAAGCCTGGCGTGGGGATTCGAAGGCAGCCGGTGGCGCGTCGGCGCCTGCCACCGTGGTCAACGCGTTGTGCAGCGCGGTGCGCAGCGCCTGCTTGATCTGGATCATCGAACGATTCTACTTTTGGGCCGCCGGGTCGACTCCCGTGTTGACCGCCGCGCCGATGACAGCGCACGCGGGCCAGCCACCGATCTGCAGGGTACTTGGCAGCTTGTTCGTGCCTTGACGCCGCCGCCGGGCGGCCACCATCGGGCCGGAGAACCTTCGTGTGCACGCTCAGTTGCCGGCTCGGTTGTCCGCTCTGGTGCCCGCTCAGTCGCCCATTCACCCGGTCTCATGCCCTTGTCCAGACTTGCCACCACCCCGACAGCCGCTGCAACCGGACCCGCCGCCGCTGCGGCGTCCCGGCCCCTGCCCGTGCTTCAGCAGGCTGTTGCACCCGCCACGCCGACGGGGCTTGCCGACCGCAGCCTGCCGGCGCAGATCGGCAAGTACAAGGTGCGGGCGAGGCTGGGCGAGGGGTCGACCAGCGAGGTGTTCCTGGCCCACGACCCGTTTCGGGGGCACGACGTGGCGATCAAGCGGGTGCGGCCCGCGATGTTGCCCGACTCGCGCGAGCACCATTTTCAACAGCGCTTCTTCGCTGCCGAAGCCGCACTGGTGGGGCAGCTGAACCACCCGAACGTGGTGCAGATCCTCGACGCGGTGGCCGACGAGCAGTCGCCCTATCTGGTGATGGAGTACGTCGCCGGCGGCACCTTGCGCCGCTTCTGCCGCGCCGACAGCCTGCTGCCGATCTCGCAGATCGTCGAGGTCGGCTTCAAGTGCGCGATGGCGCTCGGCTACTGCTTCCGCCAGGGGCTGATCCACCGCGATGTCAAGCCCGCCAACCTGCTGGTGGTGGCCGACGGCGACCGCATCGCTGATGTCAAGGTCACCGACTTCGGCAGCGTCTTCGATGCCGGCTCCGAGCACACGCAGATCTTCCGCGTCGGCTCGCTGGCCTACATGTCGCCCGAACAACTGGACGGCGACACGCTGGACGCGCGCGCCGACATCTATTCGCTCTCTGCCGTGCTCTACCACCTGCTGGCCGGGCGACCGCCGTTCGACGCGGTGCAGCAACCGGCGGTGATGCACCAGATCCACCACGGCATCGCACCGCCGCTGTCGAAGCTGCGCGAAGGCGTGCCGGCAGGGCTGCAATCGCTGATCGAAGCCGGTTTGTCGAAGGAACGCGAACTGCGGCCGGCCACCTGGGACGAGTTTGCGCAAGCGCTGTCGGCGCTCAGCGCCGGGCGCAGCAGCCGGTCCGGGGTCTCGCTGCAGGAGGTGCTGGACTCCGAGCGTTTCTCGCTGTTGCGCTCGCTGGACTTCTTTTGCGGCTTCGGCGATGTCGAACTGTGGGAAGTGGTGCGCCGCGCCAGCTGGCAACGCCATGGCTACGGCCATGCGCTGTTTCGCAAGGGCGATCCGGGCAACTCGATCCACATCGTGACCCAGGGTCAGGTCGATGTGTACCGCGATGGCAAGCCGGTGGCCGCGCTGGCCGCCGGCAGTTCGGTGGGCGAAATGGCCTATCTGGCACCCAGCCCCGAGTTGCGCATGCACACCGTCGATGTGCTGGTGGCGCAACCGGCCACCACCGTGTCGTTCACCCCCGACACGATGGAGCAGCTGTCGCTGGGCACGCGCCATCTCTTCGACAAGGCGTTCATCGGTGTGCTGGTGAGGCGGCTGCATGCCGCGCACGAGGCGATTGCGCACCCGCGGCGCATCCTTTGAGCGGCACGAGCGGCGCAGACGGGTTGCCCCGGTCATCCGCCGATGACGATGGAGCGTTGAGGGTCGGCTGGCGCCAGGGCAGTTGCAGACCGGCGTGGCACCTTTCAACCTCAACCCTTGTCTAGGAAACCCATGAAATCATCCCTGATCGCTGCACTGGTTGCCACCGTCACGCTGCTGGCCGGCCAGGCCCATGCCGCCGACGCCTGCGCCGACAAGGCCGCAGAGAAGAAGCTGGCCGGCGCCGCCAAGACCAGCTTCATGAAGAAATGCGAGCGCGACATGGCACCGCCGGCTGACGCCGCCTGCACCACCGCCGCCACCGAGAAGAAGTTGGCCGGCGCCGCCAAGACCAGCTTCGTGAAGAAGTGCGAGAAGGACGCGATGGCCGCCAAGGGCTGATCGGCTTCCCGTTAACGGGCTTGGCGTCAGCGGAACGAGCCGCCGCGCCGATGGCTGGGCCTGCGCAAACCGGGGCAGCGGGCTTTGAACGCCCAGCCGAACATCGAATAGATTCGGCGCATGACGATCAAAGCCGTGTTGTTCGATGCCTATGGCACGCTGTTCGATGTCTACAGCGTGGCGAGTCTGGCCGAGCAGCTGTTTCCGGGCCACGGCGAGCGCCTCAGCATCGTCTGGCGCGACAAGCAGATCGACTACACGCGCCTGGTTTCGATGAGCGGACGCGCCGGCCCGTCGCCCGCAGACAGCGCGTCGACGGTGGGGGGCTCGCCATCTGCAGGGAGCTCGCCACCCGCCGGGAGTCCTCATTACCGGCCGTTCTGGGACTTGACCCGATCGGCACTGCAAGCTGCCGCTGACAAACTCGGCCTGGCTTTGAGCCCGGATGCCGAAGCGCAGCTGATGAATGGGTACCGCGAGCTCAGCGCTTATCCCGAAAACCGCGAGGTTCTGACCGCGCTGCGAAAGCTGGGGCTGCCGACCGGCATCCTCAGCAACGGCGACCCGGACATGCTCGGTGTGTCGGTGCGCAGCGCTGGGCTTGCCGATCTGCTGACCCATGTGATCAGCGTGCACCAGACCCGCCGCTACAAGACCGATCCTGCCACCTATGCGCTCGGACCTGCGACGCTGAAGCTGCCCCCGCACGAAATCCTGTTCGTCAGCAGCAACGGCTGGGACGCCATCGGTGCCACCTGGTACGGATACACCACGCTGTGGGTCAACCGCGCTGGCGTGCCGCTGGAGCGTTTGGGCACCTCGCCCACCCACACCGGCAGCAGCCTGCGTGACGTGCTGGCCGCCGTCGGTGCACCGGTGGCCTGACAGCGGCCCGCTCCCGAACCGATTCGCAATCGATCGCCATTCTTCCGCCATTCAACCGCCATTCAAGAGGACCCCAGCCCCATGACCATTCGTGTTCACGACCTGCAGGTTGCCGATGTGCTGCACCGCTTCATCAACGACGAGGTGCTGCCCGGCACCGGCATCCGCGCCGACACCTTCTGGAAGGGATTCAGCGACATCGTCCGCGACCTGGCGCCGCGCAATGCCGCCTTGCTCGCTGAACGCGATCGGCTGCAAACCGAGCTCGACACCTGGCACCGCAGCCACCCGGGTGCGATCACCGACATGGCGGCGTACCGCGGCTTTCTGCAGCAGATCGGCTACCTGAAACCAGCGGCCGAGTTGAAGCCGCAGCCCATCACCACCGACAACGTCGATGCCGAACTGGCCACCCAGGCCGGCCCGCAGCTGGTCGTGCCGATCCTGAACGCCCGCTATGCGCTGAATGCGGCCAACGCGCGCTGGGGGTCGCTGTACGACGCGCTCTATGGCACCGACGCCTTGCCCGAGAGCGGCGGCGCCACCCGCATGGTCGATGGCGAGCCCGGCTACAACCCGAAGCGCGGCGCCAAGGTGATCGCCCGCGCGCGCGAATTCCTGGACCAGGCGCTGCCACTGGCCAGAGGCAGCCACCGTGACAGCAGCGCCTACACGGTCGAAGGCGGGCAACTGCGCGTGGCATTGAAGGCCGGCGACAGCGGCTCGGCCACCTCGACCGGCCCCGCCGACCCCGCCGCGTTCGTCGGTTTCCAGGGCGAGTCGGGCGCGCCGTCTTCGGTGCTGTTGCGTCACAACGGCCTGCATGTGGACATCCGCATCGACCGCAACACCGCCACCGGCAAAAGCGATGCCGCTGGCGTGGCCGATGTGGTGCTGGAAGCCGCGTTGTCGACGATCCTGGACCTGGAGGATTCGGTGGCCGCGGTCGATGCCGACGACAAGGTGCTGGGCTATCGCAACTGGCTCGGCATCCTCAAGGGCTCGCTGACCGCATCGCTGGACAAGGGCGGCAAGACCATCACACGCGGCCTGAATCCCGACCGCGAGTACCTGACACCCGATGGCCAGGGTGCGCTGAGCCTGCACGGCCGATCGCTGATGTTCGTTCGCAATGTCGGCCACCTGATGACCAACCCGGCGGTGCACTTCGGCAAGGACGGCCAGCAAGAGATCCCGGAAGGCATCCTGGACGCTGTCGTCACCACCACGATCGCGCTGCACGACCTGCAACGCCATGGCCGGCTGCCGAACGGGGCATCGATCGTCAATTCCCGCGCCGGCTCGGTCTACATCGTCAAGCCGAAGATGCACGGCCCCGACGAGGTGGCGTTTGCCGATCAGTTGTTCGGCCGGGTCGAGCAGTTGCTGGGTCTGAAGCCCAACACCGTCAAGCTCGGCATCATGGACGAAGAGCGTCGCACCAGCATCAACCTGGCGGCCTGCATCGCCGCTGCCAAAGGCCGCGTGGCTTTCATCAACACCGGCTTTCTGGACCGCACCGGCGACGAGATGCACACCGCCATGCGGGCCGGGCCGATGCGCCGCAAGGGCGACATGAAAAGCAGCGAATGGATCGGTGCCTACGAGCGCAGCAACGTGCGCACCGGGCTGGCCAGCGGACTGCGTGGCAAGGCACAGATCGGCAAGGGCATGTGGGCAGCGCCCGACCTGATGGCCGACATGCTGCAGCAGAAAATCGACCATCCGAAGGCCGGCGCCAACACCGCCTGGGTGCCGAGCCCCACGGCCGCGACCCTGCATGCACTGCACTACCACCAGGTCGATGTGGCGGCTTTGCAGCAGCAGATGGAGCAGTCGCTGCGAGATGACGTTGCCGCCACCGACCGCCGGTTGCTGGACGACCTGCTGACCGTGCCGGTGGCAGCCAACGCCAACTGGAGCGACGAAGAACGCCAGCAGGAGGTCGACAACAACGTGCAAGGCATCCTCGGCTATGTGGTGCGCTGGATCGACCAGGGCGTGGGCTGCAGCAAGGTGCCCGACATCCACGATGTGGGTTTGATGGAAGACCGGGCCACGCTGCGCATCAGCAGCCAGCACATCGCCAACTGGGTGCACCACGGGGTGGTCACGCCGGAGCAGGTCAACGCCAGTTTCGAGCGCATGGCCGCGAAAGTCGATGGGCAAAACTCCGGTGACAAGGCGTACCAGCCGATGAGTGGCCACTTCGACACCAGCATGGCCTACCAGGCTGCGCAGGACCTGGTGTTCAAGGGTGAGACGCAGCCGAGTGGCTACACCGAGCCGTTGCTGCATGCCTGGCGACTTCGGGTGAAGGGTTGAACATCCGCTGGAGCCCCAGCGTCACCGTTGCCGCGATCATCGAGCGCGACGGCCGTTTCCTGCTGGTTGAAGAGCACACGCCCGAGGGCTTGATGTTGAACAATCCGGCCGGCCATCTGGACCCGGCCGAGTCGCTGGTCGAAGGCGTGGCGCGCGAAGCACTCGAGGAAACCGCGCGCGTCTTCGTGCCCGAAGCGCTGGTGGGCGTGTACCTGTCGCGCTTCAGGCGGCCTGCCACCGGAGAAGACATCACCTACCTGCGCTTCGCGATCTGCGGCAGTGCGGGCGAGCCCGAAGCCGGGCGCGCTCTGGATGCCGGCATCGTTCGCACGGTGTGGATGGACATCGCCGAATTGCAGGCCAGTGTGGAGCGCCACCGCAGCCCGCTGGTGATGCGTTCGATCAACGACCACCGCGCTGGCATCCGCCATCCGCTGTCGCTGCTGCAAGCCGACAGCAGCCTCTACGATCCGCAGATCAAGACTCTGGAGCCACCGACATGATCGCAGCCGCAACCCCGACCGCAGCCGCTGTTTCAAGCCTTGCCGGCATCGCCCCGTTCCACCTCGCCTTTCCGGTCAGCGACCTGGACCAGACGCGCGACTTCTACGGCCGCATGATGGGTTGCCCCGAAGGTCGCAGCAGCAGCGAATGGATCGACTTCGACCTGTTCGGGCACCAGATCGTTGCCCACCTGGCGCCGCCGTCGAAGGCGGGTGGCAACGACCGTGACCACCACAACCCGGTCGACGGTCACGATGTGCCGGTGCCGCATTTCGGTGTGGTGCTGGACTGGGACCACTTCCACACCCTGGCCGAGCGGCTCAAGTCGCAGGGCCTCAGCTTCGTGATCGAGCCGTACATCCGGTTCGCTGGTCAAGTCGGCGAGCAAGCCACGATGTTCTTTCGCGACCCTTCTGGCAACGCGCTGGAATTCAAGAGCTTCAAGGACCGTTCGCAGTTGTTCGCAAAGTAGCCCGCTGCCGGCGCAGCGGTTGCGTCCCGGACGCCGCCGCCGCTGTCCCCCCGTCTGATGATGTTGCGCGCAGGCGCCATCGCATCCAATGTGGGCCATGCGTTGCCGCGACCACCGGTGTCGCGCAGCTGCAGCCAGCTTCACACGCGGAGGACTTCCACATGCGATACACCTGCTCCTGCAGCGACCCGTCTGCGCTCTGCCGGGTCGCGCCGCATCCGACGCTGAAGAAGAAACTCAAGGCTGCGTTGACAGCGGCCAAGCGTTCCGCTGGCCCTTCCGCAGCGGCGGACATGATCACCCTGCGTCGCAGCAAGCCGATCGGCATGGATGACGGGACCATCTACCCGGGCGATAGCTTTCCGCTGGGCACCTCGGCAGCCCGGGTTCGCGGAGCCGCTGCGGCTCGCGCGCCCCTGTCGGGTCCGGTTCGGGTGATCGTCGTGCTGGTCGATTTTTCCGACAAGCCCATGGCGCGCACCCAGGCGCAGTTTCAGGATCTGTTCTTCTCGCTGGGAAAAATTGCCACCGGCAGCGTCCGCGAGTACTACCGCGAAGTGTCCAAGGGCAAGGTCGACATCGTTGGCGATGTGGTCGGCCCGCTGCGCCTGCCGAGGAGGCTGAAGGACTACGCCCATGGTGCATCGGGCACCGGTCCGGTGGAGCCGAACGCGCGCACGATGGCGCTCGATGCCGCCAAGCTGTCAAACCCGCTGGTCGACTTCAGCTTGTTCGACAACGACGCCGATGGCTATGTCGATGCCTTCATCGTCGTGCATGCCGGCAAGGCCGGCGAGGTGACCGGCAGCAACGGCGACATTTGGTCGCACAAGTGGGTGCTGTCCGGGGGCGCCTTTGCCGCGGACAGCAAGAAGATTTACGCCTACCTGACCGTTCCCGAGGACTGCAAGGTCGGCGTGTGTTGCCACGAACTGGGCCACCTGCTGTTCGGCTGGCCCGACCTCTACGACACCGACTACTCCAGTGAAGGCGTGGGCAACTGGTGCCTGATGGGCGGTGGCAGCTGGAACGGCAATGGCGATACGCCTGCTCATCCATCGGCCTGGTGCAAGGCGTCTCAAGGTTGGATCAGCGTCATCAACCAGACCACCAATGCGACCGTCAAGATCGCCGATGTCAAGAGCGGCTACTCGGCCTACCGGTTGTGGGCGAACGGCACCGCCGGCAGCGAGTACTTTCTGGTCGAGAACCGGCAGCGAACGAAGTTCGACGCCAAGCTTCCGGGCGACGGCCTGGTCGTCTACCACGTCGACGACGCGGTGCCCGACAACACCAACGAGTTCCATCCCAAGGTGGCGGTCGTGCAGGCCGACGGCCTTCGGCAGTTGGAGAAAGCCACCAACCGCGGCGATGTGGGCGATCCGTATCCGGGCTCCACTGCCAACAAGGCCTTCGGCAAAAACACGCTGCCCGGGTCGCTGTCCTATGGCGGGTTGCCCACCAAGGTCGCCATCACCGGCATTGGTCTCTCATCGGCTTCGATGACCGTGAAGCTGGCGGTGAAGTAGCGGTGGTCCAGGTCGTCGACAACCGCAGCCGCCTCAGCGGCAGGGTGGTGTCATGTGCACCCGCTGACGGGCTGGACGGCCACCTGTCGATTGCGATCGCAAACGCGCGTGTGAGCGCTGTCAATGGCTTCCCGAATCTGCTGCAGGGCACCGGCGGCGTCCTGCATGTGCTGGCCAGGGACTCAATGGCTGCGGGTCTGGAGCCGGGCGCAGCGGTCGACCTGCTGGTCAGATCGGCTGGCCAGGGCCGCGTGTTCCTGGTGCGCGATCCCTGACCGCCTCAGGCAGGTCTAGAACGGAATGTCGTCGTCCATGTCGTCGAAGCCGGTCGACGATTTGCTGGCTGCGGGCTTCGGCGCTGGTGCGCTGCGCTGTGGCGGCGCGCTGCGTGAAGCCGGCGCGGGTGCCGAAGATGCACCGCTGTCGTCGTCGTAGCCGCCTGAACTGCGGCCACCACCGCTGTCGCGACCGCCCAGCAATTGCATTTCAGTGGCAATGATGTCGGTGGCGTATTTCTCGACCCCGTCCTTGTCGGTGTATTTGCGGGTCTTCAGCCGCCCTTCGACATAGACCGAACTGCCCTTTTTCAGGTACTCACCGGCGATCTCGGCCATGCGTTCGAAGAAAGTGATGCGGTGCCATTCGGTTTCTTCCTGCTTGTCGCCGCTGGTCTTGTCTTTCCACTGGCGGCTGGTGGCCACCGCGATGTTGCAGACCGCGCCGCCGCTGGGCATGTAGCGCACCTCCGGGTCGCGCCCCAGGTTGCCGACGATGATGACTTTGTTGACTGAGGCCATGGGCTGCTCCAAGGGCTGGTTTGCGTACGACGGATCATGCTCATTATTGCGTTGCCCCTGGCGGATCCGAACCCCCCGAAAGAACGCGCCTTGGTGGGGGACTGGCCCACGCACATGGCTCCTCAGCCAGCGAATTCGGTCGAAAAATCCTGTCGAAAAACCTTACAGCGCTTGTGTCAACTTCGAGGCTGTGTGACGCAAATCATTGATTCCGAAGGAAAAAGTATTCCTGGCATGTTTCTTGATCATGAAGTAACGCGGATGTCGACGACCTGCATCGGCATTTCTCTCAACCCTGTACCTGGAGTTCACCATGAAATTTTTCAGTTTGAAGGCAGCGGTCGCTGCATGCCTGCTGGTCGCCACGGCCGCGCACGCCGGGCCGTTCATCCTGGCCGGCACCGATGCGGACGACCATGGTTCCGCAAATGGCGTGGCAAACCTAAACGGTTGGCTGTTCATGCAGCGAGCGCTCGAAAACCTGGCACCTGGTGTGACCAACGGCAACAAGGTCGTGACGATCCTGGGGAGCACCGGCAGCGCTTCAACCGCATCAAACTCGGCATTCAATTTCTCGAACTTGAGCGGTGCGGGCTGGACGATTCAGACGGTCTCGACGGCTAACTTTGGCACGTTCTTCGGCGCCGGCGGCGGGATCAACAACGCCGGCATCCTGATGATGGATTCGGGCGGCAATGTCAGCGGCGGCGTGGACGGTAACGCGTTCGTTCCGTTCGCAAGCCTGATCGACAACTTTCTGGGCGCGGGTGGTGGTTTGTTCAGCCAAGCCAATGGGTACCAGTGGCTGACCACCCTGTTGCCAACCATCGGCATCGTGGGTGGCGGTGCTACAGGTCTCGCCCTTACGACTGAAGGCGGAAATGCGTTTCCAGGCCTGTCGAACCCCGACCTGAGCTCTGGACCGTGGCACAACTACTTCACCAACACAGGCGCCCTGCCCGTGCTGGCCCGGTCGACGACCGTCTCTGTCGGCGGTGAGGGCGTAGCGGTGATCATCGGCGGCGCGGCCGGCTCGATCACGAACCCGGGTGGCTCGGTGCCGGAGCCGACTTCGCTGGCGCTGGTGGGTGCCGCGCTGATGGGCGCGTTCTGGTCGCAGCGTCGTCGCAAGTCGGCATCGGCGCAGTGATCACGGAACCCGTTTTCCGCTGAGAACGGCAGAAAACGGCAGGCCCCGCGCCTTTGCGGCAGCGGGGCTTTTTTTCGCCTGCGAGTTTGGATCGCCTGCGGGTGACAACCGCCAGCGCACAGGACATTGCAGCGGGCCGGCAGCCCTGGCCGCAGAACGCCCGGGCGACAATCGCGGCGTGATCGAACCATCCGACGCCTTGCTGCAGTACGCCGAAGCCGAAGCACCCGCTGGGCCGGCCCGGGTGCTGCACGAGGTCTTCGGCTTCCCGGCCTTTCGCGGCGCGCAGCACGAAATCGTCGACCATGTGGTGGCCGGCGGCGACGCGCTGGTGCTGATGCCCACCGGCGGCGGCAAG
>JBBSPW010000053.1:0-20158 GCA_038258365.1 Burkholderiales bacterium | reverse complement strand
CTCGGCGAAGAAGTCGCTGTAGGCGTCGGGGTCGATGCCTTCGGTGCCGTAGCCGGCATTGGCACCGGTGCCGGCTCCGCTGAACTCGAAGCCTTCGTCCCAATCGGGCGGCGGCGTGAAAGGCTGGCCCTGCTGCCGCCCCTTGCCGACCGAGTCGTAGGCCGCACGGCGCTCGGGGTCGGACAGCACGGCGTTGGCCTCGTTGATCTCGCTCATCCGCGCGGACGCGTCCGACGCCTTGCTCACATCGGGGTGGTATTGGCGCGCCAGCTTTCTGAACGCGCTCTTGATCTCGGCTGCGGTGGCGCCCTTCGCCACCCCCAGCACCTGGTAGTAGTCCTTGAATTCCAAATAGGCCTCGCTTGTTCTGTCGGCGGTTGCTCGGGTCGTCAAAGGGTCTTGAAAGCGCTGTGGTTCGACCCTAACTGCAACCCATGGTCACTGACCACCCCCCCAACGGAGACCCATCATGTACCGAAGCTTTCATTCACGCGACCTGTTCGGTGATCTCGATCGCCTGAGCCGCGAACTCGGCGCTGCCTTCGAGCCAGCCACCGGCATGCGCAGCTCGAGCCGTGGCGGCTTTCCGGCCATCAACATCGGCACCACGCCCGAGGTGGTCGACATCCATGCCTTCACACCCGGCGTCGATCCGGCCTCGATCGACATCCAGCTCGAACGAGGGCTGTTGTCGTTGAGCGGCGAACGCAAGACGGACCCGGCGCGCGCAAACGGAGACCCGCAAACCACGCAGCATCTGAACGAGCGCTTTGCCGGGCGGTTTCGCCGCGTCATCAGCTTGCCCGACGACATCGATCCCGATGGCATCGACGCCACCTGCACCCATGGCGTGTTGCGCATCAGCCTGAGGCGCCGTGCTGCCGCGCAGCCGCGCCGCATCGAAGTCCATTGATCCACCACTGCAGGAACACCCAAATGAGCACCATGCAAACCACCCCCCGAACTGAAACCGAGGCCCTGGCCGGGGCTGCCAACCAGCGCGAGCAACCCGCGTTGCGGCCACCGGTGGATGTGATCGAAGACAGCAGCGGCATCACCCTGATGGTCGACATGCCAGGCGTGTCGCGGGAAGCCCTGCACCTGCGCGTCGACGGCGATCAGCTGCACATCGAAGCCCAGTTGGACTTGAACCTGCCTGACGATTTGTCGGCCAGCCATGCCGAAGTGCAAGGCTCGCGATACGAGCGCAGCTTCACGCTCGGCACGGAACTGGACGCCGAGCAGGTCAGCGGTGAGCTGAGCCATGGCGTGCTCAAAGTGCGCCTTCCGAAGACCCGCAACGCACAGCCTCGGCGCATCGAAATCAAGGTGCATTGACCCTTGGCGTCAGGCGCTGCAACAGGCAGACGGCGCGCGCCTCGATGGCGCGCCCTTCACCCACCGGACCCATGCGTTCGGCGGTCTTCGCTTTGACATTGACCGCATCCAGCGGCAGATCCAGCGCCGCAGCGATGCGCGCGCACATCGCCGGAAGGTGCGGCGCCAGCTTCGGCGCCTGGGCCACGATGGTGCTGTCGATGTTGACGATGGTGTAACCCGCCTCGGCGACTTTCAACGCCGCTGTCTGCAGCAGTTGCACCGAATCGGCGCCGGCATGGGCCGGGTCGGTGTCCGGAAAGTGGCGGCCGATGTCACCGAGGCCGGCTGCGCCGAGCAGCGCATCGGTGATCGCATGCAGCAAGGCATCGGCATCCGAATGACCGAAGAGCCCGTGGGTGTGCGGCACCTTGACACCGCCCAGCACCAGCGGCCGACCGGCGACCAGGGCATGCGTGTCCCAGCCTTCGCCGATGCGAAGGCTGGCCAGGTTGGTCATGCCGCTGCTCCCGTTGCGGTGGCCGCACCGAAGCGACCCCGCGCTTGCAGCCAGCGCTCGGCCAGCACGAAATCGCCAGGCCAGGTCAGCTTCAGGTTCTCGATCTCGCCGGGCACCAGCTTCGGTTGCTGGCCGGTGGCTTCGATGGCGCTGGCTTCGTCGGTGATGGCAAGCCCCAGCGCACCGGCGGCCTGAAGCGCTTGCTGCAAGGCACCCAGGCGGAACATCTGCGGGGTTTGTGCCAGCCACTTGGCGTTGCGATCGAGCGTGGCCGCACAGCGGTCCGCACTCTCGGCATCAGCCTGCTTCAGGGTGTCGGCCAATGGCAGCGCCAGCAAGCCGCCCACCGGGTCGTCGATGCAGGCCTCGATCAGCCGGTCGACCCAGGCCGGTTGCAGCAGACAGCGAGCGGCGTCGTGCACGAGAACCCAATCACCGGCATCGGCCCCGCGTTGACGCAGCACCGACAACCCGGCCAGCACCGTGGCCGCCCGCGTGGAACCGCCATCGCGCGACAACCAGCCCCGGCTGCCGACAAAGCCCGGCAGCGCCGACTCGAAACGGTGGTCGTCGGCTGCCAGCACCACCAAGGTGGCCACCAGACATGGCACCGCTACCAAGGCCTGCAACGTGTGCCACACCACCGGCTGGCCGGCCAGCATCGCGTACTGCTTCGGCCCTGCCCCGCCGGCCCGCGCGCCGATCCCGGCGCATGGCACCAGGGCAAAGCAACGCGGCGCTGTCGACATGGTTGGCGATTCTAGAATCTCGCTTTCGATGCCCGGGCGCTCTGCGCCACCCATCCCGCCCATGCAATTGCCCGCGATCGCGCCCGGCAAGCGCTTCACTTTGCCGCGCCCCCCAGGGTCAGCCGATGCCCTGCTGGTGGCGCGCATGGCGCGTCAGCACCTCAGCGCGCGCCCAGAACTGCGCAGGATGCTGGCAGTCTTCACTGCCGAGCCGGCCGATACCCAACGCCTGGCCGACGAAATTCCGCTGTTCGACCCGGACCTGCGCGTGGCGGTGTTTCCCGATTGGGAGACCCTGCCTTACGACACCTTCAGCCCGCACCAGGACCTGATCAGCGAGCGGCTGGCCACCTTGTGGCGCATCCGCAGCGGCGAGGTCGATCTGGTGTTGATGCCCGCCACCACGGCGCTCACCCGGCTGGCGCCGCCGTCGTTCCTGGCCGGCACCACCTTCAACTTCAAGCAGAAGTCGAAGCTCGACGAAGCCGGGCTCAAGGCGCAGCTGACATTGGCCGGCTACCAGCATGTGAGCCAGGTGGTGTCACCGGGCGAGTACGCGGTGCGCGGCGGGTTGATCGACCTGTTCCCGATGGGCTCGCTGGTGCCGTACCGCGTCGACCTGTTCGGCGACGAAGTCGACTCGATCCGCACCTTCGACCCCGACAGCCAGCGCAGCCTGTACCCGGTGCCCGAAGTGCGTTTGCTGCCCGGGCGCGAATTCCCGATGGACGAGGCCGCGCGCACCGCCTTCAGGGCGCGCTGGCGCGAGCGCATCGAAGGCGACCCCACCAGGAGCCGCATCTACAAGGACATCGCGCAAGGCATCGCCGGCGGCGGCATCGAGTACTACCTGCCGCTGTTCTTCGACGAAGCCGCCACCGTGTTCGACTACCTGCTGGCCGGCAGCGACCACGCCGCCGCCCTGGTGCTGCATGGCAAGGTCGATGAAGCGATGCAGCGCTTCTGGGTCGACACCAAAGACCGCCACCGCTTTCTGCAGCACGACCCGGAGCGCCCGATCCTGCCGCCGGCAGCGATCTTCATGCCGACGGAGGAGTTCTTTCAGCGCACGCAAGGGCATGCGACGCTGTCGCTGCGCGAAACCGGGTCTGCGGCCGATGCAGCTGAAGCGGCTGGCGAAGTCCCGACGCTGACCCCGACTTTGACAACGACCCCGTGGGCCCGTCCCTTGCCAGATGTCTCGGTCGATCGCGGCAGCAGCGATCCATTGGGCGCGCTGGAACGCCACATCGACGCCACCGCCCACCGCGTGCTGCTGGTGGCCGAAAGCGACGGCCGCCGCGAAAGCCTGCTGGAACTGCTTCGCGATCACGGCATCGCGGTGCCCTCGGTCGCCACGCTGACCGAATTCCTGGATGGCGAGGCGAAAGCAGAGAAGGTCGCGATCACCGCGGCGCCATTGGCCGAAGGCTTTCACTGGCTGGAGCCCGAGCGCGGCATCTCGGTACAACTCTTTACCGAAACCGAACTCTTCAAGAGCTCGCCCCAGCAACGCAGGCGCCGCAAGCAAGAACAGGTCAGCAGCGTCGACGCACTCATCAAGGATTTGTCGGAGCTGAAGGTGGGCGACCCGGTGGTGCACCTGAACCACGGCATCGGGCGCTACCAGGGGCTCGTCAACATCGACCTGAGCGGTGGTGTCGAAGGCGGTGCGAGCGAATTCCTGCACCTGGAATACGCCGACAAGGCAACGCTGTATGTGCCGGTGTCGCAGCTGCACCTGATCAGCCGCTACACCGGAGTCAGCGCTGAAGAAGCACCGCTGCACCGGCTCGGCAGTCCGCAATGGGACCGTGCCCGCCGCAAGGCCGCCGAGCAGGTTCGCGACACCGCTGCCGAGCTGCTGGAGTTGTATGCCCGCCGCGCCGCCAGGCAAGGCTTTGCCCACCGTTTCAGCCCACACGACTACGAAGCCTTCGCCACCAGCTTCGGTTTCGAGGAAACCGCCGACCAGCGGGCCGCGATCCATGCGGTGATCCAGGACATGATCAGCCCGAAGCCGATGGACCGCCTGGTGTGCGGCGATGTGGGCTTCGGCAAGACCGAAGTGGCCTTGCGCGCGGCCTTCGTCGCTGTGCACGCCGGCAAGCAGGTTGCGATCCTGGCGCCGACCACCCTGCTGGCCGAGCAGCATTACCAAACGCTGGTCGACCGCTTCGGCAAATGGCCGGTGAAGATCGCCGAGCTGTCGCGCTTCAGAAGCGCCAAAGAGGTCAAGGCCGCGTTGGAAGGCATTGCCGATGGAAGTGTCGACATCGTGGTCGGCACCCACAAGCTGCTGTCGTCCGGCACCACGTTCAAGCGGCTCGGCCTGCTGGTGATCGACGAGGAACATCGCTTCGGCGTGCGCCACAAGGAGGCGATGAAAGCGCTGCGTGCCGAAGTCGATGTGTTGACCCTGACCGCCACGCCGATCCCGCGCACCCTCGGCATGGCGCTCGAAGGTCTGCGCGACCTGAGCGTGATCGCCACTGCGCCGCAACGCCGGCTGTCGATCAAGACCTTTGTGCGGTCCGAGGGCAAGAGCGTGATCCGCGAAGCCGTGCTGCGCGAGTTGAAGCGCGGTGGCCAGGTCTACTACCTGCACAACGAGGTCGACACGATCGAGAACCGGCGCCAGCAATTGGCCGAGCTGCTGCCGGAAGCACGCATTGCGGTGGCGCATGGGCAGATGGCCGACGGCCAGCTCGAAGGCGTGATGCGCGACTTCGTGGCCCAGCGCCACAACGTGCTGCTGTGCTCGACCATCATCGAAACCGGCATCGATGTGCCGAGCGCCAACACCATCGTCATCAGCCGTGCCGACAAGTTCGGCCTGGCGCAGTTGCACCAGTTGCGGGGCCGGGTCGGCCGCAGCCACCACCAGGCCTATGCGTACCTTCTGGTGCCCGACACCGAAGCGCTGACCAAGCAGGCGGCAATGCGGCTCGAAGCGATCCAGCAGATGGAAGAACTGGGGAGTGGGTTCTACCTCGCAATGCACGACCTGGAAATCCGCGGGGCCGGCGAGGTGCTGGGCGAAAACCAGAGCGGCAACATGATGGAAGTCGGCTTCCAGCTCTACAACGAGATGCTGAGCGAGGCGGTGCGCTCGCTGCGCGCTGGCAAGGAGCCCGACCTGCTGAGCCCGCTGAGCGCGGTGTTCGGCAGCGTCACCGAAATCAACCTGCATGCCCCCGCCCTGCTGCCCGACAGCTATTGCGGCGATGTGCAGGTGCGTCTGAGCTTGTACAAGAGACTGGCTTCGGCCGACAAGTCCGAGACCATCGACCGCTTGCTGGAAGAGGTCACCGACCGCTTCGGGCGCTTGCCGCCGCAGGGCCAGACCTTGTTCGACACCCATCGGCTGAGGGTGCTGGCCAAGCCGTACGGCGTGCAGAAGATCGATGCCGGACCGAAGCTGATGCAGGTGACGTTTCGCAAGGACGCGCCGATCGACTCGCGCCGCATCGTCGAGCTGGTGCAGAAGAACCGCAGCATCAAGTTGGCCGGCAACGACAAGCTGCGGATCGACCGCGAGATCAGCTCCGCTGCCGACCGCGCCCACTACCTTCGCGATCTGCTCAAGACGCTGGGGCAGCCGTTGGTTGCACCGGTTGCCCGCTGATGGACGAATCCGATCCGACCGCGCTGTCTGCCGATGCGCTGCGCTCACGCTTGATCCGCAACGTCAACGATCCGGCGAAGCCCTTCCTGCGCGAGCCGCTGTACCAGAGCCTGGGCGGCAGCCTGTCTGCAGGCACCGCGGCCAAGAGGCTGGCCGCTCAGGTCGACACCGTGCCTCCAGGCAAGCGCACCTCCCCCTACCATTTCCACCATGCCGAGGAAGAAATGTTCATCGTGCTGGAAGGCAGCGGCACCCTGCGCGTGGCGGGGCAGATGCTGCCGCTGGTGGCCGGTGACGTGGTGTTCATTCCGCCCGGCCCCGAGTACCCGCACCACATCCTGAACACCTCGGATGCGCCGCTGAAGTACCTGTCGATCGGCACCAACGAACCGATCGAGGTGTGCGAATACCCCGACTCGGACAAGCACTTGGTGTTTTCGGAGAACTTCAAGACCACCGCCCGCAAGACCGGCGAGGTCGACTATTGGGATGGGGAAACATGAGCGCCGGCGGCGAGGCTGCGGTCGATTTCGCACCCGGTCTGCAATTGCACGGCATCACGCCGCCGCTGCGGCTTGTCGACTTCAAGCTGATCGCCTTCGACATGGATTCGACCCTGATCTCGATCGAATGCGTCGACGAGATTGCCGCGGCGGTAGGCAAGAAGTCCGAAGTGGCCGCTATCACCGAAGCCGCGATGCGCGGCGAGATCGCCGACTACAAAGCCAGCTTGCGGCAGCGGGTGGCACTGCTCAAAGGCGTGCCGCTGTCGGCGCTGCAGGCGGTTCTGGACGACCGTTTGCGGCTCAACCCCGGGGTCGAAAGCTTCGTCGCTGCGTGCCGCAGTGCGGGCTTGAAGACATTGCTGGTCTCCGGCGGTTTCACGTTCTTCAGCCAGCCGGTGCAGCAGCGTTTGCAACTCGATTTCTCAAGGTCCAACGTGCTCGAAATCGAAGCCGGTCAACTCACCGGCCGGCTGCTGCCGCAAGCCTGGGGCGACATCGTCGATGGCGATCAGAAGCGCCGCACCCTGCTCGATGTCGCCGACCTGATGGGCATCGACCCCTCGCAAACGATCGCGGTTGGTGACGGTGCCAACGACCTTCCGATGATGGGCGCCGCCGGTTTGTCGATTGCTTTTCATGCCAAGCCCGCAGTGCGCCAGCAGGCCATGCTGTCGATCACCGAAGGCGGCATGGACCGCGCGTTGCTGGTGCTGCGACCGGGTTGATGGGGCCCAGCGGCCCCCCAACGGCAGCGCCTACTTGAGCTGCTCGGCCAAGAAGGTCTCGACCCGATTGGCGAAATCGAGCCGGGTGGCCTCCAGCAGCCAGCCATGGCCCTCACTCGGATAGCTGACCCAGGTGGGTGGGTTGCCGGCGTCCTGCAAAGCCTTGCGCATCCGGGTGCCGTGTTCCAGCGGTACCCGCTGGTCGCTCTCACCGAACACCAGCATCAACGGCGCCTTGATGCGCGACGCCTGGCTCAGCGGTGACGCCTGCTCCAGTATCGCGGCATCGGTCGTCGGGTCGCCCAGCAAGACGGGCAAACCGTAACGGCGCCAGGTTTCGCTCAGGTCGCCGGAAAACGACCATTCGTACATCAACCGAGGCTCGGTCACCGCCACCCAGGCGATCCCGCAGCGGTACAGGTCGGGGTCGCGCACCAGCCCCATCAGGGTGGAGTAGCCGCCATAGCTGGCCCCGGCGATGCAGATGCGCTTCGGGTCGGCGCCAGCGGTCTGCGCCGCCCAGCGCGTGGCATCGGCCACATCGTCCTGCATCGCCTGGCCCCACTGCTTGAAGCCGGCCCGCAGGTGTTGGAACCCGTATCCGGTGCTGCCGCGGAACTCGGGCTCGATCACCAGGTAGCCGCGTGAGGCCAGAAACTGCGCATCGGCATGCCACCCCCAGCTGACCCCACGCACCCACGGGCCGCCGTGCACCAGCACGACCGCCGGCAGCGGTTGCCCCTTCTTCGTTCCCATCGGGGTCGTGACCCACACCGGCAGGTCGCGCCCATCGCGGGCCTTGATGCGATGCAAGTCCAGCGTGGCCATGCGGCGTGGATCGATCGCGGGGCGCATCGAACCAACCTTGATCCACATGGCGTCGGCTTGCTTCGGCACCGCTGCGCGCCACAGCCACAGGTCTCCGGGATCGCGGTCGGACCACGACCGCACCAGCACCGTCATGCGCTCGGTGCCGCAGGCGCGGCAGGACAAGTGGTTGATGCGGCCCGGCAGGCGCCGGTCGATGTCGGCTTGCGCGGCTTTCAAGAGCGGGTCGAACCAGACCGTGGTTTCGGCATCGGTGGTGGTGCGCACGCCCAGCTTGACACCGCCAGGCGTTTCCGACAGCAGGCTGCCCTGAAAGTCGAAGCCGGGGGTGCTGACCATCGGCTCGGCCTCTGGCTTGCCGGTGGCAAAGTCGAATCGCTTCAGCACCGCCTCGCCCGCAGGTCCTGAATTGGCGGTGACGAAGAGCTCGCCGCTGGCATCGACCGCAACCGGCGCCCAGGATGCATCCAGATAGGTGAAGGTGTTCAGCACCTTCCATGTGTCGCTGGCCAGATCGTGCCACTGCAGGGCGAAGCGCCCCCCTCCCTGGCGGTTGACCACGGCACGGGGCGTTCCCTTGCCGTCGAAGAACCACTGCTGGACGTTGGGCGGCACCTGCTGCGCCACAGCCGTGGCGCGGCCGGTTTTCACATTGAGCCGCTTGGCCACCACGGTCGCAAAGTCCCGCCCGGCGTCGAACTGCAACTCGCCCACGATGACTTCGTTGCCGCCGTCGTTGGGCACATGCAGCAAGACGTGGTGAGCCGACAACGGCTGGATCCCGGGGCGCTGCAGGCCGGTGACGAAGTTGCCGCGCAGCTGCACCAGCTGGCGCAGCCCTTCGCCATCACGGCCGATGCTGAACAGACCAGGGGCGTCGCGGCGCTCGCCGTTGGCGACCCGCCAATCGACCACGTTGAACACCACTGTGTCTTCGTTGACCCAGTCGAGCCGGTAGATGTCGAAGTCGTTGAAGTTGGCGATGATCCTGACCTTCTGTGGGTCATCGACATCGACCATCGCCAGCGCGTTTCTCAGCTTGCCGACCGGCACCAGGATCGCCAGCCAGCGGCCCGATGGCGACAGTTGCGCCTGCTCGATGGCCGGGCGGCTGTAGAAAGCCGATGCGGGAGGTGGCGGCGGCGCCGCTGCGGGTGCGGCAATCGGCGCGGTCTGGGCGGGTGCCAACCCCGATGTGGCCACCACCAGAAGCATCACCAGCCAGCGCAGCGACGTGGGGAGGATCATGCAAGCTCCTGAACGCGGATGTGGATGGGGTTGGAACAGGAAACGTGGAGGTCAACGCGCGTTGAACACCAACTCCACGCGGTGCTTCCGGGATTCGAGCAGCGGCTCGTATCGCCACTGCTGCAACACCGGCACCAGCACCCGGGCCAGCGACCGCGGTGCCGGTGGCAAGACCTCGACCGCAGCCACGCTGCCGTCGGCTCGCAGGTCGAACTCGACCCACACCGACCGCAGCGATCCCACCTCATCCAGCACCCTGGTCGGCATGCCTTGGTCGACAGCGGCCAGCAGGCGTGGCTGCACGGGCGCAGGTGCTTGCAAGGCAGCCGCCACCTGGGTCACCGGCGACTGTGGCAACTGCAAGGTCAAGGCCGTCGGAAGCGCCGCCAGCGGATCGACAGTCGCGCTGGGGGGTTGAGCCATCGTGCCGATCGCGCCCAGGCGAGGGGGAGCAACCGACGCGGCTGGAGCGGCCGCGGTGTCGACTGTCAGCCCGGGCGTTGGAGCAGCCGGCACCGCCGGCGCAGCCGTTGCTGGCGGGACAGCTACTGCGTCGGCTTCAGCGCCAGCGCGGCGCCGCAGCTTGCCGGCTTCGAGGATGGCGCGCATCGGGTTGTTGGCCATGCGCTCGGCACGCTGCATCTCGGCGCTGGAGGCGGCTGGGGCCGCTGTGACCGCGGGTGCCGGCTGCGCGCCAGCCGGCTCTGCGACCCCGATCACCAAACCGCCGATCGCTGCCGCAAGCACCGCGATCGATCCCAGGCCGCCACCGAAGAGCGGCGCCCCTCGCCCGATTGCACACATCATCTTCGGACCCACCTCACGATTCGAAGGGTGTCGAGCTGCCCGGTGAGCACCCGCAATTGTCCCTTGTTCGATACGGTTCATTCTAGGCAGCGGACTGGTTGAACGTCGGGTCAAAGGTCGGGTCGCATCTCGGATCGGACAGGGGCTCCAATGTCGAGTCAAGACGCGATCTGCGCCCAGGCCTTGTCCAGCCGCTTGACGCTGACCGGTTGCGGGGTGCGCAACTCCTGCGCAAACAGGCTCACCCGCAACTCTTCCAGCAACCACCGATGCTCGTCCAGCCGTGCATGCGGCGCGCCCTTCAGTTCGGACACGCGCCGCAAGTAGCGCTGCTCCATCGGGCGCAACTCGGCCAGACGCTGGGCATCGCGAGCGGGGTCGGCGCGCAGTTTGTCCAACCGCAGCACCACCGCGCGCAGGTAGCGCGGCAGGTGCTGCAGCGCGTGCCACGGGGTGTCGAGCAAAAAACGCTTGCCCACCAGCCGCTGCAGCTGCGCGTGCACATCGTCGGCCACCTCGCGCGGCGCTTTGCTGTCCTTCAACTTGCGCTGCGCGGCCTGGTGTTCGGTCAGCACCACACCCGCCTGACGGGCGATGTCCTGCGCGATCAGATTCAGCCGCGACCGACCCTCGGTCAGCCGCTGCTCGAACGCTCTGGCGTCGGTGGGCAGCGGATCGGCGAGAAAGGCGCGGTCGATCGCCAGATCGATGATCTGGCTGCGCAGTGCCTCGAGTGTGCCCAGCGACAGGTAGGCGCCCGCCATCGCCTGCAAGCCGGGCAGGTTCTTCTCCAGGAACTTCAGCGGTTCTTTCAGCTGCAGCGCCAGCAGCCGGCGCAAACCGGCGCGGTGGCGGTGCGCGGCCATTTCGGGTTCGTCGTAGACCTCCACCCGCACATGGTCGCCACCGTCGACCAATGCCGGAAAGCCGACCAGGGTCTGGCCGGCGCGGCGCACTTCAAGCAGTTCGGGCAATTCGCCGAAGTCCCAGCGCGTGTGCTGTCGCGCTTCGTCGCGCAGCGGATCGTTTGCGGATGCCGAAGCCGCCGTACCCGCTTTGACGATTGCGGCCGCGGCCCCCCGGGTCGCCACAGCGGCGGGCGTCGGCACCGCGGCCATCGGCGGCAACCCGACCTTCATCGTCGCCAGCGCCTGGAAGGCATGGCGCGCCTGGCTTCCGAGATCGGCCTTCAAGGCGGCCAAATCACGACCCATCGCGAGCTGCCGCCCATGCTCATCGTGCACGCGGAAGTTCATGAACAGATGCGGGCCGAGCTGGTCGATCTTGAAGTCGTTGCGTTGCACGGCGATCTGGCTGCGTTCGCGCACCGCTACCAACAGCGCATCCACCAGCGGGCCGGCGCCGAAGTCCGCCAGTTCGCAGAACTCGGCCGCAAAAGCCGGCAGCGGCACCAGCCGGGACCGCGGGCGCTGGTGCAGGCTCTTCAAGAGGGCCAACACTTTGCCGGGCAGCATGCCGGGGGTCAACCATTCGCAACGGTCTTCGTTGACCTGGTTCAAGGCGTAGATCGGCACCGTCACGGTCACGCCGTCTTTGGGGTCACCGGGCTCGTGCAGGTAGCTGGCGCTGCAGTCGATGCCGCCGATGCGCAGGGTGTGCGGAAAGGCTTCGGTGGTGATGCCGGCAGCTTCGTGGCGCATCAACTCGTCGCGCGTCAGCTGCAAAAGTTCCGGCTTGTTTCGCACCGCATCGCGGAACCACTTCTCGAGTGTGGCGCCGCTGAACACGGTGGCCGGCAACTGCTGGTCGTAGAAGGCGTGGATCAGCTCGTCGTCGACCAGCACATCCTGGCGCCGCGCCTTGTGTTCAAGCTCCTGCACCTGGCGGATCAGCTTGCGGTTGTGGGCCAGAAACGGCAGCCGGGTTTCCCAGCCGTCGGCCACCAGGGCTTCGCGGATGAAGATCTCGCGCGCTGCCACCGGGTCGACCCGCGCGAAGTTGACTCGCTTGTTGTTGTAGACCACCAGCCCGTACAGCGTGGCGCGTTCAAGCGCCACGACCTCGGCGGCCTTCTTTTCCCAGTGCGGCTCCAGCAGCTGGGTCTTCAGCAGATGGCCGGCCACCGTTGGCAGCCATTGCGGCTCGATCGCCGCCAGCCCGCGCCCGTACAGCCGCGTGGTCTCCACCAGTTCGGCTGCCACCAACCAGCGGCCGGGCTTCTTGCTCAGGTGCGCACCCGGGTGGCGCCAGAAGCGGATGCCGCGGGCACCGAGGTACCACTCGTCATCGTCTGATTTGGCGCCGATGTTGCCGAGCAGGCCGGCCAACATCGACAGGTGAAGCTGTTCGTAGGACGCCGGTGCGGTGTTCACCCGCCAGCCATGTTCGGCCACGACCGTGAGCAACTGTGAATGGATGTCGCGCCACTCGCGCACCCGCCTCGGGCTGATGAAGGCGTCGCGCAGGCGCTGTTCTTGCTGGCGGTTGGTGAGCTTGTGGGTGGCTGCGCTCTCGGTCGCGTTCGGACCCACCCCGCTGCGGTGCCCGCGGCCGGCTTCGATCCAGTCCCACAGCTTCAGGGTGCCGACAAACTCCGAGCGTTCGTCGTCGAATGGCTTCTGGCGTTCGTCGGCCAATGCGGCTTGTTCTTGCGGCCGGTCGCGCACATCCTGCCCACTGAGTGCCGATGCGATCACCAGCACCTCGGACAGCGCCTCGCGGTCGCGCGCTTCCAGGATCATCCGGCCCACGCGCGGGTCCAGCGGCAAGCGCGACAGCTCGCGGCCGATGGTGGTGAGCCGGTTGTCGTCGTCGACCGCGTTCAGCTCGTCCAGCAGCGCATAGCCATCGACGATCGCCTTCTTCGGCGGTGCTTCGAGAAACGGAAAGTCCTCGACCGCGCCCAGGTTCAAGGCCTTCATGCGGAGGATCACTCCGGCCAGCGAAGACCGCAGGATCTCCGGGTCGGTGAAATGCGGTCGGTTGTTGAAGTCGGCCTCGTCGTAGAGCCGAACGCAGATCCCGCCCGACAGCCGCCCGCAGCGCCCGGCGCGCTGGTTCGCAGCCGCCTGGCTGATGGGCTCGATCTGCAGTTGCTCGACCTTGCTGCGCCAGCTGTAGCGCTTGACCCGCGCGAGGCCGGTGTCGATCACATAGCGGATGCCCGGCACCGTCAGCGACGTTTCGGCGACGTTGGTGGCCAGCACGATGCGGCGGCCGGAACTCCGACCCGACGATGCGGTGAACACGCGGTCCTGCTCGCCGGTCGACAGGCGCGCGAACAGCGGCAGCACCTCGGCCTGCGGACCACCGGGCCGCCGCGCGGCCTGCTGCGCCAGATGGCGCCGCAGGTGGTCGGCGGTGTCGCGGATCTCGCGCTCACCGGGCAGGAACACCAGGATGTCGCCCGGCGCCTCGCGCCACAACTCGTCGACCGCTTCGGCGATCGCATCGGTGGCGTCGAAGTCCTTGCGTTCCTCGAAGGAGCGCCAGCGCTGCTCCACGGGGTACAGCCGGCCAGAGACCTGGATCACCGGCGCGTTCGCCGAGACAGCGCCACGGGTCGCGCCCGCCTGCGCGAAATGCCGCGCGAAGCGGTCCGCATCGATCGTTGCCGAGGTCACCACCACCTTCAGGTCGGGCCGCCGCGGCAGCAACTGGCGCAGGTAGCCGAGCAGGAAGTCGATGTTCAGGCTGCGCTCGTGCGCTTCGTCGATGACGATGGTGTCGTAGGCGCGCAGCAGCGGGTCGCGTTCGGTTTCTGCCAGCAAGATGCCGTCGGTCATCAGCTTGACGCTGGCACCGGGCTGCAGCCGGTCCTGAAATCGAACCTTGTAGCCGACGACCTCGCCCAGCGGGGAGTTCAGCTCTTCGGCGATGCGCTTGGCCACGCTGCTGGCCGCAATGCGGCGCGGCTGGGTGTGACCGATCAGGCCGCGGCCGCCGGCGCCCAGGCCCCGGCCCAGTTCGAGCAGGATCTTCGGCAGTTGCGTGGTTTTGCCCGATCCGGTTTCGCCGCAGACGATGACCACCTGGTGCTGCGCAATCGCTTGTGCGATCTCGGCGCGGCGGGCCGAGACCGGCAGTGCTTCTGGATAGGTGATCGGCGGAACGGGATTCGGCTGGCGGCGGGCGGCGACCGTGGGTCGCAAGGCGGGCTCGGCGGAGTGGTGTTTCGTTTCAGGCACAGAACGCGGATTATCGGCGTTGCCGCTGCCTGGGCTCGGTGCCGGCGGCGCGAGGTGGTGCCTGTTGTCGTGGCCCGTTGTTGGCGCCAGTTGGCCGCGCGAGTTGACGGCACAATCTCGACCCCATGAGCCTCGTTTTTCCCCACACTTTCGTGCCCTGGTTTCGGTCCGTCGCACCGTACATCCATGCATACCGCGGCAAGACCTTCGTGGTCGGCCTGACCGGTGAAGGCATTGCGGCCGGAAAAATGAATGCATTTGTTCAGGATCTTTCGATCCTGCATGCGATGGGCATCAAACTGGTGCTGGCTTATGGTTTCAGGCCGCAGGTCACCGAGCAGCTAACGGCCAAGGGGCATGCATCGCGTTTCGTCAATGGGGTTCGCATCACCGATTCGGTGGCATTGGACGCCGCGCAGGAAGCTGCAGGGCAGTTGCGATTCGAGATCGAAGCCGCCTTTTCCCAGGGACTGCCCAACACGCCGATGGCGAACGCCACCGTGCGCGTGGTGTCGGGTAATTTTCTAACCGCACGGCCGGTGGGCATCGTCGACGGCGTCGACTTTGTGCACAGCGGTCTGGTGCGGCGCGTGGATTCGGCGGCGATTCACCGCGCCATGGAATCCGGCGCCCTGGTGCTCTTGAGCCCGTTCGGCTTTTCTCCAACCGGCGAAGCTTTCATTTTGACGATGGAGGATGTGGCCACGGCCACTGCCATCGCCTTGCAAGCCGACAAGCTGGTGTTCATGACCGAAGTACCCGGTATCCGCGAAGACCTGCAAGATCCGGAAAGCGCCATCGACACCGAACTCTCGCTGGCCGAAGCCAAACGGCTGCTTTCAAACCTGCCGGCCGCGCAAGAACCGCGCGACACGGCGTTCTATCTGCAGTACTGCATCCGGGGTTGCGAAGGCGGGGTCGAGCGCTCGCACATCCTGCCGTTTGCCGGTGACGGCAGCCTGCTGCTGGAAGTGTTCACGCACGACGGCGTCGGCACCATGGTGGTCGACGAGAAACTGGAAAGCTTGCGCGAAGCCGGACCCGACGATGTAGGCGGCATCCTGCAGTTGATCGAACCCTTCGAGCGCGACGGCACGATGGTGCGGCGCGAGCGAAACGAAATCGAGCGCGACATCGCCTACTACAGCGTGGTCGAGCATGACGGCATCATCTTCGGCTGTGCAGCGCTGTATCCGTACCCAGAGGCCCATACCGCGGAGATGGCCGCGTTGACGGTTTCGCCGTTGTCGCAGTCGCAAGGCGATGGCGAGCGGCTGCTGAAGCGCATCGAACAACGTGCCCGGGCGGCCGGGCTGCAGAGCCTCTTCGTCTTGACCACTCGCACCATGCACTGGTTCATCAAGCGTGGCTTCAGCATCGTCGAAGCCGATTGGCTGCCCGAAGCCCGCAAGCGCAAATACAACTGGGACCGGCGTTCGCAAGTGCTGGTCAAGAAACTGTGAGGCCCTTGACGGCCCCTTCTTCCAATCGAAACTCAGCGATCGTGCCGCTCGACAGCAGGCTTGGCGCCCATCCTTACCGGAGAATGAAATGACCCGCATGGTGCAATGTGTTCATCTGAAGAAAGAAGCCGAGGGATTGGGTTTTTCACCGTATCCGGGCGAGCTCGGCAAGCGCATCTACGACAATGTCAGCAAAGAAGCCTTCGAGCTCTGGAAGAAACACCAGACGATGCTGGTCAACGAGAACCGGTTGAACTTGGCCGATGCGCGGGCCCGCCAGTATCTGGCGCGCCAGATGGAGCAATTCTTCTTCGGCGGCACCGCCGATCAGCCAGCCGGTTATGTGCCACCCCAATCCTGAGTGTCTGAAGCGAGCCGTGGATGTCGCAAGAGATTGCGCCCGGCCGATTTCGGGTATATTTCTGCGATCCCCACTCACTACCGAGATATTCGATGGCAAAACAACCTCTCAGCGACCTTCTGGCCCAGCGAGCCGCTCTGGAACAACAGATCGCCGATTTGCAGCGCGAGCAGCGCTCCGATGCGGTGGAAAAGGTTCGGGCCCTGATGTCGGAACATGGTTTGTCGGTGGCCGATATCGGCGGCCGCGGGGCTGCCAAGCGCAGCGGCGGCGGTGGCAAAGTGGCGCCGAAGTACCGCAACCCCGCCAGCGGAGAAACCTGGTCGGGCCGGGGATTGAAACCACGTTGGCTGGCTGCGGCTTTGGATTCGGGGAAGAAGCTGGAAGACTTCACCATCTGAATCGAGGGTCTGCCTGCAACCGGCATTACGCCGATTGCAGGCGCAGCACGGTTTGCGGCTGCAAGCTCGATTGGAACGGCGCCTCAGAGGCCATGCCCCTGCCCTCGGCGCCGTTTGCACGTCCGCGCTCGGCCCTTCTGCAGCACCTCACGCAATGAGTGCGCCCCGAGACAGGGGCTTGCTGGTGCTGAGCTTGTCGGACATCAGCGTGGCTTTCGAGGCCGGGTTGCGCGCGACGGGCGCTGCGCTGTGCATGTGGCTGTTGGCCCATGTCGGCGCGGCAGCGCTGGCTGGTTTCATGCCATGGGCGGTGTTGGTGCTGCCTGCCGGTGCCACTTTGGCCGCCACCTGGCGTTGGGGCCTTCCGGCGCTGGCCGGTTCGGTTGTCGGCTTCGGCGTGGCGGCCATCGGCTGCGGTTTGCAGCCGTGGTTGACTGTGTCGATGGCAGCGGGCTTGGCAGTGGCCGTCGCAGCGGGCTGGTTGGTCCTGCGGCAGGTGCGTTTCGACGACCGCCTCGAACGACCAGCCGACATCGTCGCCCTGGCGGTGGTGGTTATGGGTGCCGTAGCCTTTCCGCTGGCCGGCCTGCTCGCGGCATGGATGGCGACCACGCAGTCGCTGCAACTTTTTACATCCTGGCTTGATGGCCTAGCCGGGATTGCAATCGGTTCGGTGACGTCTGCAGTCGGCGTGCTGGCACTGGCCCGCAGCCTGCCGGCCGGCAGGCAGTCTCTCTACCGGATGCGACGGCTGGCGCTGGGTATGGCGGGACTTGCGCTGGTGCTCTGGCTGGTGTGGGTCGCACCCATTGCTCAGCCGCCTTGGCCGATGCTGGTTTCGATGCTGCCGCATGTGTTGGTGGTGATCCTGGTGCTGCGCGGCCAATTGACGCTGGCCACCTGGGGGCTGATCGGTGCCGCTTTGCTTTTGTCAGCCCGCATGGCTGCTGTCACCGCCGGCGCCAATTCGGCAGGCGCAACGGCATGGCCGATGCCGATGCAAAGCGGCGCCGGTCTCGTCGCCTGGGCCGGCTCGGCACTGTTGCTGTTGCTGGCCTCCCATGCTGCGTTGATTGACTGGCGGGGGCGCACCCAGCGCTGGGAGTGGGCGCTGGACGGCACCGGCATGGGCGTGGCCGACTGGCACCTGCGGCGTGACGAAAGTTTCGTCTCTACCGCTTGGCGCACCTTGACGGGCGATGCCGATGCGGCTTGGTCTGCGGTGCATTGGCAGGCCCAGGTGCACCCCGAAGACCGAAGTGAACTGGCCGACGCCATTCGCTCACTGACTGCCGGCGAAATGGGCCGCCGGCGGGTCGAATTGCGGCTGCCACGCCCTGGTGCACCGACCAGCGCCAGCCCTTCGACAGCCGACGATTGGCGCTGGGCCGAAGCCACGCTGATGGTCATCGAACGCGACAGCGCCGGCCAGCCCGTGCGCCTGCTGGCGACGCTGTTGGACGTCCAGGAGCGGCGCGCTGCCCAAGAGCGTCAATTGATGTCGGTGAGCCTTTTTCAGCACCTGCACGAGGGCTTGCTGATCACCGACCCCGACCTGCGCGCGCTCGACGCCAACCCGGCCTACACGCAGATCCTCGGCGTGCCGCGCGACGAACTGGTGGGCACCGTGCCTTCGCTGCTGCGACCGGCGCCCGACGACCCGCTGGCGCGTGAGCAGCGTGCGTCGATGTGGGCAGGTCTGGCCAGCCAGGGCAGTTGGCGGGGCGAGCTATTGGAGCGCCGTCGCAACGGCGAGCTGTGCACGCTGCAGGCCACGATCTCGGTGGTCCGCGGGCCGGCCGGCGACCTGCGCTACCACGTGCTGGTGATCTCCGACATCACCGAGCAGCGCACGCAAAGGGATCAATTGGTGCGGCAGGCCCATTACGACGAGCTGACGCGGCTGCCCAACCGCGCGCACCTGTCGAAGCTGCTGGACGAGGCCATGGCCAGCGCCGACCTCACTGGCACCTTGCTGGTGGTGTGCTATCTCGACCTCGACCGCTTCAAGCCAATCAACGACCGCTTCGGCCATGCCGCCGGTGACCGTTTGTTGGGCGAGCTGGCAGGCCGACTGCGGAGCGCGCTGCGCAGCCGCAAGCACTGGACCGATTCCGCCGCGCGTCTGGGGGGTGACGAGTTCGTGCTGCTGCTGTTTGCAGAAACGATGGACGAGGGCAGGCTGGCAGTCGAGCGAGTGCTGCGGGTGGTGTCCGAGCCCTATCTGGTCGAAGCCGGGCATGAGGCGGTGCAGGTCACCGCCAGCATGGGGGCTACGGTGTACCCGCTCGACCGCAGCGATGCCGACACCCTGCTGCGACATGCCGACAACGCCATGTACGAAGCCAAGCAGGCGGGGCGAAACGGCTACCTGTTCTTCGACCCCGAGCACCGGCGCCGCGCCGAACTGCGTGTGGTGGCGATCGGCCGCATCCAGGAAGCGTTGGACCAGCAAGAGTTTCTGCTGCACTACCAGCCCAAGGTCGACATGAAAACGGGCCGCGTGCTGGGTTTCGAAGCGCTGCTGCGCTGGGAGCATCCAGACAAGGGCTTGATCGCGCCATTGCAGTTTCTGCCATTGATCGAGCACACGGGCGTGTCGTCGCAGATCGGCGACTGGGTGCTGTCCCGCGCCCTCGAGCACCTGGCGCAATGGCGGCGCGACGGGCTCGACTTCGCCGTCAGCGTCAACATCACCGCGCGCCACTTGCAAGAGCCCGATTTCGCTCTGCGACTGACCGAATTGCTGGCCCGGCACCCCGATTTGCAGCCTTCGCTTTTGGAGCTGGAGATCACCGAAAGCGCCGCGCACTCCGACGTCGCAGCCACTTCGGCGCTGATGCACCGCTGCCGCGCCACCGGTGTGCGTTTTGCGCTCGACGATTTCGGTACCGGCTATTCCACCTTGACCTATCTCAAACAGTTGCCGGTGGATGTGTTGAAGATCGACCGCTCGTTCGTGCACCACATGCTCGACGATGCGCAAGACCGCGCGATCGTCGAAGGCGTGATCGGGCTGGCGCGCACCTTCGGCTGCGATGCGGTGGCCGAAGGCGTCGAGTCGCCGGCTCAGGCGCGCGCGCTGCTGGACATGGGCTGCGACATCGGCCAGGGTACCGGCATTGCAGCGGCGATGCCGTCGTCGCAAGTGGCGGGTTGGGCGCGCGAATACCGCGGCGTCTTCGCGCTCGTGCCCGCACAGCCGCCCGATGCCGGGTTGGCTAGACTGAAGCGGTGATACCCGCCGGATTCATACAAGACCTGCTTGCCCGAGTCGACATCGTCGATGTCGTCGGCCGCCATGTGGAGTTGAAGCGGGGCGGCGCCAACTTCATGGGGCTGTGTCCCTTCCACGGCGAGAAGTCCCCTAGCTTTTCGGTCTCGCCGGCCAAGCAGTTCTACTACTGCTTCGGCTGCGGCGCCAGCGGCGACGCGATCCGCTTCCTGACCGAACAAT
>JBBSPW010000052.1:0-20794 GCA_038258365.1 Burkholderiales bacterium | reverse complement strand
GAAGCGCCGCGCCTTCGGGTGGTGCCAGCGCCGCCGCGTGGCGGCCGAGGCGCCTTTCAGCACCGCGGTCGGCGCCCCGTGGGGCACGCCCATGGTGACGCCGGCCTCGATGTGGCCGCTGTCATCGGCCGGCGGGGGCGCACCGGCGCCCGGCAGCAAGCGCGCACGGCCGGTCACCCATTCGTGCACATCGCCCCAGGCGAAACCGCGCCCGGGTGTGGCGGCTGCCAGCTCCCATTCCGGCTCGGTGGGCAAGCGCCTGCCGGCCCAGCAGCACCAGGCTTCGGCTTCATGCAGGCTGATGGCGTGCGCCGGCTGGTGGCCCGGCACCCGCCGCAGCCCACCGCCCTCAGCAGCCGGGCGCTGCAGCAGCACCCCACCCGCCAACTGCTCGACATGGCGCGGCGCGCGCCGGCCTTCGGTTTGCAGCCAGTTGCGCCCGGCCTCGGTCCAGCACTCCGACCGGTCGTAACCCCCGTCTTCGGCAAACTCGGCGAAGGCGTCCCAGCCCACCGGCTGGGCGTCGATCTCGAAGCCCGGCACATCGACCGCCAGCACGCCGCGCTCGGCATGCGGAACAAAACCGCCGTTGGCCGAATGGCCCAGCATCCAAGGGCGCGGCGAGAAAGCCAACGCGGCGCGCGACGGGCGCGGTGGCGGCGCCCGCAAACGCAACGCTTCGGCCAGGGATTGGCAAAGCCCGTCTTCGTGCCAGAGCGCGGCGCGGTAGACATAGAGCGCGGTGTCGTTGTCGGCGGTGCCTGCCAACAGGTCGAGCGTGACATCCAGCGTTTCCGCCAGATAGGCATGCAGCGATGCCAGGTCCGGCAGCGGACCTTGACCATCGACCCAGCCCGCAGCCCGTGGCTCGATCCCGGCCAACCGCACCGCCTGCGGATCGCACGCCTCACCGCGCTGGCGCTGCACGTGGCAGCCGATCCAGTGTTCCTGAAACACCCCGGCCCGGGCTGCCAGGCGCAGCACCTGCTGCTCACATGGAAACATGGCTTTGCCGCTTTCCGTGATCCCCGTGGGGGACGGCCGGCTCGGGCCGGCCTTGGGGCGCTCATAAGCAGTCGGCTGCAGCAGCTGCAGCAGGTGGTTGCGCGCATCCATCAGCAGCAGCGACAGCACCTCGCGCCCGCCGCGGCGTGCGGCTTCAGCGCTGTCGACCACGGTGGCCACGGAATCGGCGCGTGCCGGCCCGCCAGTGCCGATGCCATCGCCCGTCATGGCCCGCTCATCGCCTGCTCATTGGCCCCGCCTTGGTCGCTCATTGGCCGACCAGGCCCTTGCGGATCGCATAGACGGTCAGCTCGGAATTGTTCGCCAGCTGCAACTTCTCAAGCACCCGGGCCCGGTAGACCGACACCGTTTTCGGGCTCAGGGTCAACGCTTCGGCGATGTCGGCCAGGCGCTTGCCGCTGGCGATCATCACCAGCGTCTGCAATTCGCGGTCGGACAGCTTGCTGTGCGCGTCGACACTGGCGGGCGCGGTCAGGCTTTCGACCAGCATCTGCGCGATCTCGGGGGTGACGTATTTGCGGCCTTGCGCCACGGTGCGCACCGCCTGCACCAGCAGTTGCGGGTCGCCGCCCTTGTTGACATAGCCGTAAGCACCTGCCCGCAACGCTCGGATCGCGTACTGGTCTTCCGGGTACATGCTGACCACCAGCACCTTGATGGCCGAGCCTTCGTCTTTCAGCGCCTGCAAGGCGTCGAGCCCACTGCGGCCCGGCAGGTTGATGTCCAGCACCAGCACATCGCAGGGCGAGCCTTCGGCGCGGCCGTTGCTGCTGCTGCCAGCGCCGCTGCCGAGCGTGCGCAGCAACGACCGCAACTCGCCGTATTCGCCGGCTTCGCCCAGCACGCGGATGTCGGGCGCATCGGACAAGGTGTCGCGGATGCCGCGCCGGATCAGCGCGTGGTCGTCGCAGAGCACGACATCGATGGTCATCGCGAATTCGCTTTCACAACGCACTCCAGGCCGAGGTTTCGGCATCGACCGGTTCATCGGCATCGGCCCGCTCGGCATCGGCATGGCGCATCGGCACCGACAGGATCAAGGTGGTGCCGCTGGCGCCGTGGGCCACGCCACTGCTCAGGTCGACCCAGCCACCGACCGTCGACGCGCGCTCATGCAAACCGCGGATGCCGAAGCTCTGCGCCTTCGCCAGGTCGGCTTGCGCCAGGCCGCGGCCGTTGTCGCTGACCTCCAGCGACAACACCCCCGCGCTCAACGACAGGTCGACGATCACCCGCGTGGCCCCGGCGTGTTTGCTGACATTCGTGAGCGCTTCCTGCGCGGTGCGGTAGGCCACCAGCGGCACCCCGGCCGGCAGGATGGACCCATCGGGGTTGTCGCCCCCCGCCAGCGCAGTGCCCACCCGCAGTTCACAACCGATCCCGGTGCGGTGCTCGAAGCGGCTGGTCAGCCATTGCAATGCGGCCACCAGCCCCTGCTCCAGGATCGCCGGGCGCAGGTTCTGCATGATGCGTTGGCTGGCCTCGATCGCATGGGTGACGGTTTCCAGCGCCGACGCCAGCCGCACGTCGAGTGCCGCTCGCTGGGGCAACTGCGACGCCTGCAGGTGGCGCCGCACCCAGTCCAGATCGAACTTGAGCGCGGTCAGCGAGCCCCCCACATCGTCGTGGATCTCGCGTGCAATGGCGGCGCGCTCGGCCTCGACGCTGGTTTGCAGATGCTGCGCAAGCTCCGACAGCCGTTTGCGTGAGGCCTGCAGCTCACGGTCGGCCCGCACCCGCGCCCGGTGCGTGCGGCTTGCGCCGACCGCGTGTTCCACCGCCGGCGCCAGCCGCGCCAGGTTGTTCTTCAGCAGGTAGTCACTGGCGCCGTTGCGCATCGCCTCGACCGCAGTGTCTTCGCCGATCTGGCCCGAGACCAGGATGAACGGCAGCAAGTGAGCGCCGCTGTCCCGGTCATTCCGGTCGTCCTGGTGCTCGCGCAGCATCTGCAGCGCATCGATGCCGGTGAAGCCCGGCAGGTGGTAGTCCGACAGCACCACATCCCAGCGCTCGGCCAGTGCGGCGGCAAACGCGGCCCGCGTTTCGATGCGCACCGAATGAACATGCAGACCACTGCGGTGCAGGTGCGCCATCGCCAGCGCATGGTCGGGTTCCGAGTCTTCGAGATGCAGCAGGCGCAGCGCCCGCGCCGGCACTGCAGCGGCCGAAGGTGCCGCCAACAGCCGGTGCGCGGGTGGGCCAGTCATCGCAGCAGTATCGCAAACGAGCAGCGCGGCATTCGTCGCCTGTTTCGTGGCAGCGCAGCGCAGCACGGCACTCAACCCGACGACGGCGCTGCCGAAAAGCTTCTGTGCGCGGCATTCCGTTGCGGCGCGCGACCCCTGCTTTCACCCAACCACCCTCTCCACTGGAGCCTGGATGACGCCTCAGGATGCCCCACACGCCATGCCCAACAGCGCGTTGCCGCTGGCGGTGGCAGCCGACTTGCAGGACCACCTGATGGTGGCCAGCAACGACCTGGACCGCCTGCAGCGCCTGCTGGACGACGCCAGCGGCCAGTTGCTGGGCCAGTTCAGGGTCGTCAACGACCAACTGGCCAGCGGCGCCCTGGACCAGGCCCGCCAGACGATCGGCGGCGCCATCACCGCGCTGCAGTTTCAGGACATGGCGAGCCAGCTCATCAGCCACACCACGCACCGGCTGCGCGGCTGCGCCGACCGCATCGCCCGCGACTCGATGGCCGACGACGAAGACGGCGAAGCCTGGGTCGAGGACACACCCCAACGACCCAACCCGGTCACGCAGGACGAGATGGACGCGGGCTCGGTCGAGCTGTTCTGACCGCCTGCCGCACCGTTGCCGTTGCCTTCACCCACTTCCGATCTGCCAGCACGAACTTCCCCCGGAGACGCCTCTCATGCACTCGATCCTTGCCGTTGACGACAGCGCTTCCATGCGCCAGATGGTCAGCTTCACCCTCAAGAACGCCGGTTTCAACGTGGTCGAGGCCGTCGACGGGCAGGACGCGCTGGACAAGGCCAACAGCCGCGACTTCAACCTGGTGCTGACCGACCAGAACATGCCGCGCCTGGACGGCATCGGCCTGACCACGCGGCTGCGCCAGAACCCGAAGTTCAAGAACACCCCGATCCTGATCCTGACCACCGAAAGCAGCGACCAGATGAAGCAGGCCGGCCGCGCCGCCGGCGCCACCGGCTGGCTGGTCAAGCCCTTCGACCCGGCCAAGCTGGTCGAGGTGATCGGCAAGGTCATCCGCTGAGCGGGCGAAGCTGAGATGGCAGACACCCACCCCACCGACGCCGCCAGCCAGGCAGCCGGCATCGACCTGAGCCAATTCTTTCAGATCTTCTTCGAGGAAGCCGGCGAGAACCTGGAAACGATGGAGCAGCGGCTGCTGAACCTGGACATCGACAACGCCGATGACGAAGAGCTGAACGCCATCTTCCGTTGTGCGCATTCGGTCAAGGGCGGTGCCGCCACCTTCGGCTTCGCCGACGTGGCCGAGCTGACGCACCAGATGGAGACGCTGCTGGACAAGCTGCGCCGCCACGAACTGGCGCCGAGCGCGGCGATGGTGGATGTGCTGCTGCAGTCCGGTGACGCACTGAAAGCGCAGCTGGCAAGGCACCAGGGCAATGGGGCCGATGCGGTCGACACGGGCGAGCTGCTGGTGTCGATCCGCGCAATGGTGGCGGGCGAAAGCGCGGCACCTGCCGCTGCACTTGCACCGTCGCCGGCTGCGGCTCCCGCTCCTGCTGCGGCAAGTGCCGCACCGTCCGCACCCCAGCAGCCGAAGACCTCCGCGGTGCGCGAGCTGGAGCTGACCGTCGGCCCCCTGCAGAACCCGGCGCTGGCCGACAGTCTGGTGGAGTTGTTCAGCGAGATCCCCGACCTGGGCACGATCGAAACACTGGACGGCGGCCAGTCCGCCGACGGCATGCGCCGATTCAAGGTGCTGACGGCTTCGACCGACAACGAACTGATCGACCTGTTCGGCTTCCATGTGGCGCGCGAACAAGTGCACCTGGCGCCCCTGTCGGCCGGCTTCGGCTTTCACGACGGCGCACCCGGAGCGCCCGAACCCACCACACCTGAAGCGGGCTACGGCTTCTTCGACGATGCCCCGGGAGCCCCGTCAGCCAGCGTCGAGGATCGGGGTGACCCCGCCAGCACCGGCACCCCGACAGCAGCATCAGTTGCCAGCCCGGGTTCCAGCCCGGTCGCAGGCGCGGTTGTCAGCTCGTCCGCCAGCCTGGTCGCAGGCCCGGTTGCGGCTGCCGCAGCGCGCCGCCCGGCCGACAAAGCCCCCGAGCGCGCAGCCGCAGCGACCCCCGAATCGGCCACTTTGCGGGTCTCGGTGGAAAAGGTCGACCAACTCATCAACCTGGTGGGCGAGCTCGTCATCACCCAGGCCATGCTGGCGCAGAACAGCAAGGGCGACGATGCCGCGCTGAACCAGCAGATGGCGGCTGGCCTGGCCGATCTGGAACGCAACACCCGCGACCTGCAGGAAGCGGTGATGTCGATCCGGATGATTCCGATGTCGCTGGTGTTCAACCGATTCCCGCGGATGCTGCGCGACCTGGCCAGCAAGCTCGGCAAGAAGGTCGAGATGCTGCAGGTGGGCGAAGCCACCGAACTCGACAAGGGTCTGGTCGAGAAGATCACCGACCCGCTGACCCACCTGGTGCGCAACAGCTGCGACCACGGCATCGAAATGCCGGCCGAGCGGCTCGCGAAGGGGAAGCCGGAACACGGCAGCATCACCTTGATCGCCAGCCACCAGGGCGGCTCGATCGTGATCGAGGTGCGCGACGATGGCCGCGGCCTGAACCGCGGCAAGTTGCTGACCAAAGCGCGTGAACGTGGCATCGAAGCGCCGGATTCGATGACCGATTCCGAGGTCTGGGGTCTGATCTTCGCGGCCGGCTTCTCCACCGCCGATGTGGTCACCGATGTCTCGGGCCGCGGCGTGGGCATGGACGTCGTCAAGAAGAACATCACCGCGCTCGGCGGCACGGTCGAGATCGACAGTGCCGAGGGTTACGGCATGACAGTGCGGGTGCGCCTGCCGCTGACTCTCGCGATCATGGACGGCATGAGCGTGGCGGTGGGCGACGAGTGCTACATCGTGCCGCTGTCCAGCGTGGTCGAGTCGTTCCAGATCGAGCCCGGCACGGTGCGCACCATCGGCGGCAGCGGCAAGGTCGTGGAAGTGCGCGACGAGTACATGCCGGTGCTGGACCTGCAGCAGGTGTTCGGCGTGCCCCGCAGCCTGGACGGCAAAGGCCATGTCCACAACGACAGCCAGATCATGGTCGTGGCCGAAGCCGAAGGTGGCCGTGTGGCGCTGCTGGTGAACCAGTTGCTGGGCCAGCAACAGGTGGTCGTGAAGAACCTGGAAAGCAACTACCGCAAGGTCGACGACGTGGCCGGCGCAACCATCATGGGCGACGGCCGCGTGGCGCTGATTCTGGATGTCGGATCGCTGGTACGGCGCGCACGGCACTGAGCATCGACTTCTCGACAGAACACGCACAAGCATCCCAACCGGAACAACGCCCCCATGAAACTCAACGCCATCAAGATCGGCACCCGCCTTGCCTTCGGATTCGGCCTGACCCTGGCCGCGCTGGTCCTGACCACGGTCTATGCGATCCAACAGCAGCGCTCGATCGGTGCGTCGATGCACACGCTGTCGGATGGCGTTCGACACAAGGTGGGTTTGGTCAACGAACTCGACCGGGCCATCCAGGATCGCGCCATCGCCGCCCGCAACCTGCTGATCGTGGACGACGCGAAGCAAGCGCAGGGCTTCACCGACAACATCACCAAAGCCAAGCAGCAGATCGACAGCGCTTTGCAGAGTCTTGCCCTGCGCCTTGAGACCGGTGCCGCGCCGCAAGAGCAGGCGGCGCTGCAAAAGTCCAAGGAAATCGAAGCGCGCTACTGGCCGGTGGCCCAAGGCATCGTGGCGCTGTACACATCCGGCAAGCGAACGGAAGCTGCCGAAATGATGCGCACGCAATGCATTCCTCTGCTGGCGGAATCACGACAGGCTGCACTGGCCTTCATTGCGCTCGAGGGCGATGCCAACGACTCGTTGATCGCGGCGACCGAACAGTCCATCTCGACGGGCACCGTGTTGCTGGCGAGCGTCTGCGTTCTGATGGCGCTGTTGGCAATCGGTACCGCGTGGGCCATCCAGCGGTCGGTGACGGTACCGCTGGCGCGAGCCCGGCTGGCGCTGCAAACCATGGCCGATGGCGACCTGACCACAGCCATCGAGGTTGAGGGTCAAGACGAGATCGCCGACATGCAGCGTGCCCTGTGCAGCATGCAGGAGTCGCTGCGCCGCATCATCGATGACGTGCGTGCCGGCAGCGACTCGATCTCCACCGCCAGCGAGCAGATCGCTTCCGGCAATCAAGACCTGTCCAGCCGCACCGAGCAAACCGCCGGCAGCTTGCAGCAAGCCGCCAGCAGCCTGGAACAACTCACGGGCACCGTCGGCCAGACCGCCGACTCGGCGCGCACCGCCAACCAGCTGGCCGCATCGGCCAGCACCGTGGCAATTCGGGGCGGCGAGGTGGTGGCCCAGGTGGTGCTGACCATGGGTGAGATCAACACCGCATCGAAACGCATCGCCGACATCATCGGCACGATCGACGGCATCGCCTTCCAGACCAACATCCTGGCGCTGACCGCGGCGGTGGAAGCCGCCCGCGCCGGTGAACAAGGCCGCGGCTTTGCGGTGGTGGCGAGCGAAGTGCGCAGCCTGGCGCAACGCAGTGCCGATGCCGCCCGCGAAATCAAGGCCCTGATCGGCACCAGCGTCGAGAAGGTGGGCACCGGATCGCGCCTGGTCACCGACGCCGGCCACACGATGGGCGAGATCGTCGCCAGCGTGCAGCGCGTGACCGACATCATTGCCGAGATCAGTGCTGCCACCACGGAACAGAGCACGGGCCTGGCCCAGGTCAATGGCGCGGTCGCCGGGCTCGACCAGATGACGCAGCAGAACGCCGCGCTGGTGGAAGAGTCGGCCGCCGCCGCCGAGAGCCTGCGCGACCAGTCGCGCCAGCTCACCACATTGGTGGGCAGTTTCCGCACCGGCGCTGTGCTGGCTTCCTGAAGCAGCCCTCACCAGCCTCATGTTTGACCGAGCAGTACCGATCAACCTGCTGCGCGCGAATGAATCTCGGCGCGCGTTTCAACCCACCGATCCAATGACTTCCATGAACCTGCAAAACCTTCGCATCGGCCCCCGCCAAGCCCTTGGCTTCGGCATCGTGATTGCGCTGATGGCGCTGATCGTCGGCATCACCACCGTGCTGCTGCAACGCATCGGCGCCAATACCGATCAGGTGACGGAGCTGCAAAGCCGCGCCGACGATGCCAGCGAATGGAAGTCACTGGTCGCGTTGAACGTCACCCGGTCGATGGCGGTGGCCCGGGCCGGCGGCAACGCCGAGCTGGCCACGTTTTTCGGCGCGCCGTCCAAGGAAGCAACGGCCCGCATCGACGTGCTGCAAGCGAAGCTGTCGAAGGCGGAGGACGGTGCGGACGGCAAGGCCCTGCTGCAAACCATCGCCGCCCAGCGCACGGCCTTTTTGGCCGCGCGCGACCAGACCTTGAAGCTGAGCGTCGATGGCAAACACGAGGAAGTCAAACAGCTGCTGGACCAGAGCCTGGCGCCGGCTGCCGCCGCCTTCACCGAGTCGATCGACAAACTGACAAGTTACCTGACCCAGCGCGCCGCCGAAGTGAGCGCCGCCACGCAGGAATCCGTGCGACAGGCACAGACGGCGGCGCTGGCGTTGCTGGCGGCCGGCATCGTTTGTGCGATCGGCATCGGCCTGGTCATCACGCGGTCGATCACCGGGCCGCTGCGCCGCACGGTCGACGCGACCGCGGCGATGGCCGAGGGCGACCTGTCGCGCGACATCCTCGTCGAAGGCAAGGACGAGATGGCGCAGATGCTGCGCTCGCTGGCGACCATGCAGCAATCGCTGCGTGGCTTGATCGGCGACGTGCGCTCCGGCAGCGAGTCGATGTCCACCGCCAGCGAGCAGATCGCCAGCGGCAACCAGGACCTGTCCAGCCGCACCGAACAAACCGCCGGCAGCCTGCAGCAAGCCGCCAGCAGCCTCGAACAACTCACAGGCACGGTGGGTCAGACCGCCGACTCCGCCCGCACCGCCAACCAGCTGGCCGCATCGGCCAGCAGCGTGGCTTTGCGCGGCGGCGAGGTGGTCGCCCAGGTGGTGCTGACGATGGAGGAAATCAACACCGCCTCCAAGCGCATCGCCGACATCATCGGCACGATCGACGGCATTGCGTTTCAAACCAACATCCTGGCGCTGAATGCCGCGGTGGAAGCAGCCCGCGCCGGTGAACAAGGCCGCGGTTTTGCGGTGGTGGCGAGCGAAGTGCGCAGCCTGGCGCAGCGCAGTGCCGACGCCGCCCGCGAAATCAAGGCCCTGATCGGCACCAGTGTCGAGAAGGTGGGCACCGGATCGCGCCTGGTCACCGATGCTGGCCACACGATGGGCGAGATCGTGGCCAGCGTGCAGCGCGTGACCGACATCATTGCCGAGATCAGCGCCGCCACTTCCGAGCAAAGCACCGGGCTTGCGCAAGTCAACAGCGCGGTGGCGGGGCTGGACCAGATGACGCAGCAGAACGCCGCGCTGGTGGAAGAGTCGGCGGCCGCGGCCGAGAGCCTGCGCGACCAGTCGCGCCAGCTTTCGACTCTGGTGGGCAGCTTCCGCACCGGGCGCGACCAAACTGCGCCTTCTGCTCGCAGCCCGGCCCGCAAGCCCCTGCACAGCCCGACGAAGCCCGTGGTGGCCAAGTCGGCGCCGGCTGCTGCGGCCCGCTCGCCGGCGCCTTCGGCTGCCAACCCTGCTCCTGCCACGGCCGCGCGAACAGTCATTGCTCGCGCACGCCAGACACCGGCTGCGATGCCGCAAGCGTCTGCAATGGCAGCCTCGACGGGCGGTGCGGGCAACGACGACTGGGAAAGCTTTTGAACGCTTGGCTGCTACAGCCACCACCCTCGGCTGCCGATACCCCCATCAGACGAATCAAGGACCACCCATGGACATGATTGCCGAAGCCCCTCCCGAAACCCGCAACGCGGGTTCGCAGACCAAGACCGATGCGCCCGGTGCCCCAAGCACGCGGCGCAGCACGCAGGCGGGCGAGTTCCTGACCTTTCGCCTCGGCGCAGAGGAATACGGCATCGACATCCTGCGCGTGCAGGAGATCCGCTCGTACGAACCGCCGACCCGCATCGCCAACGCACCACCGTTCATCAAGGGCGTGGTCAACCTGCGCGGGGTGATCGTGCCGATCATCGACCTGCGCTTGAAGCTGGGATGCGAGCAAGTCGACTACAACGACTTCACCGTGGTGGTGGTGCTCAATGTCAAGGGACGCGTGGTCGGCGCGGTGGTGGATTCGGTTTCGGATGTGCTGGAGCTGACAGCCGAGCAGATCAAGCCTGCGCCCGAGCTGAACGCCAGCATCGACGCCAGCTTCATCACCGGCATCGGCTCGGTGCGCACCGCCGGCAGCGACAAAGGCTCGGACCGCAACACCCAGCACGCCGACAAACGCGACAGCCCGCGCGAAGCCGACCGCATGCTGATCCTGATGGACATCGAAGGCCTGCTGAGCAGCGCCGACATGGGGCTGATCGCAGCCTGACTCTGAAACTCACCCACACAAGGAAACCAACCACATGAAAGCGCTGCTCACCACCACCGCCGCCCTGCTGACCGCATTGGCGCTGACCCCGGCCCTGGCCAACAACGCCACCAAGGACGACGCCGTGGCGATGGTCCACAAGGGCATCGCCAACATCAAGGCCAACGGCGCCGAGAAGGGCTATGCCGCCATCAGCGACAAGCAAGGCGGCTTCACCGACCGCGACCTGTATCTGGTGGTCTACGGTCTGGACGGCAAATGTCTGGCGCATGGCGCCAACCCGAAGCAGATCGGCCGCGATCTGATCGACCTCACCGATGTCGACGGCAAGTACTTCGTCAAGGAACGCGTGGCGCTGGCCAAGACCAAGCCCACCGGCTTCTGGCAGGAATACAAGTTCACGAATCCGGTCAGCAAGAAGGTCGAGCCGAAGGTGATGTATTGCGAGAAGCTGGGCGAAACCGCGGTGTGCGGTGGCGTCTACCCCTGATGCCGGCGATCAATCCTGAAAGGAACGCCTGCACATGAAGCTCGCCACGAAGATGATGATCGCGCCGGCGGTGGTGGCCACCGTTGCGCTAGCGGCTGCCGGTGTCTATGGCTGGGCCGACCACCGACAGGCTCAGCGGGCAGCGCAGGACGACCTGGCCGATCTGGCCCGCCTGAAAGTGGTGGGCCAGACCAAAGAAGGCCTGTCGCAGATGCGCGGCGATGTCTACCGCACGCTGGTGCTGATCAGCTCCCTCAGCGACGCCGAAACGCGAGCAGCGGGCAAGTCGCTCGGCAAGCAAGCCGAGCAGATCGGTGCGCAGGTGGGCGGCTTGGGCAACACCACCGGCAGCGATACCGACACCGCGGGCCTGGTCGCCTCGGTGACGACCAACCTGGGCGAGTACTTGAAGCGCTGCGCAAAGGCGATCGACCTCAGCGCAGTGGACCCCAACATCGGCGCTGGAGCGATGCGGGCGGCCGAAGACATCTATGCGGTGTTGACGCAGGACATCGGCAAACTGGTGGCGCGCAGCGAAGCGCTGCGCAGCGACCGCCTGCAGGCTGCCCAGCAGCAGCAAGCGACTGGGTTGATCGGGCTCGCGCTGGCGTTGCTGGCCGGGGGTGCGGTGGCGGCGTTCATCAGCCTGCGCATCCAGCGCCGCATCGTGTCGCAACTGCATCAAGCCGCGGCCATCGGCGACGCAGTGGCACGCGGTGATCTGCATGCCGCAGCCAGCGCGCCATCCGACAACAGCACCGACGAGATCGGCGATCTGCGACGCGCTTTGCTGAACATGGCCGGCAGCTTGCAGACATCGTTGCTGACGGTTCGCCAGGCCACCGACTGCATCGGCACCGCGGCCAGTGAAATCGCCAGCGGCAATGCCGACCTCAGTCAGCGCACCGAACAGGCTGCGGCTTCGCTGCAGCAAAGCGCGGGGTCGATGGAGCAGTTGACCGGCACCGTCGGCCAGACCGCCGATTCCGCTCGCACCGCGAACCAACTGGCTGCTTCGGCCAGCGACGTGGCGCAACGCGGCGGCCAGGTGGTGGCGCAGGTGGTGACGACGATGGACGAGATCACCGCCAGCAGCAAACGCATCGCCGACATCATCGGCACCATCGACGGCATCGCGTTTCAGACCAACATCCTGGCGCTGAATGCAGCCGTGGAGGCCGCCAGAGCGGGTGAGCAAGGCCGCGGCTTCGCCGTGGTGGCCACCGAGGTTCGCAGCCTGGCCCAACGCAGTGCGGCTGCCGCGCGCGAGATCAAGGCGTTGATCGGCGCCAGCGTCGACCGGGTGCAAACCGGTTCGCGTCTGGTGGCCGATGCCGGCAGCACGATGGACGAGATCGTCGCCAGCGTGCGCCGTGTCAGCGACATCATCGGCGAGATCAGCGCCGCCAGTGCCGAGCAGAGCAGCGGCATCGGCCAGATCAACGGCGCAGTCACCGACCTGGACCGGATGACGCAACAAAACGCGGCGCTGGTGGAGCAGTCGGCCGCCGCCGCCGAGAGTCTGAGCGAGCAGGCCCAGAGGCTGTCCAAGGTGGTGGGTGGCTTCAGGCTGGAGGCACCGGCACCGGCAACGGCTTGACCGGTCAGAGCGCGCCGGCGCGCCGCAGGGTTTCCAGCACCGGCCTGCGCAGCACATCGCGCAGGCCCCACCAACCCGCCGCCAGTGCCAATGCGGCACCGGCTGCGGTGCCGATCAACGGCACCCAGGGCGAGGGGTTCCAGTCGAACTCGAAGGCCTGGCGCGCCAGCACATAGCCCACTGCCACTGCCGCCAGCGACGCGAGCAAACCAGCGAGCGCACCCACACCCAGCAGCTCGGTGCGCTGCACCTGCGCGAGCAAGCGGCTGCCGGCGCCCAGCGCCCGCATGATCGCGAACTCGCGCGCGCGCTGGTCGCGGGTGGCACTGACCGCAGCGAACAGCACCACCAGTCCCGCGATCAGGGTGAAGCCGAACAGGAACTCGACCGCGCGGATCACCTGGTCCAGCACGCGCTGAATCTGCGCGATCGATGCCGAGACATTGATGTTGGTGATGTTCGGAAAATCGCGGCTGAGCCGGTTGTCGAAGCCGGCATCGGCCGGGGCCTTGAAGGCGCTGATGTAGGTCAGCGGCAGGTCGGCCATCTCGGTGTCGGGAAACAGCACATAGAAGTTGGCGCGCATCGAGCCCCAGTCGACCTTGCGCAGGCTGGTGATGCGGCCCTCCTTCATCTGCCCCGCAATGTCGAAGCGCAGCGTGTCACCCAGCTTCAGACCCAGTTGCTCGGCCAAACCGGCTTCCACCGACAGCCCGCCGGGCTCGTCTGCCACCCACTTGCCGCCGACGATCTCGTTGAGCACCGGCAGCGTGCCGGTGTGGCTCAGGTTGAACTCGCGCTCGACCAGACGGCTCGATCGTTCGTCTTGGTAGTCGGCGCCGTTGGTGGTCTTGCCGTTGATCGCCACCAGACGGCCGCGGATCATCGGATACCAGTCGTAGTCGGTGACCCCTGCTGTCTTGAGCGCGCTGCGAAACGGCTGGGCCTGGTCGGGCTGCAGGTTGATGACGAAGCGGTTCGGCGCATCGGCCGGGGTGGCGCTGCGCCAACTGCTGATGAGGTCGGTGCGCAACAGCACCAGCAGCATCAAGGCCAGCAAGCCGACCGCCAGCGCCGACACCTGCAGCACCGCGAAGGCCGGACGCGCGGCGATCTGGCGCGTGGCCAGCACCAGCCAGCGCGGCGCGCGCGACTCCGGCACTGCGCGGCGCAGCACATGCACCGCCATCCAGGACAACACCGCGAACAGCGCCACCGCCGCGGCAAAGCCGCCGACCGCGATCAGCCCGAGCTTCAGGTCCGACGACACCGCCATCAACAGCGCCACGAATCCCAAGGCGCCCATGCCCAGCACACCCAGCGATGAGGCCTTGAGCGCGCCCACATCGCGGCGGATCACGCGCAGCGGCGGCACACTGGCCAGCTGCAACACCGGCGGCAGGCCGAAGCCCAGCAGCAGGGTCATGCCCACCCCCAGGCCGAACAGCGCCGGCCAGATTCCGGGGGGCGGCAGCGTTGCCGACACCAGTCCGGCCAGCAGCCAGACAAAGACGTTGTGCACCAGCAGGCCGATCAACACCCCGGCCACGCTGGCCAGCAGGCCGACCAGACCGAACTCGAGCGTGTAGGCGCCGGCGATGCGGCGCTGCGAAAGCCCCAGCACCCGCAGCATGGCGCAGTCGTCCAGGTGGCGCGATGCGAAGTCGCGGGCGGCGATTCCCACCGCCACCGCCGCCAGCAGCGCCGACAGCAGTGCCACCAGATTCAGGAACTTCTCGGCCCGGTCCAGCGTCTGGCGCATCTCCGGCCGGCCGCTTTGCAAGCTTTCCACGCGCAGGCCGCGCGCCGCCTTCGATTCGATCTGCTGGTCGACATAGGCGACGAAGTTGCGCACCGCCGCATCGCCGCTGCCACCGGCTGCGCCTGCCGGTGCCGCCACCGCCAGCTGGTAGCGCACCCGGCTGGCGGGCTGGATCAGACCGGTGGCTGGCAGGTCGGCCGACGACAGCATCAGGCGCGGCGAGAAGGCCGAGAAACCGGCGCCGCGGTCGGGCTCGATCACGATCGCGCGGCTGATGGTCAGCTTGGCGTCCCCGAGCAACAGCGGGTCGCCGACTTTGAGTTGCAACGCATCGAGCAACGACGGGTCGACCCAGGCGGTGCCGGGTTCGGGCGCAGCGGCCACGGTTTCGATCGGGGCTTCGCCGCCTGCTGCCGTGGGTGAACCACGCAACTGCAGCTTGCCTCGCAACGGGTAATTCGCATCGACAGCCTTGACTGCCACCAGCCGCGTGCCGCCACCCTGCGCTTCGGTGGCGCGGCCCATGCTCGGAAAGGCGGCGCTGGTGGAGACCACCAAGCCCAATTCGCGGGCCTTGGCGATCAGATCGGGCGGTGTCGGTCGGTCGCTGCCGACGATGGCGTCACCGCCCAGCAGTTGGCGCGCGTCGCGCTGCAAACCGGTGTTGAGGCGGTCGGCGAAAAAGCCCACTGCCGTCAACGCCGCCACGGCCAGAGTCACGGCCACTGCCAGCAGCCGCAACTCGCCTGCGCGGAAGTCGCGAAGGGTTTGGCGCCAGGCCAGGGCGGCCATCGACGGTGGTTTCAGGGCCGGGCGGCGCTCGGATGATGGCGGCGAGGCGGGTACAGGGGTGGTACCGGAAGGGGATGTAGGCATGTCGACCGACGGTACCGCACCCCGGCTACAGCCGCCGCAGGCTGCGCGCACAACCCCTGCCCAGCCGAACGCGGCGTTCAAAGGTGTTGCATGCGCAGCGGCAATGGCTTTGCTTCAATCGACGGCATGACGCCCAACGTGCTGCTGATCGGCAGCGGCAGCATCACGCCCAACCTGCGGCGGGTGTTCGCAGCTGGAATCGACCCGACAGTGGACGCACCGGCCGCACCAGAAAGCCGGGCTTTCCGCGACTGGATCGCCCACCGCATCGCAGCAGCCGACTGGCCCGCCATGACCGACTACCGGCAGCAGGCGCCGCATGCGGTGCTGATGCACCCCAGCGACGAACACCTGCTGCCGCTGTTCATCGCCGCCGGAGCCAGCGCCGGCCCGGACGGCCGACCCGCCGCGGGCCGCCGCATCCACCAGAGCCACACGCATGGCGATCTGGGGATGGATGCCTATGCCTTCGGCGCGGGCGACTACTTCACGAACGTGTAGGTGGCGATCAGCACGAACTTGTCGGCACCGACCTTGCGTGATGCGCCCCCCAGGCTGCCGTCGTTGGGCTTCTCCACATCCACCGCCAGGGTGTTGGTGCCGCGCTCGTTGAGCACCAGGTTGGCGATGCCCTCGGCGTCGGTTTCGACCCGCTTGATCTGGTCTTCGGGGATCGCGTCGATGCCGTTGCTGACCTCGATGCCGGCACCCGCCAGCGGCTTGCCCCTGAACAGCACCTGCACCGGCAGCGTCTCGCCGGCCTTGACGGTGGCCGGGTTGCGCATCGGCACCAGCTCCAGCAGATGGCCGACGCGCTGCTTGTAGACGGTCTGGTCGTCGGGCGACAGGTTGATCGCCTTGGCGAACTTCAGGTTGTTGGTGACCGTGGCCGCATCCGGCATCAGCACCCGGGTGGTGTTGACCGCTTTGGCCTTTTCACCGGCGGGCACCTTGGCACGTGACCACAAACCATTGTCGTAGCGCGCGGTCAGCAGCACCGGCTGACCCGCCGGCAGGCTGCCGGCCGCCAGCATCAGGTTCAGGTCCTGCTTGTTCAGATCGGCCAGATGGTCCTGCGGCGGACTGCCGCCGCCGTAGACCTTGAAGTCGACAAGCTTGCTGCGCTCGATGGGCTGCCAGTCGCCAGGGTGGCCGTAACGCACCATCGCACCGCCGCCATCGGTGGGCATCAGCACGATGTCGTGCGCCAGTGCCGGGCCGGCACCTGCCAGGGTGGCAAGGGTGGAAGCGACGATCAGGGTCTTGAGGAAGGTTTGCATCGGAGAACTCCGTTGGATGAAAGGAATCGGTCGTTGAGGAAGTGACAAGCGGGTGTTCAGAACGTGGTCTGCAGGCCGACCTGGAGGCTGCGCGGTGGCGCCGGGGCAACCAGGTTCTGCCCACCGATCACGAAAGCGTTGGTGGCATAGACCCGGTCGGTGGCGTTGTCGACCTTGGCGTACAGCCGGTAGCGTGCGCCGGCCGACGTACCCGACCCGCCCCAGGTTCCGCTGTATTGCAAGGCCAAGTCCAGCGTTGTGAACGCGCCATAGAAGATGGTGTTGGTGGCATCGACCGCACTGTCGGCCACATGGCGCAACTCGGCGCTGGCGCCGAAGCCGGCGGCGGGTCTGAACGCCGCTGTGAGACCCGCCGACCACTTCGGCACACCCGTCACTTGTTTGCCGATCAACGCCGCATTGGCGTTTTCCTTGACTTCGGTATCGGTGCGGTTGGCCACCAGCCCGACTTCCACATCGCCCATCGGCCGCAACATCAGCGAGATTTCGACCCCGCGACGCTCGGTGCGGCCGAAGTTCTCGTAGACGCCCGGGCTGACGGTGCGCACCTCGTTGCTGCTCGTCAGGCGGTAGCCGGCCAGGTCGGCGCGCAGCAGCTTCGACGCATACGAAACCCCGATCTCGTATTGCGTGAACACCGTCGGCTCCAGGTTCGCGCCGCCCGAAGCGTACTTGGCCACATTCGGCGGCAGCGCGAAACCTTCAGCCGCACTGGCGCGCAGGTCCAGGCCGGGCGCCACCGTCGAGCGCACCCCCAACTTCGGCGTGGTGCGGCTGGCGGTGTTGAGCGCGTCGCAGGGGTCGCTGCCGGACTCGGTGCCGTTTTTCGTGCAGTCGCCAGTGAAGCGGTCGTAGCGCAGGCCGAGTGTCGGGCGGAACCACGGCGTGGGAGAGGCGGTCACTTCCGTGAAGGCCGACGTGCTGTTGAAGGCATAGGTGCGGTCGTACACCGCTGGCGCCGTGCGCACCCGCGCCTGCAAGCCTTCGAAGAACTGGTAGTCGGTGTCTTCGCGGTAGACCTCGATCCCCGCCACCCATTCCAGCGGCACACCGGCCAGTGGCGTGTTGCCGTTGAGGCTGAAGCCGGTGCCGCCTACGGTGCGGTCGTAGTTCTCTTCGCGCTGGCTCCAGGTGGTGGCGTTGAAGGGCCGAGTGAAATAGCGCACCAGGTCCTGTCGCGTGCCGTACGCAAACACCAGCAGTTTGATCTGCTCGGACAGGCCCTGCGCCAGATCGACCCGCGCAGTGCCGAAGTTCTTCTCGCCGCCGTCGTCCAGCACGCGCGCGTCCTTGCCATACGGGTCGCCACCGTCGAATTGCGACCGCAGCAGGTAACTGGCCGAAGTCCAGTCGCCCTTGTGCAGCCGGCCCGAGAACGACAGCTTGGTTTGCGGTGCCAGGTCCAGGCTGTAGCGGGCGCTGGCGGTGCCGCGCTTGAATTCCGAATCGGGCCGGTAGTCGCCGGTGCGAAAACCCTGCACCGCGCCGTTGAACTGGCCTGAACCCAGCTTGGTGCCGAGCGCAGCCTGCAGGTCGACCGTGCCATGCGAAGCCAACGACACATCGGCCTCGCCATACTCGCCGCCGCGTCGCGATTCGATCGCGATCAAACCGCCGCGGTTGAAGTTGCCATACAGCGCCGACACCGGGCCGCGGAAGACCTCGTAGCGCTCGATCTCCAGCGGCACGATCACATTCAGATCGGCATAGCCGTCGCTGTGCGACATGGCTTCGTTGAGCGGGATGCCGTCGATCACCATGCCCAGGTCGCCGCCATGCGCGCCACCCGAGAAGCCGCGGATGGTGATGACGCTGACCACGCCGCCGAGCTGGTAGCCACGGACCTCGACACCGGGCACGGATTTCAGCAACTGCTCGGGCTGGCTGACCGCGGCGTCGCGGATCTGCTGACTGTCCAGCACGGTGGAGGAGTACGGTGTGCCGGCCGATCGCAGGTTCTGACCCTTGATCTCGATGGTTTGCAACGCACTGGCGTCGGCCACCACGGATGCGGCTGCAGCCGTGCTTGCGGCGGGTTGCGCGTGTGCGGCGGGCAGGCATGCGGCCAAAGCGGCCAACGCCACGGCGATGCGGGTGGGTGGGACGCGGCTGCGCCGCAAAAGTCGGTTGTTCATGAGGAGTTTTCCAGTTCAGTCAGGCGCGGCCGGCCGCAGGCGGCAGCAAGCGGCAGCAAGCACAGCAAGCGGCAGCACACGCAACGCCGGCAGCCACGGCGCTCTGCCGCGCTCACCGGTCGCATCGATTTAGGGGGGGGTTGGGCCGATCGGCCCGAGGCGACGCTGCCCGAGGCAGCAGCCGCTTGGCACTCAGCCGCGGGGCGGGCGCTCGGGCAGACGCAGGAACGCCTGGCGCAGGGTTGCCTGCATCGCATGCGGCCAGGCGCGCCGCTGTGACGGGGGTGTCGCAATCTGCCAACCCGCTGGCAGCAGTGCGGCACCCATGCCGGCTGTCGCACCGGCTGCGGAAAGCCCGGTGGCAGCGTCGTCTGTTGCGGCCGCCTCCAGTGCGACCACGGTGTCGTCCAACAGAGCATGGTGGTGGCGCAGCAAGCCACCATGCAGCCCGGCGCGGCGCCCGGCCGAACGCTCAACGGCCGAGCCGTGCGCATGCGAAAACGCATGCGGATGCGGCTCTGCAGCCGCTTGTCCGGACGAACCGCCGTGAAGGTGCAAAGGCCCAAGAACCAGCCGCACCGTGTGGCCCGCCGCAAACACGGACAGGGCCAGCACCAACAGCCAGATCAATCGAGCTGATCCGGCGAGGAAGGACGCATGAATGCAGCGGGTACGGCGGGCCACACCCCACTGTACGAACCGATTGTGAAAATAGATGCGGTGCGGCGTTGAACCCCCTCTTGCGCGCGGGTTACGCAGCACCTTCGGGCTCAGCCGCTCAATCCTCAGCGAAGACAGCGTCCAGTTCCCCCACCCATCGCCGCTTCTCTTCGTCCGAGGCAAACGAGGATTCGAGCCCGTTGCGCGCCAGGGTGTAGGCCTGGTCCCGGCCCAGCTGCGGCAGCGCGTCGAAGGTTTCGACATAGTTCTGGTTCACATAACCACCGAAGTAGGCCGGATCGTCGCTGTTGATCGTGACGCGCAAACCGGCACTCAGAAGCTCGGGCAGGCGGTGCTCGGCGAGGCTCGGATACACACAGAGCTTCACATTCGACAGCGGGCACACCGTCAGCGGCATGCGGTCGGCGGCCAGGCGCTGCACCAGCGCGATGTCCTCGATGCAGCGCACCCCGTGGTCGATGCGTTCGACATGCAGGGTATCGATGGCTTCCCAGATGTAGGCGGGCGGGCCTTCTTCGCCGGCATGGGCCACCAAGTGCAGCCCGAGCTCGCGACACTGCGCAAAGACCCGTGCGAACTTCTCCGGCGGGTTGCCCTTTTCGCTGCTGTCCAGCCCCACGGCGATGAACTTGGCGCGATGCGGCAGGGCTTGCTCCAGCGTGCGAAAGGCTTCGGCTTCGCTCAGATGTCGCAGAAAGCACAGGATCAACCCGCTGCTGATGCCAAGTTCCTTTTTCGCCCGCTGGCAAGCCGAATCGAGGCCGTTGATGACCGTGGCCATGGCCACGCCGCGTTCGGTGTGGGTTTGCGGGTCGAAGAACAGCTCGGCGCGCACCACATGGTCGGCTGCCGCACGCTGGAAGTAGGCCCACGCCATGTCGTGGAAGTCGGCTTCTTTCAAGAGCACGCTGGCGCCGGCGTAGTAGATGTCCAGAAAGCTCTGCAGATCGGTGAAGGCGTAGGCGTTGCGCAGCGCCTGCACGCTGTCGTACGGCAGCTTGACGTTGTTTCGGGTGGCCAGCTCGAAGATCAACTCGGGCTCCAGCGAGCCTTCGATGTGGATGTGCAACTCGGCCTTGGGCATGCGCCGCAGCAGCGCATGCAGCGCTTGGCGGTGCATCGGCGGCGCTTCGATGCCAGGGGTGCGGGTGATGGTGCTCATCGCCCGCACTGTAGCCATCTTCGGCCGGTCGCTTCTCAGCGCATCAAGCGACCTTCGTGCGTCAG
>JBBSPW010000051.1:0-20880 GCA_038258365.1 Burkholderiales bacterium | reverse complement strand
TCCTTGCGACTGGCGCCCAGCCCGGTTTCGACAAAGATCGACACCATCGACTGGATCACGCGCTTGGCCTTGTCGGGCTCACTGTCGCGGTAGACCATCGACTACAAATTGACACCGCCGGCGGTGCGAATCTCGATCGTCTTGGCCAACTGCTCGATCAATGCTTCCTGGCTGGCCTTGCTGTCGGATTTCAGGTCCAGATCGGCCATGCGCACCAACTTTTCCAGATTCGGGCGGCTGATCAGGGTGCGGCTCAGCATGCTGATTTGCTGGTCGATGTTGGGTTGCACCGCAAGGCCGCTCATCAGCGGCTTCAGGATCGAGTCGGTGTCGACATAGATGCGGGCAGTGGCTTCGAACTGGTTCGGAATGCGCCACACCACCACGGTGCCGATGATCGCCACGACCCAGGCCAGGATCAGGGCCGGCCAGCGGAACTTCCACATGCCGCGCAATGCGGTCTGAACCTGTTGCAGGAGATCTTGCATGGTGGATGTCGTTGGTCAGCGGTCGCGAATGGATCGCGGTGAATGGGGTATCGGCAGAAACAGCGGTCCCTGCAGGCACTGGCGGCGGTTCACCCAAAAGGCATCCGCGGCGCAGTGGCGGGAAGAAGGCGATGCACTGGCGGGCTACTCGCAACGAACCACCCCGGTTTCGCACCAGGGCCGCGGCAAGCTCAGGCGGAAATTCCGGGACCGACCCGCCCGAGAGTCAGAACAAACTCTGCGGAATGATGAGGATGTCGCCGGGACGAACCTCGACGTTGGCCGTGAGGTCGCCGCGCTTGATCAGGTCCTTGAGGCGCACGGCGTACTGCTTGTTGCTGTCGGCGCCGCGCATGATGATGGCGCCGTTGCCGTCGGCGAAGTCGGTCAGACCGCCCACGGCGATCATCACGTCCAGCAGCGTCATCTTCTGCTTGTAGGGCAAGGCCTGCGGACGCGATGCTTCGCCGACGATCCGAATCTGTTCGCTGTAGGGGCCCACGAATCCGGTGATGATCACCGTCACGATGGGATCGCGCACGTAAACGCCCAGCTTCTTCTCGATTTCTCGCGCCAACTCAGTCGAGGTCTTGCCCTGGGCCACGATTTCGTCCACCAGCGGGGCCGACACCTTGCCATCCGGCCGCACCGGCACCGACAGCGACAGCTCCGGGTTGCGCCAGACGGTGATGTTGACGTTGTCGCCCGCGCCAATGATGTAGTTGTAATCGGTGATCGCCAACTCGGCCGGCGCAGTGGGCAGTTTCGGGCCCATCAGGCTGCCGCAACCGGCCAGTGCCAGCGCCAGCCCGAGCACGACGAACGTGCGCTTGGCCAGACGCGGCGCAAATGCTGTGGCAAATGCAGATGCAGAGGGCATGCTTGGCAAGACGGGCTCCTGTTGTTCTGGGCCCCGGCGGCACCTGAGAAGGCGTCCGTTTCGAAGCGAGAGCGATGTTCGCACAGCTGTCCTTGCTATCGAACCCCCGAAATGACGCCCGCGGGGTTCAACGCGCACAATTCACGCCCCTCGCCGAGCCTGCGTCACGACTTGACTGGCCCGTGGCAGGGGCGGATGGGCCTGGCGGCGCAACCGCCTGGATGTCGGCATTCTTGACACCAAAGCCGAGTTCGCCGCAGCAACCCGCTTGCAAGTCTTTGTTTCACAAGCATTTTTTGCGACATGGCATGGCGCGTGCTTAACTGCCCTCAGATCGAGGCGCAGGGTCAGACCGACCTCAAGCTTCGAACCCTCAACAGGACAGCCCCATGAAACAACTCTTCAAATTCATCGCCCCGGTGGCCATCGCAGCTGCAGTCGTCGCATCCTCCAGCGCATCGGCCGCTTTGATCTACAGCGCTCCGGTGGCTGGCGATCAGTATGTCGGCGCCTACAACGCACTGGCCAACGACGCCGCCATCTTCACCCACCCGTTCACCGCCAATGGCGCGTTCACCGACCGCATGGTGTTCGACTTCTCGCCCGACGGCATGGCCACGATGAGTGCGAATTTCAACCCCGACGCCCGCATCAGTGGTTTCACCGCACAGCTGTACAACGTCGCCAGTGACACCTGCGGCGCGGCGATCGGCAGCGCCTGCGGCTCGATTACCCTGGGTTCGTTGCTTGCCACCGGCACGCCGGGTCCCTCGTCCAGCAACATCGGATTCACGACTTTGATGACCGGGCGCTACGCCTGGGTGGTCAGCGGCACCGTGACCGACTTTCCTGTTCAGTGGACCGGTCAGTTCAACACCGAACCCACCCGGATGCAGGTGCCGGAACCCACCAGCCTGGCGCTGGTCGGCATTGCACTCCTGGGCGCCGCCGGCGTGCTGGCCAAGCGCAAAAAGGCCTGAGCACACCGGGCTTGGTGCCGCACTGCGGCGCCACTGCCCCGATTCTGTCGGCAGCCCCGCTTGCGGGGCTTTTTTTCGTCCGGCGTTGGTAGGCCGGGTTCAGTCCGACGCGGTGGGCTGCACATGCACCACCGTCACCGGCACCGGCGAGCGCTGGGTGACCTGCTGCGAAGTCGAACCCAGCAGCGCACCGCGCACCGAACCCACGCCACGTGCGCCCATCACGATCAGGTCGGCCCTCTGGCGCTCGCAGGTTTCGATCAGCATGGCGACGGTTTCGCCGGTCGCCACCATGGCCTCGCAGGGCGCGCCGGCGGCTTCCAGAAGCTCCCTCGCCGGGGCCAGCAGGTGCGCGCCGGCCTGGTCGGCCGCGCGCTGCATCGCCTCTGCGTCGTGCACCACCACCATCTCGTACAGCGAAGCGGTTTCCTGCACGTTGACGAGCACGCTCTCGGCCTGCAGGCCCGCACCGCGCAGCGCCAGCACATGCCGCACCGCGGCCAGCGCGGCTTCGGAGCCGTCAACCGGTATCAAGACCTTCATTCACGACCTCCACGCCACGCCGAACGGTGGCCGATTCAAACCGCAGTTTAGGCGCCGTGCTTTGGCCGGCGTGCGGGCCGACTTCAAGCCCGACCTTCAGCGCTGCATCACGCGCCTGCAGCCGCCTGCAACGTGCGTTGTGCCCCGCTTTGGCGCGGGGGTGCATGCCAGAATCTTGCGCATGAAAATCCTGCTCACCGGCGCTGCCGGTTTCATCGGCATGACCACCTCGCTGCGCTTGCTGGCGCGAGGTGACACCGTGGTCGGGCTGGACAACCTGAACGACTACTACAGCGTGCAGTTGAAGCGCGACCGGCTGGCCCGCCTGACCCCGCACGAGCGCTTCAGCTTCGTCGAGCTGGACGTGGCTGACCGCTCGGGTATGGAACGCCTGTTTGCCGAAGGCGGCTTCGACCGGGTGATCCACCTGGCGGCACAAGCCGGGGTTCGCTACTCGTTGCAAAACCCGCATGCGTACATCGACAGCAACATCGTTGGGTTCATGAATGTGCTGGAAGGCTGCCGCCACGCCAAGGTCCAGCATCTGGTGTATGCCTCCAGCTCCAGCGTCTACGGCGGCCACACCAAGATGCCGTTCGCCGAGCGCGACAGCGTCGACCACCCCGTCAGCATGTACGCGGCCACCAAGAAGGCCAACGAGCTGATGGCGCACACCTACAGCCACCTGTTCGGCCTGCCCACCACGGGGCTGCGTTTCTTCACCGTGTACGGCCCCTGGGGCCGGCCCGACATGGCGTTGTTCCTGTTCACCAAGGCGATCCTGGAAGGCCGGCCCATCGATGTCTACAACCATGGCCGCATGCAACGCGACTTCACCTATGTGGACGACATCGTCGAAGGTGTGATCCGGGTGCTGGACCGGGTGGCTGCGCCCGACCCCGGCTACCGCGCCGATTCGCCCGACCCGGCCACCAGCAATGCGCCGTTCCGGGTCTTCAACATCGGCAACCACGACCCGGTGCCGCTGCTGGACTTCGTAGGCTGCATCGAAGACGCGCTCGGCATCAAGGCCGAGAAGAACCTGATGCCGCTGCAAGACGGCGACGTGCCGGCGACTTACGCCGATGTCGATGCACTCAAGCAGTGGGTCGACTTCAAACCGGCCACCGACATCCGCACCGGCATCGGCAACTTTGTAGCCTGGTACAAAACCTACTACAAGGTTTGATGCTCAGCGATTCTTGAGCAGGTCGAGCAGGTGCTCGACCGGGATCGCATAGCTGATGCCGGTCGGGTTGGTCAACGCGGTTTCGCGGCTGCCTTTGACCAGCACCATGTTGACGATGCCCAGCACCTTGCCGGTGTCGGCGTCCAGCACCGGGCCGCCGCTGTTGCCGGGGTAGGCGGTGGCGTCCAGTTGGTAGACCTGGAAGTTGCCGTTGCGCAGGCGGCGCACCGCACGGGGGTCCAACTGCCGCGCCGTCGGTGCCGGCAGGGCGATGGTGGTGATCGACGCGACGATGCCGCGGTGCGTGACCGGGGCGAACCCGAGCGCCCCGCCGATCGGAAACCCGATCAGCGCCACCGATTGCCCTTCGCGGGCGGCGTCGGCTTCGTCCAGTTGCAGTGGTGGCAGCGGCTCGCCTTCGATCTGCAGCAAGGCCAGGTCAGTGGAACGGTCGCTGGCCACCAGCTTCGCGCGGCGCAACTGGCGCTCGGGCGAGGTATCAGTGGCACCGCGGCCGCTCAGCACGGCCAACGTGCGGCCGCTGGCGCTGAGGTCGTCCGGCAGCACATGGAAATTGGTGACCACCAAGCTGCCATCGCCGACCACGAAACCGGTGCCGCGAAAGCCGAAGCGCGGCGCGTCAGTGGCGCTGTAGGTGCCCACCGGCAGCACCGACAACTTGGCGCGGGCCACCGTTTCTGGCAATCCGGCATGCGCAGAAACGGCCACTGCCCCCAGAGCGACGCTGCCCAGCAACGCCAAGCAGGCCCGACGCTGGCGGTCTGCCACGGCAAGGTCGGCGGCGCGGGTCATCAAAGCGTTTTCAACATCGCAGCCACTTCGACATGGCCGATGAACCCATCCCCCAGCTTCGCCAGCGCTTCCAGCTCGGCTCGGGCGCGGGTCTTGTCGCCCTGCTTCACATACAGCTTGGCCAGGCGCAAGGCCAGTCGACCATCGTTCGGTTCGTAGCGGGTGGCCTGCCGCTGAGCCTCGACAGCCGGTTCCAGCTGGTTGTCGGCTTCCAGCGCCAGCGACAACGTGTCCAGCACCGGCGCCTTGTTCGGCAGCAGCGACACCGCCTGCTGGGCCAGCGGCAGAGCGCCGGGCTTGCCTTGCTTGATCAGCAGCCACGCCACATTGTTCAACGCCAGGGCATTGCGCGGCTGCAGCTCCAGCACATTGCGGTAGTGAAGCTCGGCCGCGGCCATATCACCCGTGGCCAGGGCGATGTCGCCCAGGTAGTAGTGGAAGGCAGCGTCTTTCGGGTTGTCCTTCATCCAGTCTGCGGCCAGGCGGTCGGCCTCAGCGGTCTTGCCACCGGCCAACAACGCGTTGTGCAGGCGCAGAACCGCGTCGGGTGAACGTTGGCGCTGCACCACGGCGCGATAGGCCACCGCTGCTGCATCCCAGTTCTTGCGCAAGGCTTCGATTTCGCCTTCGAGCGCATAGCCGCTGATCTGACTGCCGACCTCTTTGGGGCCGGCCTTCTGCAGGTCGCGGGCGATCGCCAGCGCGTCCTGCGGTCGTTTGTCGGCCAGCGCCAGCAACGCGAGGCCGCGCTTGGCCAGCGCCAGATCGGGCTGCAAACGCAAGGCGCGCTTCAGTGCGGCAGTGGCGCCATCGTTGTCACCGGCTGCCCTGTAGGCATCGGCCAGCCGCAACTCGTGTTGTGGGTTGGTCGGCTGCGAACCGGTCAGGTTCTTGAAGGTGGAGATGGCGCGTTGGTAATCGCCGGCAGCGACCTGCGCCCGGCCCAGCGCGTCCATGATGTCGAAATTGCTGGGCGCCGCCGCGGTGGCGTCCTGCGCCGCGGCCAGCGCCGCCTTGTAGTCGCCGGTGGCCAACAACCGGTTGACATACAGCAGGTGCGGCGCCGGCGCCGCCGGGTCGAGCTTGGTGGCCTCGCGCAGCAGCTTCAGCGTTTCTTCGGCCGATGCGCCGGTGCGCGCGCCCAGTTCGGCCAGAGCCAGCATCGCCCGGTAGTTCTTGGGCTGAACTTTCAACAGCGCCTCGAAGCGCTTTCGCGCCAATTCGGGCTTGCCTTCCTGCACCTCGATGGCCGCCAGGCTGGCCACCGACGGGAAGTAGGTCGGGTCCTTGGACAAGGCGACCTCGAAGCTCTTGCGGGCAGCCGGCAAGTCCTTCTTCAACAGCATCAGTCGGCCGCGGAGGTTGAACGCCAATGGCGAGTCGGGCAGCTTCTTTTCGAGTCCGTCGATGGCCTTCAACGCACCCGGCAGATCGTTCTGGCGCAAGCGGCCGCTGATCAAGGCAAGATCGGCGCGAGCGCCGCTGCTGCCGGCCGCAATGGCCGCCAGTTCGTTGACAGCAGCGCTGCTGTTGCCAGTGGCCAGCTGGGCCATCGCTGCGGATGTGCGCACCCGGTCGTCGGTGGGTGCAGCCTTCAGCGCCCGCTTGAAGGCTTCTTCAGAACGTGCGTTGTCGCCCATCTGCAGGTAGGCCTCGCCCGCCAGCGCCAGCGAGGCACCGTCGGCGGCGGTCGACTCCAGCACCGGGCGCAGCACCTCGATGGTCTTGCCGGGCTGGCCGGCTCGCAGATGCGTCTGGGCCAGCAACTGGCGAGTGACGATCTGTTGCGGCGCGTTCTTCAGCGCTTTGCCGAGCAGCGCTTCGGCTTGCAGGTACTGCTGCAGGCGGAACTCGGCCGCGCCGGCCAGCTCCAGTACGCGCACGTTTTCCGGCATGACCTTCAACAGCCGCTCGGTGAGGTCTCGCACGGTCTTGTAGTCGCGGTCGACAAAGGCCAGTTGCGCTTCGTAGTAGATCGTCTCCGGATGATTCGGAGCTGCACTTTTGAGCGCTGCCACACCGCTGCGGGCTTCGTCGTTTCGAACCTCGCCGAACAGGATGTCCAGCGCGCCGCCATGCGCGCCAACCGATTCCGGATGCTGCGCGATCACTGCGCGAAAGGTCTCCAGCGCAGCCTTGCGGTCGCCTTTGGCCCGCAGCAGAATTTCGCCTTTGAGCACGCCGGCCCGGGCCTCTGACGGCGTGCTGGCCAGCACCGCATCGAGCCGCTTCAGCGCCGCATCGGGGTCGCCACCACCGGCCTCCAGCCGGGCCTTCATCAGCATCGCCGGCACATAACCGGGCACCAGGCGCAAGGCCTCGGCAACCGCCGCGTTGGCCGGCTCGATCTGGTTGCGCACCGCATGCGCCGCGGCCACGGTGGTTTGCAGATCGGCAGCCGCTTGCGGGTCTTCGAGCCGGGTGGATCCCAACTGCGCGAGCAGCTTTTCGGTGTCGCCCATCAGCAGCAGGGCGCGCGCCAGTTCGGGGGCGACCTGGTTGTCTGCCACCCCCGCCTCGCGTGCCTTGAGCAATTCGACCTGCGCGGCCACCGGGTCACCTTGCGCCAGCAGCGTCTTGCCCAGCAGGAAGCGGGCCTCGCCCGATTCGGGATTCTTCTGCAGCGCACTCTTGAGCTGGATGACCGCGCCCTTCTCGTCCTTCTTGGCCAGCAGGGTCTTGGCCGAGGCCACGAGCTGGGTGTCGGACTCGCTGCTGCAGCCGCTGACTGTGCCGATGACCGTCAAAGCCATCAGTGTTGCGGCGGCGAAGCCGGCAGCGCGGCTGACCGGGTGGCGGGTTTTCAACAGCGTCGATTCCATCGTGTGTGCACTCCTGTACCGGTGGGCGCCGCGGCGCCACCGTGCTTGTGTCAAATGGTGGCCAGCAAGCGGTCGACTTCGGGCTGCTGATCGAAAGTAGCGCCCAAGGCCTGAAGGGCTTCGAGTTCTTGCTTGGCCAGTTCGCGGTCGCCGGCTTGCAGGGCGATGCGCGCCAGGCCCAGCTTCAGGTTCGGGTCTGACGCTGCCAACGCAATCGCCTGGCGCTGGATGACCAGCGCCTTGTCGTACTGCTTTTCGGCCGCCAGCGCCACCGCCAGCGTGTCCAGCAAGGGGGCTTCCTGAGGCGATGCGTCGACCGCCCGTTGCGCATAACCCACCGCACCGGGCTTGCCCTGCTTGGCCAACACCCAGGCCAGGTTGTTCAGCACCACCGGTGAGTTGGGGCGACGCTGGGCAACACGCTGCAGCCGTGCTTCGGCTGCCGCCCAGCTTCGGCGTGCGCTCTCGGCCATGCCGACGTGGTAGTCGAACTCGACATCGTCGGGATGGCTCTTGAGCCATTGCGCTGCATGCCGCTCGGCTTCAGCCGATCCGGCATTGTCCTTGCCCGCCAACGCGCTGTAGAGCGCCCGTGCCAACGGCGAGCTGTCCGGCACGGTGGCCAGTCCTTTCTTGAACACCGCGATGGCTTCGGCCGCAGAACCGAGTCGCAGTCGGGCGAGCCCCTCGAACAGGTAGCCCGATGCCGATTGCGGCCGAAGGCGCTGCCCGTCCTGCGCCAACCGCAGGGCCTCGTCGCCACGCTTTTGCTGCAGCAGCAACCCCACCAGACTGCGCTGCGCCTCTTCCAGTTCGGGTTCGGTTTCCAGCGCCTTTCGAAGCGATGCTTCAGCTGCGTCCGGGCGACCCGAGGCACGGTACATGTCAGCAACCCGCACCCAGGGCTCTCCCGATGCAGGCAACAGATTCGACAATCGGCGATAGGTGTTCAGCGCCTGCTCGAAGGCGTTGGCTTTTTCCTGCGCACGGCCCACCGCAGCCAGCATCTGCGGGTCGGTGGGAAAGGCCGCTGCCGCATCGCGCGCTGCTGCGAACGCATCCTTGGTCCGGTGGTTGCGCAACAGCACGTCGATCAGCTGAACCCGGGGGCCGGTGGCACCCGGCGAAGCCTGCACCGCCAGCCTGAGGGTTTGCAGAACCTCGTCGGCCGGCTCGCCCAGCCGTTCCTGCAAACCGGCCAAAGCCGCGCGGGCCAGGTGGTTCTGCGGATCGGACTGGATCGCCGCCTGCAACCGCTGCTTGGCGGATTCGGTATCGCCCTGCAACCACTCGATGCCCGCCAGGTTGGAGGTGGCCTCGAACAGCGCCGGGTCGAGCCTCAACGCCTGCTCGAACGAGTTGCGGGCCGCCGGCAGGTTCTTGCCCGCCATCTGCACACGCCCCTTCAGTACAAGGAGCCCGGCGCTGTTGGGCTGCTTGCGCGACATCGCATCGACCGCGGCCAGTGCCGCGTCGAACTCGCCACGCCGCATGCGGGCACTGACGATCGCCATGTCGGCGTGGATCGACTTGCTTCGCTCGGCGATCGACTTGAGGGCCTTGAAAGCCGCCACCGACTCGCCCTCGGCCATCTGCGCCAGTGCCACCGCCACCGCATGGCGGTCGTCCGAGGGGTCGAGTTCGGCCGCCTTGCGAAAGTGCGCTTCTGCCGCCCGGGCATCGCCCACGCGCAACTGGGCGTCGCCCGCCAACGCATGTGCCACCGCATCGGCACCCGCACCCGACAGCAGCGGCCGCAAGGTCTCCAGCGCTTTGCCGGTTTGCCCCAGCCGCAGATAAACCTGCGCCAGCAGCACCCGGCCCTGCTTGCGCTCGGGGTCGATGCGCAGCGCCTTTGCCAACTGCGTTTCGGCCAGCGCCTGCGACCCCACACGCGCTTCGACCGCACCCGACAACATCAACACGCTGACGTTGTCGGGCGCCATGCGCACCAGCTGCTGCGCCAGGTCGCGGGCGCGGTTCAGCTCGCCTTCGGCCAGCGCCACCTGGGCATCGGCAAACACCGTGGTGGGGTGGTTCGGCAGCGCGCTGCGCATCGCTTCGAGCGCGGTTTTGGCGGCGGCCATGTCGGGGCGCTGCAACAGCAGATTGACCAGCGCCTGGTGGGCCGGCGCGTGGGCGGGCTGCAATTCGATCGCCTTGCGCAACGAGGACTCGGCGCCGGCACCGTCGCCTTGCAGCGCCTGCACCTCGCCTTGCAGCAGCCAGGCGTCGTGCCGTTTGGGGTCGGCGCTGACGATTGCGTGCGCTTGCGCCAGCGCCTCGGCGAAGTCGCCGCGCCCGGCTGCCAGCCGCGCTTTCAGCAACAACGCCGCTTGGTTGTCCGGCGCCGCGGCCAGCGCCGCCAAGGTGGCTTCCTGCGCCTTGGTGGGGTCTCCGAGCGCGCTCCACGCGGTGGCGACTGCCGATTTCAGCGCGGCCGTGGCTTGTGGGTTATCGAGCGTGGTGTCGCCGAATTCGCTGGTCAGCCGTTGGTGGTTGCCGATCGTCAACAGCGCCTGGGCCAGCGGCGGCAGCACCTGGTCGGCCGGCCAACGCTGGTCCATCGCCTTGGAAAGCTCCCGCACCGCGCCGGGTGCGTCGCCCACCTCGAGCAACGCGCTGCCGAGCAGGTAACGGGCTTCGGTCAACTGTGGTTCGAGCTGCAGCGCGGCCTTGAAGCGGATCACCGCTGCGCCGCGATTGTTCTTCGCGATCTCGGCCTTGCCTGAGGCCACCAGCTGCTCGGCCGAGTCGGCTCCGCAGCCCGAAAGCGCTGCAGCCAGCGCCAGCGCCAGCGCCAACCCGAGCCTCGTCAGCGCTGAGAACCGATTCATTTGATCGACAAGCGCCGCATCAGGTCGTAGAGCGTCGGCCGGCTGACCCCCAGGATCTCGGAAGCCCGCACGATGTTGCCGTTGCTGCGCGCCAGGGCCGCGATGATGGCCTGGCGCTCGGCGGCTTCGCGAACCGCGCGCAGGTCCAGGTCGGAGGTGTCGTCGCCGATGCCGCTGCCGGCGCGCTCCCCGGCGCCGTCGGTCCCGACGGCGCCACCACCCCCCGCCGCCTCCGCACCCCGACCCCGAGGAGCCGGCAGCGGCAAACCCAGGTCTTCGCAGCGGATGCGGTCGCCCTCGGCCATGATCGACGCCCGCTTGGTGGCGTTGAGCAACTCGCGCACGTTGCCCGGCCAGCCATGCACTTCGATGGCGCGCAAGGCCTCGTCGCTGAAGCTCAGGTTGTTGCGCCGCTGGTCTTGCGCAAACCGACGCAAGAAGGCGTGCGACAGCAGCACCGCATCGCCGACCCGGTCTCGCAGCGGCGGAATCAGCACGCTGATCTCGGCCAGCCGGTAATACAGGTCTTCGCGAAAGCGACCCTCGGCGATCTGCGCTTTCAGGTTCTGGTGCGTGGCGCACACCACCCGCACATCGACCGCGATCTCGTTGCGACCGCCCAGCCGCTCGATGGTGCGCTCCTGCAGGAAGCGCAGCAGCTTGGCCTGCAGCGATTGCGGCACGTCGCCGATCTCGTCGAGCATCAAGGTGCCCTTGTCGGCGGTTTCGATCTTGCCGAGGGTGGTCTTGGCCGCGCCAGTGAAAGCGCCCTTTTCATGTCCGAAGAGTTCGGACTCCAGCAGGTTCTCTGGAATGGCCGCGCAGTTGATGGCCACGAAGCGCCCGCTGCGCTTGCTGGCCGCATGCAGGCCCTGCGCCAGCACCTCTTTGCCGGTGCCGCTTTCGCCCAGCAGCAGCACCGTGGCGTCGGTGGTGGCAATCTTTTCGATGGTGCGCGAGATGCGCAGCATCTCGGTGTCGCGGGTGATCAGACCCGACAGCGCATCCGGCTGGTGCAGTGCTTGCAGCCGGCGGTTCTCGGCCTGCAGCTCCGACAGGCGGCTGGCGCGCTCGATCGTCAGGTTCAGCACCTCGGGCTCGAAGGGCTTGGCCAGGAAGTCGTAGGCACCCAAAGCGACCGCGCGCAGCGCATGGCTCTGGTCGTTCTGGCCGGTCAGCACGATGACCTTGACATTGCCGTCGGCCGCCAGCAGTTGCTCCAGCAACCTGAACCCTTCCGAAACCGAATCGGGGTCGGGTGGCAAGCCGAGATCCATCGTCACCACCGCCGGCTGATGGCGTCGCTGCTGCACCAACGCGCTTTCTCGGTCGCTGGCCACCACGCATTCGAAGCGGTCGATCGACCACTTGATCTGCTTTTGCAGCGCCAGATCGTCTTCGACGATCAGCACGGGCTGCGGGGCCGCTAGGCCGGAAGAAAACGCAGAAGCTGCCATCAGCGGGCGGCGTCCGAGCGCAGCAGATCGGAGCCGCGCTGGGTCTCGAACAGGGGCAGCAACACATGAATCACGCTGCCGCGACCGGGTTCGCTGTCGACAGCGATGCTGCCGCCGAGTTCGCGGATGTACTGGAAGCTTTCGTAGGTGCCGATGCCCATGCCCGTTTGTTTGGTTGTGTGGAAGGGCCGGAACAGCCGGTCTCGAACAAAGGACTCACTCATGCCACAGCCGCTGTCGCCGACCTCGACCCGCACCTGCCCGCTGACCCGCTCGACGCCGATCCAGACGCGCTCCCGATCGCGATCGGCATTGCCATCGCCATTGCCATCACTTTCACCATCACTTCTGCCGTGAGCTGCATCCGCAACCGCTGCCGTGGCTTCGAGCGCGTTCTGCACCAAATGGCCCAGCACGCGTTCGAGCCGGTCGACATGGCCCCGCGTCGACAGCTCCTGCAGTTGGCGAACCTGCAACTCGCGGCCCTGCGCTTGCACCAGCGACTGCAGCCTGCGCACGATCGGCGTCAACTCGACACCTCGGCTGCCACCCGGGGGTGTGGCCCCTTCGCGCAACTGCAGCATCAGTCGCTTCATCTTCTCAAGCGAGCTTTCGACGGTCAACAGCATGTCTTGCTGGAACTCGCGGTTGGCGTGCAGACGTTCCGCATTCTTCAGCATCAGTGACAACTGAGCGACGATGTTTTTGAGGTCGTGCACCACAAAAGCCGACATCCGGTTGAAGGCCTCGAACTTGCGCGCGTCCAGCAGCGCCTCGGTGGCCTGCATCTGCGCCAGATAGCCCCCGGCCTGGCGCCCGGCGGTTTTCAGCAAGTCCAGCACCTCCCAGTTGATCTGGATGCGGGTCAGCGGCCGCGCCAGCACCACGAACCCCGCCAGCTCGTCTCCGGCCAGCAGCGGCACCACCAGCCAGCCGTTGCGCAACCCCAGCAACCAGGTTGGCAGCGCCAGCCCTTCATAGCGGCGCGGCGAATCGCGGAACTCGTCCAGATCGATCACCCACCCATCGCCGAGCAGGAAGCGGCACAGCGACGAGTCGGCCGGCTCGGTCGGCATCACCTCGGGCAGCAGCCAGTTGCCGGTTTGCACATAGCCGTCTTCGCTGCGCGTCCACAAGGCGCCAGCCGGAGACTCGACCATGCCCGCAAGGCCGCGCACGATGCCTTCGCCCATCACCTGGGGCGACCCTTGCGACGACAGCATCGCCGTGAAGCGCAGCCATTCTTGACGGTAGTCGTAGCGCAGGCGGAAAAAATGCTTGCCGACGAACACCCGCAACCAGGAACGCAACGCGGAAGAGAAAGCCAGCGTGCCGAGCAGCGCCACCGCCGCGATCAGCAAACCGATCTGCAAACCGCGGCCCCATTCGCCGCCGAAGTAGCGCACGTAGTAGCCGATCGCCGACATGAACAGCAAATAGCCGCCGGCCAGCACCAGCGTGGCCGAATGAAAGGCCGCTGCGCGCGACACCTGCAGACGCGCGAGCCAGCCCGAGCCGCGGCGTGCGGCGATGAACAGAAAGGGCACCGCAAGCGCGTGGGCGATGCCGCGCACCGCCAGTGCGTCGGGGTCCAGGTGCGCAAACAGCAAGCCTTCGGCGTACAGATAGACATCGAAGACAAACACGCAGGCCAGCCCCAGGAACACCGGCTTCAAGGGCCAGCGCACGTCTTCGCGCAGGTTGCGAAACAACTGCTCGATCGTCAGCAAGCCCAGCACCGGCAGCGCCAGCGCGCTGACCACCCACAACCGGGCCACGGCATCGCCATCGACGACGGCAGCCGCGCCCATCGGGCGCAGCAGCACCATGGCCGCAGCCGCTGCCAGCGCCACCCCCGCAGCCAGCCGCAGCCGTGTAAACGCCGGCGGGCGCCGGTTGGACCCTGCAGCGTCGGCATCCGAACCGGCCGACGACGACAGCGGGTCGGTGCCGAACAACGCCAGCAGAAAACCGAACCACAAACCGTATCGGAGCAGGTCCAGCACCGAGGCAGCCACCGGCAGCCAATCTGCGCTCCAGTTGAGGGCCAGCCAGGAAACCGCCGCCCAGGCGCTGCTGGCCAGCACCGCCGCCGTGGACCAACGCACCGAGCGCGCAGCGCGTTGCAGCGGCGTGCCCCAGATCAGCAGGTAGATGCCGAACAGCGCATACGCGCCGTAGGCCAGCGCCGCGACCGCATGGCTGGCGCCAGCCAGAGACACCGAGGACGGGTTCATCGAACTGGCGGCGGCGCCGCAGACTCCGGTTGAGTCGACACGCGGGTTGGCCTGCGGGTCGGCGCGCGAGTCGGGGCGCGGCCCAGCGAGCGGGTCAGCGAGCGCCTTTGCCGGTCAGCACCACACCCACGGTCTCGATCAGCACCACCAGGTCCAGGAACAAGGTGTGGTTCTTGACGTAGTACAGGTCGAACTGCAACTTTTCTTGCGAGTCTTCGACCGTGGCGCCGTAGTGGTAGCGAACCTGTGCCCAGCCGGTCAAGCCCGGCTTGACGCTGTGGCGCAGCGCATAGAACGGGATCTTCTGCGTCAGTTCTTCGACGAAGAAGGGGCGCTCGGGGCGCGGCCCCACCAGGCTCATGTCGCCGCGCAGCACGTTGAAGAGCTGCGGCAGTTCGTCGATGCGCAAACGACGAATCACGGCGCCGACCCGGGTCACGCGCGAATCGTTCTTGCTGGCCCATTGCGGTTTGCCATCGACTTCGGCGTCGGTGCGCATGCTGCGGAACTTGACGATGCTAATCGGCTTGCCGATCAGCCCGGTGCGTTCCTGTCGGTAGAACACCGGCCCGCGGCTTTCCAGCTTGATGGCCAGTGCCGCGGCCAACATCACCGGCGCCGACAGCAGGCACAGCAGCGCAGCGCCGATGATGTCGAACACCCGCTTGATGGCGGTGCGCCACGCGCCCTGGTTGAAGCCGTCACCGAAGATCAACCAGCTGGCGCTGAGGAAGTCCACGCGGATCTGGCCCAGGGTCTTCTCGAAGTGCGTGTTCAGGTCGTAGACCTTGGTGCCCGAGACCTTGCAGTCCAGCAACTGCCGCAGCGGCATGCTGCCGGCGCGGCGCTCGGTCAGTGCGACCACGATCTCGTCGACCCCCAGGCCGAGCGCCATGCTTTGCAGCGTGCCCACCGGCTCGATGATTTGATGGGCGTCGACAGCCGGCGAGCGCTCGTTCGGCCCGGCCACGAAGCCGACGATGTGGGCGTTGGGATCGGCCTTGCGCAAGGTGTCGGCCACCACCCGCGCAGCCGGGCCGGCGCCGTAGATCAGGATCCGCGTGCGGCCGGCCGCTGCGGCGGTGGAATGGGACAGATAGGCGCGCCGCAGGATCAGCGCCGCCACGCCGGCCATCATCGACAACTGCACCGACTGGCGGTTGGCGAAGCTGGGTGGCAGCAAACCGAAGATCAACCAGGTCAGTGGCAGCGCCACCAGAAGCACCAGAAGAGCGCGTGCCACCGCACGCCCGGCGGTCGAGGTGGAAGCCGATTCGTACAGGCCTGAGGCGCTGTTGATGACCAGCATGCAGGCAGCGAACGACATCACATGGGTGCCGACCATCGGCACCGACTCGACGCTCTGCACCTGCAGGCCCAGCAGCAACAGCGCCGCCATCACGACCAGCCCCAAATCGAAGAGCATGCCGCGCAGAACCGAACGGTGGACGTAGTGGTTGAAGATGCGAATCATGTGGGTGACCACGGTGGCAGGAGCTTCGCCAACGGCGCGCTTGCACCTGGGCGGGGCCTGAAGCACAGGCTCGACGACAAGCTGGGCGACGGCTTGGACAACAAAGCCTCCGCCGACGGTGTCCGATCGGAAATCGAACCTTCAGAGTCCCCGGGTGTCTGAATGTAGAAGGGTTTCAGGGACATGCAATCCCCCAGGCTGGGGGCCCGGAATGCACCGCAGCACCGAGCATACGCAGCCGCCTCGCCGCCCACAGCCCCCTGCCTTCACGCCCGGCAGGGAAGCATCGAATCCTTCACTGAATCCGCCGCTGCCAGCCCCATTGAGGTCCACGCGAGATCCAGCCCGCAGGGCCATTGGCGGGCGTGATGCAACGAACCGACCCCGACCTATGATCGTTTGACCCCGATGTCGCACGCCCCCGCACCCACCATCCCAGCCCAGCCCGCCGCGGGCGCATCCGCCGCCCCGGTTCTTGCGAACCCCGCCCGCCCGTTGCTGATGGGCATCGTCAATGTCACCCCCGATTCTTTCTCGGGCGACGGGCGCCTGGCCGATGCGGCTGTGCAATCGGCCGACCGCTTGGTGGCCGAGGGCGCCGATTGGCTCGACATCGGGGCCGAGTCGACCCGGCCGAACGCCACGCCGTTGACTCCCGACGCCGAATGGCAGCGCCTGCGCCCGGTGCTGCAGGCGATCTCTGTTCTTGCCTGGCGCAAGCGGGTGCGCATCAGCATCGACACCCGCCATGCCGCCACCGCAGCGCAGGCCCTGGCGCTCGGGGTAGAGGTGATCAACGATGTCGGCGGGCTGGCCGACCCGCAGATGCTCGCGCTGTTGGCGTCCGCCCGCTGCGATGTGGTGGTGATGCACGCGCTGTCGGTGCCGGTCGACCCGGCGCTGACCCTGCCGCCCGGCTGCGATGTGCTGGCCACGCTGCTGAACTGGAAGCAGACGATGCAGATGCGCGCCGAGCGGGCGGGGCTGGACCCGGCTCGCTTGATCCACGACCCCGGCATCGGCTTCGGCAAGACCGCGCCGCAGTCACTGATGCTGCTGCACGGTGCGGCTGCGTTGGTGGCCAGCAGCGGCAGGTGGCTGGTCGGCCATTCGCGCAAGTCGTTCCTGAAGCTGTTCACCGACGCCGATGCGGACTCCTCTGCGCGCGACGATCTGACACTCGCACTGTCGGCGCAGTTGGCCGCCGCGGGCGTGCAGGTGTTGCGGGTGCATGCGGTGCAGCGTCACGCGATGTTGCTCGACTCGATCTGCCGGCCCAAAAAGCCCGACCTTTAACTTGCCCGACACGCAAGGCACCGACCCATTGGGGAGCTTGCAGGGCGGACTTATTCCATCGGCTCGGCAAAATCCAGCGGCAAGCCCACATAGTTCTCCGCCAAGGTGCGGGAGCCGGCTTCGGAGTGCATCAGGTAGTCGAGTTCGGCTTCCTGCAGGCGGGCGTCGATCTCGCCGTGGTCCGGAAACCGGTGCATCAGGCTCGTGAACCACCATGAGAAGCGTTCGGCTTTCCAGACCCGGCGCAGGCAGCGCGCCGAATAGCCGTCGATGCCTGATTCGGAGCGGTCCCGGTAGAACTCGGTCAACGCGCTGGAGAGGTACTTGACATCGGTGGCTGCCAGGTTGAGCCCCTTGGCCCCCGTCGGCGGCACGATGTGCGCGGCGTCGCCGGCCAGAAACAAGCGGCCGAAGCGCAGCGGCTCGGTCACGAAACTGCGCAGCGGCGCGATGCTTTTCTCGATCGCCGGGCCGCTGACCAGCCGTTCTCGCCCCTCGTCGTCCAGCCGCAGGCGCAACTCTTGCCAGAAGGCGTCGTCGGTCCATTGCTCGATGGCCTCGTTCAGCGGCACCTGCAGGTAGTAGCGGCTGCGGGTCTTGCTGCGCTGCGAGCACAGCGCAAAGCCGCGGACGCTGTTGACATAGATCAGCTCGTCCGACACCGGCGGCGTGTCCGACAGGATGCCGAGCCAGCCGAAGGGGTAGACCTTCTCGAACTCGGTGATCGCCCCCCGCGGGACGCTGGCGCGGCACACACCGTGGAAGCCATCGCAGCCGGCGATGAAGTCGCAAGCGATCTCGTGGCTTCGGCCATCCTTCCGATAGCGAAGCTTCGGCGTGCGGGTGTCGAAGTCGTGCAACGTCAGGTCTTGCGCTTCGTAGACGGTGATCAGACCGGCCGCTCGACGCGCGTCCATCAGGTCGCGGGTGACCTCGGTCTGGCCATAGACCATCACGCTCTTGCCGCCGGTCAGCCGGTCGATGTCCACCCGCTTGCGTTTGCCGGCATACAGCAACTCGAAGCCACCGTGCACCAGGCCTTCGCGCTGCATGCGGTCGCCCACGCCGGCTTCGGCCAGCAGGTCCACCGTCACCTGCTCCAGCACCCCGGCGCGGATCCGGCCCGACACATGCTCGGGGGTCTGGCGTTCAAGCAACACGGTGTCGATGCCCGCGTGGTGCAACAACTGGCCGAGCAGCAAGCCGGCGGGGCCTGCGCCGACAATGGCGACCTGGGTGCGTGAGGGGGTCATGGGCTGATGCTGCAAGGAGGCACGCTGGAGGCAGACCGGCGATCGTATGGTCAGACCCTTTTCCGCAGACGCAGCTTGCTTCTCAACCGCGCCGAATCAGCAACAAGGCATGCCGCCCACACCGCCAACACCACCAACGCACCCGCCGCCGCCCCTGTCCGCGATCACATCGATGGCCACGCGCGGGGTGATGGCGGACATCGCAGCGGCTTTCGAGCACGCCGGCGGCGAGCGGGTCCACATCGAGTCCGTGGGTGGCGTCACCGCTGCCGAGCGGGTTCGCGCTGGCGAGCACTTCGACCTGGTGCTGCTGGCCAGCGATGCGATCGACGGGCTCATCGAGGGCGGCCAGCTCCTGCCCGCAAGCCGCGTCGACTTGATGCGCTCACCGGTGGCGATGGCAGTGGCGGCAGGCGCTCCGTGGCCCGACGTCGGCAGCGCATCTGCGGTGCAGCAGGCAGTACTCGCGGCCCGTCGCATCGGCATGTCGACCGGCCCCAGCGGTGCCGCTCTGGCACGGCTGTTCGAGCGGTGGGGCATCGCCGCCGAAGTCCGATCGCGAAGCCTGCAAGCCCAGCCCGGCATGCCGGTGGGGCGGTTGGTGGCGACCGGCGAAGTCGATCTGGGGTTTCAGCAGCTCAGCGAATTGATGGGCCTGGACGGGATCGAGGTGGTGGGCCTGTTGCCGGCCGAGATCGCCATCGTCACCACCTTCTCGGCGGGTGTGCCCGCTGACTGCAAGCATCCGGCGGCCGTGCAGGCGTTGCTCGATTTCATGCACACGCCGCAAGCGGCCGAGATCCAGCACCGCCACGGCATGGAAGCGGCCGCGTCTGCCACTGACCTGCGCTCACCCGGAGTTTCCCGATGATCATCGACTGCCACGGGCACTACACCACTGCACCCAAGGCGCTGGAGAACTGGCGCCAGGCGCAGATCGCCGGCATCCAGGACCCCGGCATGCGGCCGAAAGCCGCCGACCTGAAGATCAGCGACGACGAATTGCGAGAGAGCATCGAAGCCAACCAGCTGCGACTGATGCGAGAGCGCGGCAGCGACCTGACCCTCTTCAGCCCGCGCGCCAGCTTCATGGCCCACCACATCGGCGACTTCCAGGTCAGCAGCACCTGGGCTGCGATCTGCAACGAGCTCTGCTTCCGGGTTGCAGCGCTGTTTCCGGACCACTTCGTGCCGGCGGCGATGCTGCCGCAAAGCCCGGGTGTGGACCCCGCCACCTGCATCCCCGAGCTGGTCAAGTGCGTCGAGCAATACGGCAACGTGGCCATCAACCTGAACCCCGATCCGAGCGGTGGCCACTGGACCAGCCCCCCGCTCACCGACCGCCACTGGTACCCGCTCTACGAGAAGATGGTCGAGTACGACATACCCGCCATGGTCCATGTCAGCACCAGCTGCAACGCCTGCTTTCACACCACCGGCGCGCACTATCTGAATGCCGACACCACGGCTTTCATGCAGTGCCTGACCGCCGACCTCTTCGCCGACTTTCCGACCCTGCGCTTCGTCATTCCGCATGGCGGCGGCGCGGTGCCCTACCACTGGGGACGCTTTCGCGGTTTGGCGCAAGAGTTGAAGAAGCCGCTGCTGAAAGACCACCTGCTGAAGAACATCTACTTCGACACCTGCGTCTATCACCAGCCGGGCATCGATCTGCTGACAACCGTGATCCCGGTCGAGAACATCCTGTTCGCCAGCGAGATGATCGGTGCGGTGCGCGGCATCGACCCCGAGACCGGCCACTTCTACGATGACACCCGGCGCTACATCGAAGCCTCGACGATCGTGGTCGGCGACGACCGACATCTGATCTACGAAGGCAACGCGCGGCGGGTCTATCCGCGGCTGGATGCGCTGCTCAAACGACAAGGACGCTAGCCATGTTCGAACTCGGGATCGTCAAGCGCGGCATCACCCGTGCCGACCGCGCAGCCACCGATGCGATGGGCCACTGCGGCAGCGCCACCGTGCATGAGGCACAAGGTCGCGTCGGCCTGATGCAGCCGTACCTGCGGCCGATCTATCCGGGTGCGCGGGTGTCGGGTACCGCTGTCACGGTGCTGCTGCAACCCGGCGACAACTGGATGCTGCATGTGGCGGCCGAGCAGATTCAGCCCGGCGACATCGTGGTCGCGGCCTGCACCGCCGAGAGCAGCGACGGCTTCTTCGGCGACCTGCTGGCCACCAGCTTCCGTGCCCGCGGCGCGCGTGCCCTGGTGATCGATGGCGGTTGCCGCGATGTGCGCGAACTGCAGGAGATGGGTTTCCCGGTCTGGAGCCGGGCCATCAGCAGCAAGGGCACCATCAAGGCCACGCTCGGCTCTGTCAACATTCCCGTGGTGTGCGCCGGCATGCTGGTGCAGCCCGGCGATGTCATCGTCGCCGATGACGACGGGGTGGTCGTGGTGCCGGCCGCGTCCGCCGCAAGAACGCGCGAAGCCGCCGCCGCACGCGAAGCGCTGGAAGCCGCCAAGCGGCAGAAGCTGGCCAGCGGGGTGCTGGGGCTGGACATGTACAACATGCGCGAGCCGCTGGCCAGGGCCGGGTTGCGCTACATCGACTGAAGCCGGAATGAACATCGCGTTGATCGGCT
>JBBSPW010000050.1:0-21093 GCA_038258365.1 Burkholderiales bacterium | reverse complement strand
GGCCTGAATCTGGGCGTAGCTTTCTCCGGTCGGCTTGTTGATGACGTTGACCTTGACATCGTGCAGCCGGCCGTAGATGGCCGCCGCGTTGCGGCACCACTCGGGGTTCATGCTGCACACCACGTTGACCTGGCCAGCGGCCAGTGCGGCCGGGGTCGCCAGCAGCAGCGAAACGGTGAGGAAGACCTTGTTCATGGTCGACTCAGCGCGGCAGTGAGTTGACTTCTTTTTCCCACTTCGAGATCAATCGTTTGCGCTCGGCGCTGGCCCCGTACTTGGCGTAGTCGTAGTCGATGAACTTGATCTTCTTGAAGTCGGGCACGCGCGGGTCGACCTTGGCGCTTTTGTTCGAAGGCAACTGGAACTGCTTGGCTGCGGCACCCATCTCCTGTGCTGCAGGGGTCAACGCAAATTCGTAGAACTTCTTGGCGTTGTCCAGGTTGCGGGCGCCTTTCAGGATGCTCATCGAGCCGATTTCGGCGCCGGTGCCGTCGGCGGGCGTGATGGTCTCGACCGGAAAGCCCTGCATCTTCTCGCCCGGGCCGTCGTGCACGAAGCTGATCGACACCGTGGTCTCGCCGCGTGCTGCGGCCTTGATCGGCCCGGTGCCACTGCGCGTGTACTGGCCGATGTTCTTGTGCAGCGCCTTCATGTAGTCGAAGGCCTTGTCCTCGCCCATCAGCTGCACCAGTGTCGCGACCATGGTGTACGCGGTACCACTGCTCGCCGGGTTGGCCACCTGGATCTCACCCTTCAATGCCGGGTTCAGCAGGTCGGCCCAGGTCTGCGGCACCTTCAGCTTCTTCTTGGCAATCAACTCGCTGTTGTAGCCAAAGCCGAGTGGGCCCGAGTAGATCCCCACCGTGCGGTACTTGCTCTGGATCGCCTGTTGTTGCGCCCAGCCCTGCAGCTGCGGCAAGGACGGACTCTTGTATTCGAGCGTCAGATCCTGTTCGGCGGCCTGCAGGTGCGGGTCGCCGGTGCCGCCGAACCAGACGTCGGTCTTCGGATTGGCCTTTTCGGCCACCAGCTGGGCCAGGGCCTCACCCGATCCTTTCAGCGACATGTTGACCTTGATGCCGGTGGTGCGCGCGAAAACGGTCTGCAGCATGTTGCACCACTCGGCCTGTACCGAGCAGATGACGTTCAGCTGGCCGCCGTCCTGGGCCTGGGCGGTACCCGCGATGACCAGCACGGCGGTGGCGAGCAAAGTTTTTCTGTTCATTCGGACTCGTGGTTGAAGTGTCGCGTTGGCACGCCGGGTAATGGCCATCTGGCCTTTTGCCCTTTGCCGTTCCGGCAGGCAGGTCGCACGTGTGCGACGCGACCGACAGCATGACATTGCCAGTGCACCGTCGGGTAGCGGGGAACTACGGGCTGCGCTGCAGTGCAAAGGCTCGCGGTTCGGGCCGTGGGCTCATGCCTGCAGCCTGCCTCTCTGCAACGACTGCGCGGGCAGATTCCTCGGCGGTTCTGTAGCCGCGCGCGCGGCGAATGCGGTGAACAGGCTCGTCTCGCCTGCACCCGGGGCACCGTCGAGCAGAGATTGCGGCATGGGGCAAGGTGGTTTTTGCGGCTCAGGCCCAGGCACAGGGGCCGCAGGTTTTCGCGCAGCGCTTCCAGGCGCAGTTGCAGGCCCAGCACTGGCGGGAACGGCAGGGGCACCGGCAGCAGCGCCCGCACCAGCGCGATGAAGAGCGGGAATGTGGCCACTTGCGCGCCACCTCGCGTGGCGACGCGCGGCCGCCAGCGGCGTGCATCGCGGTGGCCACGATGCCCGGCGCGGACAGCGCCAGGTAAGAATCGAGCGGGTCGATCAGCAGTCCAGGCCCCAGCCCGTCGCGGCCGTTCAGTGACTCCGGCAGCCTGCATTCGCGGCGCCGACCCCACACACTGCCAAGGCAGCCCAGCGCTGGCGTTGCCCATCGCTGGCGGCGAAGTGGCTGCCGTACAGCACCGGCCCATGGCGCGCCATCTGCAGCGCGATGCGTGCCGCCCCAGCATCGCCGCGGTCGGCCAGCGCGGCGAAGGCCGCGTAGGCCTGCGGCCAATGGTTGCGCTCGTAGCTGAGTTGCGCGGCGTCGAAATCGGAGCTGGCCTCGGACTCAACAAGGCGGTCCGTCGCCGGCTGCGCCGATGCCGCTGTTCCCAGCAGCGCCAGCGTCGACAGCCACAGCGCGATGCGGCCGTACCGGAAGTGGGCAAAAGATCGGATCTTCATGGTGCTTTCCTTTGGTCGCTATGCAGCCGGCGCCGGTTCCTGCAGGGTCTGGTCCGCCTTCTGCGCCGGAGCCGGGTCGGCCGGCAGCAGCTGCAGCAGGGTCCACAGCGCCAGCACGGCGCCCGCCACCGCCAGAAGCAAGGCGCGGGCGGAGGGAGCCTCGCTCCGGATCTGCAGGCGGGCCGGGCTCGGGTTCATCGGATCGTTTTTCATGGGGTCTCCTTCTGGGCGAGCGAGGGTCAGAACGTGGGTGAGGACTCTTCGACCAGCGTGTCGCGGCCTCGGAACAGACCAGCGGCGTCCGGCACCCCGGTGCCGGCCAAAGGCTCGAGCCGGGTGGGGCCCGCTGCCGCGGTGACGGGTGGCGGCTGCCCGCCGGGGTGCGCCGGCCGGACCGCTTCCAGCAAGCGATCGGGGCCGACCGTCGACATCAGGCCGACGGCGATCACGGAGCCGATAAAGGCCACGGCGACGGCCGGTGCGATCCAGGCGCGATGCAAGGGATGACGCGAGTGCGAGAGGTCTTGGCGCATGTGACGAACTCCTGGTGGTGGACGAAGGCCTTGTTCGTCGGCCCTCACCTGGAAGTACGAGTTGCTGCTTTCAGAGCGGACATGCCCGGCCGCCAGTCCTCATCAGACGAGAGGAGGCGGCGGGTGACGGCTTCAAAAGTTCACTGGGCGCTGAAGATCGCGGCTGGCCAGCAGGCTGTTGAGTCAGACCGCGGTCAGCGATCTGCCAAGGCCGGGACCCGGAGTCGGTCCCAAATACACCGGCCAAGGATTGAATCGGCCGGCAGCAGGGGCTGATCAGCGCGCTCCGCTGCGCATCAGGCCGCCCGGTGCAGCGAAGATTGCGCCGCTGTCCGGCGAGCGGCTGAAAGGGTGGATCACATCCATCACCGGCCCTTGCGAACGGCAAAACGCGCCCGGCTCGATGGTGCCCAGAGCCCGTTTCGCCGATCCTGACACCGCAACCAGGCACCGGTGGTCATGGTGTGCAAGCGGGGCGCTGATGCCTTGGGGGCGGTCGTCCGGCGGTGAATCCTTGCCCCAGGAGCCGGCGAAACCGAAGGTTCCCGCTATGCCCGAGGCGTCAGGGCCCGAGCAGATTTCCGGCGGCAATGAACGTGTTGAGCCGGTGGCGCATGAACTCCGAACGCACGACCTGCTTGTCGCCGAATTCGAGCAGCACGCTCTTGAACTTCGAATCGGCTGGCCAGGTTGGCAGGCCGGGTAAGTCGGGCCGCCCATCGCGTGCAAATCTGACCCAACGTGACGACACAGCTTGCGCGGCAGCCCGATCGTCATCGGTGGGGGTGGCGCCTGTGCAGGCGCACAGATCGCCGGTGCCGAAGACTGGGGGTACTTCCCCACCGTGCGGCACGCCAGGATGTGTGCCGCGCAGGCCATCGGGTACGCGGCTGAAGTAGTAGCGCCAGACCGGCGCCTTGGCCGCGTGCAGCACTGCCATGCGGCGCGCGAAGGCCGTGAAGACCGCATCGCGCACCACTTGGCGGCCGAGTTCGGAATCGTCTTTGACATCGCGGTAAAGCGGCCGCACCAGCACGCCGCCAGCGCCCATTTTTTTGATCAGCTGAGCGGGCCGTATCCCGAAAGCCAACGCCACGCTGGTTTCGTCGCTGTTGCTGCCGATCAGCAGGGGAATGCCGGCTTGCTTTCCTGCACGGAAAGCCTCGACCAGCGTCACTGGAACGACCGGGTCGCCCACGATGAATCCGGGCGCGAGCGACAGGTCGTCGCCCTCCAGCGCCGCCAGTTTTTCCGCTGGCACCGCGCGCAACTGCATTGCGCTGGCGTCGGCGCCAGGAAGGCCGACCGCGCTGGCCACCCGCACACCGGTCTCGCGCGCCTTGGCGCGGGGGCGGGCCGGCAGACCGTAGGCGCTTTGCACGATCGCACGCTGCATCAGGTCGCGTGAGAGCGGCGAGCTCATCAGTGCCAGCACGCTCTGCGCACCCGCCGACTGCCCGAACAGCGTCACGTTGTTCGGGTCGCCGCCGAATGCGGCAATGTTTCGTTTCAGCCATTTCATGGCGGCAATCTGGTCGAGCAGACCGAAGTTGACCGCGCCGCCAGGTGCCTCGCGTTCGATGGCCGGGTGCACAAAGAAGCCCAGCGGCCCGAGGCGGTAGTTCACTGTGACCACCACCACGCCCTGGCGGGCCAGCGCAGCGCCGTCATACAGCGGGAGCCCGCCAGCGCCGAAGATCAGCGCGCCGCCGTGCAGCCACACCATCACCGGCAACCGCGCAGCCGACTCGGCGCGCGGCGTGAAAATATTGAGGTTGAGGCAGTCCTCGTCGAGTGTGCCGGGGTCACCGCCGCCCTCGAGCGAGAGGCCACGTTTCTGTGGGCACGCGCTGCCGACCTTGGAGGCGTCAAGGGTGCCGGACCAGGGGACAGCAGGCTGCGGCGGGCGCCAGCGCAAAGCACCGACGGGCGGTGCTGCGTAAGGAATTCCCTTGAACACCGCAATCTCCTGAGCCTGCGTGCCCGCAACGCTGCCAGATGCAGTCTCTGCGATCGGGGCGGCCAGCGCGGACGATGTGGTCCAGGCCACAAGCGCCGCGAGCATTGCGCCGCGCAAGGCGCGCGCGCCGTTGGAGCCAACGAACGTCAGGGCAAAACTCATGGCTTGCGCCTCGGACACGCGCTGTCACCTTCAGGACACGCAGCCAACTTTTCCAACGCCCCCGTGCGCTCGCGTGTGAGCTTGGCGGTGCAACTCCAGCGCGCCAGTTCGTGTGCACTGCCGCCGCTGCTGCCCCCGCTCTCGAACTCACACTGCGCGGTGCGCCATGCAATCCAGCTTCTTTGCGCCGTGCGCAGGCGTTTTTGATCCGGCGCCGCCAGGCCGTCAGCAAGATTTTTCAGCACCGCCGCCTGCGCGCCGTTGGCAGTGAGGAAGTCCTCATAAGGGCATCGGTTCATGTCGGCCTGCGTGACCGGTGCGCTGCAGTCGGGTGCATCCGCCGTGTGCGCCGAGCCTCTGAAATCGGTCGGCTCTGGCAAACCTTTGCTCTGCGCCTTGTCGATGGCGATCTGGTGATTCATGTCGGCCGCAAGGAACGTCACGGTCTTGCCCGCACGGCGCGCTGCGAGCAGTTCGTCGCGCGCGATGTCGCCACCGCCAATCGCCACCAGCGTCGTGGTGTTGGCGACGATGGCCGCCGAGGTTGGGGACAGGCGATTGCTGCCGCTCAGCCGGCCACCCCATTGGGTGTCGGGAATGAAAAACACGAAGTCGACGCAGGGTGAGATCGGCACCCCTTCGTCTCGCGCCAACGTCGAGACGATGCCGATGGTGGGGAAGCCCTTGGCCCTGGCCAGTTCGTAGACCATGCCTATGCCTTCGGCCGTGGCGCCGATGTTGACCAGCGTCTGGCCGGGGTCCTGCGCATCGAGCACCCGGCTGGCGTGCGCCAGCATGGTCGCCGGGGCTTCGTAGCCGGCGCCGGAATAACCGACGAAGGTCAGCACCTCCTTACGTTGCTGCTTGACGAAAGACGACACCGTCACGCTGCTGACGACTGCCGCTGGAGCCGCCGTGTCGCAGGCAGGCGTGGCCCCGTTGGCATCGAGCAACCCCGCCAGCAGGGCGACACCGACACCAATGGCCCGGCTGAACAGGGGCATGGTTCGCGACCTCTAAGACACCTTGGTGGACGCAGAACCTGGCCGCGCTGCAGTCAATGCGTCGCCCATCGAGCGCTCCTCTTCGCCACCGATCAGGCGATAGATGCCGGCGCCGAGCAGAGCGCCGGCGATGGGAGCTACCCAGAATAGCCACAACTGGCTGGTGGCCCAGCCACCCACATAGACCGCGACACCCGTGCTGCGCGCCGGATTGACCGAGGTGTTGGTGATGGGGATGCTGATCAGGTGGATCAGCGTCAGGCACAGGCCGATGGCGATCGGTGCGAAGCCGCCGGGTGTGCGCTTGGCCGTCGCACCCAGGATGACGACCAGGAAAAACGCGGTCAGCACCACTTCACAGACCAGCGCCGCCATCATCGAATAAGCACCCGGAGAATGCTCGCCTTAACCAGTGCTGGCAAAGCCACTGCCAGCCAGATCGAAGCCGGCCTTGCCGCTGGCAATCAGGTAGAGCACACCCCCGGCGAGGATGCCGCCGAGCACCTGCGCAGCGATGTAGGGGCCGAGCTTTGACGCCGGAAAGCGGCCGCCGGCCCACAGTCCCACCGACACGGCCGGGTTCAGGTGACAGCCCGAGATGTGGCCGATGGCGAAGGCCATCGTGAGCACGGTCAAGCCGAAGGCGAGCGATACGCCGACGAAGCCGATGCCCAGTTGCGGAAACCCGGCCGCCAGCACGGCACTGCCGCAGCCGCCCAGAACCAGCCAGAAGGTACCCACACATTCGGCGCCCAGTTTTTTCAACATCATTGCTCCAACATCAAATCAGCACTGGTGAGCCGCGGTGCCGCCCACCGTCATCGAGAACGAGGCCGGGTCGATGCGGTACCCGCGCGTCGGGAAGCCCGCGCTGTCGAGAAAGGCGTTCGAGTCCACAGTCAAGGCCATCGACACCGGCGCCCCCGGCGGCGTGCCGGCCATGCCACCGGCAATCACGTTGAAGTGGACGACTCCGGTGACCGTGACCCGCACATCGACCGCATGGGCCGCGATGGGGACCATTGCCATCAAGGCCAGCGCCGCAGTGGCGCGTTGGGATGCATTCGTCAAAGTGGATCCTCGTTGGGTTCGGTGGCGTGAAAAGGGCTGGGCCTTTGGCACGGATGAACCCTGGCCCGTGATGCATGCGCGGTACGGGCAGCGAGACAGCAAGGCAGCAAACCGTTGCCCGTGCCAGAGCTAGACTCGATGCCCGACGCATCGTCTTCCTTCAGAACTGGCTCTGAACCGGAAGGGAACGCGCCGACTCGCCGCGCCAAGCCCCCTGTCCGTGAAGTATTCACGCCGACAAAACGGTGTGCAATTGCCGATCTGCGATGGATCCATCAGAAGTTCCGATGCCCACAGATTCAACGTCGGCCAGCAGCGTCATCCGTCGGCTGAAGTTGCGCCATCTGCAGGTGCTTCTGACCATCGCGCGTTGCGGCAGCGTCACTGCTGCGGCTGAAGTCCTGCATGCGAGCCAGGCTTCGGTGTCGCAATGGCTGGCGGAGATCGAGTCGGCGTTCAGCGCACGCCTGTTCGAACGCGGGCGGCAGCTCTCGCCCACGCCCTTGCTCGCACCGGTGCTGTCACTTTGCCAACGCGTGCTGGACGACCTGGAGCGCACGACGCTGGAGCTGGATGCGCTCCGCGCCGGACAGAGCGGCAAGGTGAGCATCGGCTTTCAGCATGGCGTGGGCTTGTCGCTGGTGCCGAAGGCCGTGCTTCGGATCAAGGCCGAATTGCCGAAGCTTCTGGTCGACCTGCGCGACGACATTGCCGCCACGCTGTGGCCGCGCTTTCTGCGCCGCGAACACGACATCCTCGTTCTGCGCCTGCACGACAGGGCATTCGCCGAGGGCATCGGTTGCGAGGTGCTGTTCAACGACGTCCATGTGGTCATCGGTGCGCCGGACCATCCTTTGGCCCGCGACATCGCAGCGAGTTGGCGTGAAGCCGCCGCCCACCCTTGGCTGCTGCCACCGACAGGCACGGCATTGCGCCGCTGCATAGCCGACACCTTCATTTCCGCTGGTCTGGTGCCGCCGCCGGCCTGGATCGAGAGTTCGGCGATCGCGACCAACCTCAGCATGCTTGCGGGTTCAAACATGTTGACGGTCGTGTCGCTTGGATTGGCCCGAAGGCTTGCGGCCAGGGGCGATGTCGCTCTGCTGGACCTGACACTGACTTCGGAGCCGGGTCCCTTCGGCATGGTCTGGCATGCAGACTCCCCCAGCCCCGGCGTCTTGTGCACCCTGCAGGCGCTGCGTCAGACGGCGATCGAGCTGGCATGAACAGAGGCTTCTTGCATCAGGCAGCCACCGGTCGAAACTCGGGCTCCAGCGAAGCCGCGGGCGCAGGCGCAGGAGCAGGAGCAGGCGCAGGCGCAGGAGCAGGCCATCGTCTCAGGATTCACGCCCATCGCCAAGGTTGAAACCGGAGAACGCGCGGCTGGACGCCGGGCTCCCGGTCGGGCTGCCGAGCGGTGGCTCGCAGCCGCTGCTACCGAGCTTGAATCGAGTGGCATAAAAGCTGCCCGCGCGAACAGCCGGTGTTGGCTGATGTCGTCGGTTCGCAGTTGCACCATGAAGCCGCCGCTCAGCAGCGTCGTTGGCTCGACCCAGTGAAGCTTTGGGGCCCGTCGAGGAAATGCCTTGCGAACCAAGGCGCTGCACCAGCCAGCGACGCAGTCGGTCCGGCTGCCGATATTGCGCGGCGTGTCGAAGTCGAGCGCACCCAGCCAAACAGCGGAAAGCAGCCCTTCATCAGCACCCGCTTGCACCGCAACCGGTCGCGTCGCCCGCGATGCGCCGCGGCTTGAGTGCCAGTGGCTCTAATCGCGCTTGAGCGGCCAGGGAAGCTCGACAACGTGGCGCAACCGCTGCAGGAATGCGGGATCGATGTTCTGGCGCATGGTGCAAGCAAGGATGACGAGCCCCTTGTAGCTCTCGAGCTTTTGGAGCAGATAGCTGACTTCGACATTGGCGAAGCGATCATGGCTGTCTTCGACATCGCTGCGTTTGCCAAACAGCGCGTCCGCCTCGTCGAAGAACAGCACCGCGCCGCTTGCCGCGGCCGTCGCGAAGAGGCGATCCAGATTCTTCTCGGTCTCCCCGACGAAGCGGCTGACCACTCGGCCGATGTCGACGCGCAAGAGATCGGATCCGATTGTGCTGGCGAGCCCTTCGGCAGCCTGCGTCTTGCCGCTGCCGGAGGGCCCGGTAAGCAGCACCGCGCCCGTGCGCTGCGCCGCGACCGCGCGCAGCGTCTCGAGGCGGTCCGACGAAAAGCGGAGATCCTCCAAGCGCGTGCGCGGCGCGATCCTGCTGACCTTGAACATTTGCGACTCCGAGGAGCGAAGACGCGATTTTCGCGCCGATCGGGCGCAGAGGCATGGAAGCCTCGGCAGACCCAGCACAGTTCACACCGGGAGCCGTACGCTCTACTTCATCGACCTCGACGGCTTCAAGGCCCTCAACGACGCGGCCGGCCATGCAGCCGGCGACGCGCTGCTGGTGGCCCTGGCATGCGCCCTGCGACAGGCCCGGCAGCGCAGTCGGTGTTGAAGCCACCTGTGCCTTCGCCTTGCCGGGGATGTGAAGAAGGCAGCGTGCGCTCGGTTTCCCTGATGCGGCTGCGGCACAGATGCCTATGCTCCAAGACAGCCTGCATCGAGAGCAGGACCCACTGCAGGAGACAACCCGAATGGCCCAGCTCACCCTCAACGTCAACGGCAAATCCGTCAAGAAAGACGTGCCACCCGACACCTTGCTGTCGACCTTTATCCGCGAACACCTGCGCCTGACCGGCACCCACATCGGCTGCGACACCGCGCAATGCGGCGCCTGCACCGTGCTCCTGGACGGCAAGGCGGTCAAGAGCTGCTCGGTGCTGGCTGCGCAAGTGGCCGGATGCGAGCTGACCACGATCGAAGGCATCACCGCTGCCGACGGCAGCCTGCACCCGATGCAGGTCGCTTTCAACGAGTGCCACGGTCTGCAATGCGGCTTCTGCACCCCGGGCATGGTGTTGAGCGCCATCGACCTGGTGCAACACCACGCCCATGGCAGCGACGCCGTGATCCGCGAGGGTCTGGAAGGCAACATGTGCCGCTGCACCGGCTACCAGAACATCGTCAAGGCGGTGCGCCAGGGCGCTCAAGCCATGACCCGTTGAAGCTTGGCGACCCCCCGTCCAATCCAAGGAGTACCCGGATGAACGCAAGACAAGGTTTCATCGGTCAGAGCGTCAAGCGCCGCGAAGACCACCGCTTCCTGACCGGCAACGGCCAGTACACCGACGACATCACGCTGCAGGGCCAGACCCACGGCGTGTTTCTGCGCAGCCCGCATGCGCACGCGACCATCACTTCGCTGAAAACCGATGCCGCTGCCAGCGCCGAGGGCGTGCTGGGCATCTACACCGGCGAACATTTCAAGGAAGTCGGCGGCCTGCCGTGCGGCTGGCTCATCAACAACATCGACGGCACACCGATGAAGGAGCCGAAGCACCCCGTGCTGGCAGACGGCAAGGTGCGCTATGTCGGTGACCGCGTGGCCCTGGTGGTGGCCGAAACGCTGCAGCAGGCGCAAGCCGCGGCGTTGCTGATCGAGGTCGAGTACGAGGTGCTGCCGGCGGTCATCGACATTAGCGACATCACGTCCACCGGCGCAGCGGTGCACGATGAAGCCGCCGATAACCGCTGCTTCGAGTGGCGCATCGGCGACAAGGAAGGCGTGGACGAGGCCTTCAAGGGCGCAGCCCACATCACCAAGCTGACCCTGCGCAACAACCGCCTGATCCCCAACGCCATCGAGCCGCGCGCGGCCAATGCGCAATGGAACCCGTCGGACGACAGCTACACGCTCTATGTGGCCAACCAAAATCCGCATGTGGAACGGCTCTTGATGTGCGCCTTCGTGCTGGGGATCCCCGAACACAAGATGCGCGTCGTCGCACCCGATGTCGGTGGCGGTTTCGGCAGCAAGATTTTCTTGTACGGCGAAGAAACCGCGCTGGTGTGGGCCAGCAAAAGGGTGCGCCGCCCGATCAAGTGGGTGGCCGAACGCAGCGAATCGTTCCTGTCGGACGCCCATGGCCGCGACCACCTGACCACCGCCGAGTTGGCGCTGGACAAGGACCACAAATTCATCGGCTTCCGGGTAGACACCACCGCCAACCTGGGCGCCTACCTCAGCACCTTCGGCTCGGCTGTGCCGACGATCCTCTACGCCACGCTCTTGGCCGGCCAGTACGCCACGCCGAAGATCGTCGCCACGGTGACCTCGGTGTTCACCAACACCGCGCCGGTGGATGCCTACCGCGGCGCCGGGCGGCCCGAAGCCACCTATGTGGTCGAACGCATGGTGGAAACCGCAGCACACGAACTCGGCATCGACCCGGCCGAGTTGCGACGCAAGAATTTCATCACCGAGTTTCCGTATGCGTCGCCGGTGGGCCTGACCTACGACGTGGGCGACTACGAAGCCACGATGGCGCGCGCGATCGAGCTGGCCGATGTAGCAGGCTTCGCAGCCCGCAAGCAGGCATCCGAAGCCAAGGGTTTGAAACGCGGCCTGGGCTACAGCGCCTACATCGAAGCCTGCGGCATCGCGCCTTCCAGCGTGGCGGGTGCGCTCGGTGCGCGCGCCGGCTTGTTCGAAGCCGGCGAGGTGCGCGTGCACCCCACCGGCAAGGTGACGGTGTTCACCGGCAGCCACAGCCACGGCCAGGGGCACGAGACCACCTTCGCGCAGGTGGTGGCCGACAAGCTCGGCATTCCGATCGAGGACGTGGACATCCAGCATGGCGACACCGGCAAGGTGTTGTTCGGCATGGGCACCTACGGCAGCCGCTCGCTGGCGGTGGGCGGCACCGCCATCGTCAAGGCGCTCGACAAGGTGATCGCCAAAGGCAAGAAGATCGCTGCGCACCTGATGGAAGCAGCCGACACCGATGTGGTGTTCGAGAACGGCGAGTTCAAGGTGGCCGGCACCGACAAGAGCGTGCCTTTCTCCAACGTGTCGCTGACCGCCTATGTGCCGCACAACTTTCCGCACGACAAGCTGGAGCCGGGGCTGAACGAGAACGCCTTCTACGACCCCAGCAACTTCACCTACCCGGCCGGCACCTACATCTGCGAGGTCGAGGTCGACCCGGCGACCGGGCAAGTGCGTGTGGAGCGCTTCACCGCTTGCGACGACTTCGGCAACGTCATCAACCCGATGATCGTCGAAGGCCAGGTGCATGGCGGCATCGCGCAGGGCCTGGGTCAAGCGCTGATGGAGAACGGTGTCTACGACCCGGTCAGCGGGCAATTGCTGACCGGCAGCTACATGGACTATGCGATGCCGCGCTCCAACGACCTGCCCGACTTCAAGGTCGAGACGATGAAAGGCACGCCCTGCACGCACAACCCGCTGGGGGTCAAGGGCTGCGGCGAGGCCGGCGCCATCGGCAGCCCGCCAGCGCTGATCAACGCCATCTGCCATGCGCTGGGTGTGAAGGACGTGCCGATGCCGGCGTCACCGCACAACGTCTGGAAGGCGGTGCAAGGGGCGGCATCCACGCCCCCGGCAGCTGCGAAGCCAGCGGCCTCCACCGTGACGCTCCCTGTCCAGACCGCCGCAACCTGAGCCCGGACCACCCCATGCAAGCATTCGCACTCCACAACCCGAAGTCGGTGGCCGACGCCGCCAAGGCCGCCGGCCAAGAAGACGCCAAGCTGATCGCCGGCGGGCAGACCCTGCTGCAATCGATGAAGCTCGGCTTGATCGCGCCAACGGCATTGATCGATGTCAACGGCATCGACGCGATGAAAGGCATCACGCGGAACGGTCAGTCGATCACCATCGGCGCCGGCTGCACCCATGCCGAAGTGGCGGCCTCCAAAGAGGTGCAGCAGGCGATCCCGGCACTGGCCGAGCTGGCCGGCAACATAGGCGACCGCCAGGTGCGCAACCGCGGCACGCTGGGCGGCAGCCTCGCCAACAACGACCCGGCTGCCTGTTACACCGCAGCGGTGCTGGGGCTGGGCGCCACGGTCCACACCGACCAGCGCCAGATCAAGGCCGAGGACTTCTTCGCCGGCATCTACACGACCGCATTGGTGGAGGCTGAAGTCATCACCGCGGTCAGCTTTCCGATCCCAGAGAAAGCCGGCTGGCAGAAGTTCAAGAACCCGGCGTCGCGCTTCAGCCTGGTGGGCGTGTTCGTCAGCAAGGGCCCGGCCGGCACACGCGTGGCGGTGACCGGCGCCGGCGCTGGGGGTGTGTTCCGCGTGCAGTCGCTGGAAGACAGGCTGGCGGCCGACTGGTCGGCGGCGGCGCTGAAAGGCGCCACGGTGCCGGCCGACGACCTGAACAGCGACCTGCATGGCTCGGCCGAGTACCGGGCTGCGTTGATCCCGGTGCTGGCGGCTCGCGCGGTGGGTTGAAGCAGCGGCGGCGCGACAGCAGCCGTCAACAGTTCAGGGCGAAATCAACCGCAGCTTCGGGTAGTAGCTGCGGTAACCGGCGGGGTCGCGGGTCAGCACGCTGAGGTTGGCGACAGCGGCATGAGCGCCGATGTAGAAGTCCGGCATCGGGCGGGTCTTAGTGCCGCCGCGGCGGCGGTACTCGCTGAATGCGCGAGCCGTCAGTGCAGCGCAACCCCATGGCAGAGGGCTGCGTCTGGCCTCGAACACGTCGAACACATCGTCGATCGCCTGCGGATCGGGGTTGGGCAACAACAGCTCGGTGAAGATGATGATGTTCACATGCAACGGCGCTCGCTCGATGCACCCCTGCAGCTGGCTGAGCGACCAGGATTGCCACGCGCTGTTGCCGTCCATGCAGTCGACCCAGATGTTGGTGTCGACCAGAAACCCGGCATCGCCTTGGTAAGTGCCTGCCAAACCGCTTGCTCAGCGTGCGTTTGAAACTGCGGACCGTTTCCCGGCGCTGTCGACCGGCTGCTTGGCCTTCGGCTTGCCCTTGGACTTGGCCACCGGCATCGGTGCGTCGCCCCGGATGAATTCCATGATCTCGTCACTGCTCAGCTGCTGAAAAGCCGGATCCATGGTTCGCCACGCCTTCGCTCCGGCTGCCTTCATGCGCTCGCGCCGATCGTCGACGATGCCGGTCGAAACCGGTGTCACCACGATGCTGCTGCCGCTCAATGAAAAGACAACGCGCGTTCCAGGGCCAATGCCCGCCGCATCGCGCAACGGCTTCGGGATCGTGACCTGGCCTTTGTCGGTGACGAGCATGACGCCCTCGTTCAAGTTGGAATCGGAAATTGGAATCCTACGCTGTCGGCTGCGCGCCATCAAGCCTCTGTCGGATTCGGATCCCGCCACACCCGCTCGAACGGCAGTCGCCACGCATGCGGCGCCACCAACTGATGGATCGCATTCGGCCCCCATGACCCCGGCGCGTACAGCCGCACCGGCGGTGGCGCTTCCAGCAGCGGTGTCGACACCTGCCACAAACGCTCGATGCCTTCTGCGGTCGTGAACAGCGTGCGGTCGCCGCGCATCGCGTCCAGGATCAAGCGCTCATACGCCTCCAGCACATCGCCGATCAAGCCGGTGTCGTGCATCGCGAATTGCAGGCTGAGCTTGTCGAGCCGCATGCCGGGGCCGGGTCGCTTGCCGTAGAAGCTCAGCGACATCTTGGAGATATCGGCCAGGTCGAAGGTCAGGTGATCGGGCCCTTGCGCACCGACACCCGATCCGGGCGGAAACATGCTCTTCGGCGGCTCGCGAAACGCGATCGAGATGATGCGCTGCCCCTCGGCCAGCTTCTTGCCGGTGCGCAAATAGAACGGCACCCCGGCCCAGCGCCAGTTGTCGATCGAGCACTTCAACGCGATGAACGTCTCGGCTTCGGATTCCGGATTCACACCCGGCTCGGCTCGGTAGCCGGTGTACTGCCCGCGCACCACATGGCGCGGCTCGATCGGCAGCATGCTGCGGAAGACCTTGTTCTTCTCTTCGCCGATCGGTGCGGGCTCCAGCGAGGTCGGCGGCTCCATCGCCACGAAGGCGAGGATCTGAAACAGGTGCGTGACCACCATGTCGCGAAAGGCGCCGGTGGCTTCGTAGAAGGCCGCGCGGGTGCCCAGACCCAGGGTTTCGGGCACATCGATCTGCACATGGTCGATGAAGTTGCGGTTCCAGATCGGCTCGAACAAACCGTTGGCGAAGCGGAAGGCCAGGATGTTCTGCGCCGGCTCCTTGCCGAGGAAATGGTCGATGCGGAAAATCTGCTCTTCGGCGAAGACCTCGTGCAATTGTTCGTTCAGCGACACCGCACTCGCCAGATCGGTGCCGAAGGGTTTCTCCATCACGATGCGCGAGCGCTCCACCAAGCCGGCTTCGCCCAGCAGCCGCACCGCCGACAAAGCGGCGTTCGGCGGCACGCTCAGGTAGTGCAAGCGCCGGCATTCGGTGGCGAAGGTGGCCTCGGCCGCATCGACCGCGGACTTGACCGCAGCCGCACCCGATGACAGCGGCACATAGTCCAGCCGCTGGGCAAAGGTCTGCCAATCGGCTTCGGTGACCGCGCGTGCAGAGAACTCGTCCAGCGCTGCGCGCGCGTGGGCGCGAAAAGCATCTGCGTCCAGTGCTTCGAGCGAGACGCCGATGATCCGGCAGTCGGGGATGAAGCCGGCGCTGGCCAGATGGAACAAGCCCGGCAGCAGCTTGCGCCGCGCCAGGTCGCCGGTGGCGCCGAACAACACCACCACTTGCGGATAGCGTGGGCCCACGCTTGCAGGAATCGTCGCCACGCTGCACTCCTCGAGACGTTTGCAATCAGGACACGAAGCCGGGCGGTGCCGCGCGCAGACGCAGTGCCGGTCGGCTGCGTGGCACTGTAAGTCGGGGGCTGCCGATGCTGCTGCCAGAATCCGACGCGATGGACCCAACCCCTGCAGACGACAACGCCGACCTCCACGCCCTGCCCGCCAGCATCGACGACACCGAAGCCCGCTTGCTGGCGCTGGACTATGTGCCCGAGCGGGCGCTGGCCACCACCGTCTTCCTGGCCTTGCGCCTGCAGCGTCCGCTGCTGCTGGAAGGCGAGCCCGGCACCGGCAAGACCGAGATCGCGAAGACCCTCGCGACGATGCTCGGCCGGCGGCTGATCCGCCTGCAGTGCCACGAAGGGCTGGATCTTGCCGGGGCGGCCTACGAATGGAACTATGCGCGCCAGATGCTGGAGATTCGTCTGGCCGAAGCCGAGGCCACAGGCAACGCAGGCCACAGCCGCGAGCAGCTCGCGCAGGACCTCTTCAGCAACCGCTTCCTGATCCGCCGTGCGCTGCTGCAGGCCATCGACCCGCAGCCGGCCACTGCCGAGCCGCCGGTGCTGCTGATCGACGAGCTCGACCGCGCCGACGAGCCCTTCGAAGCCTTCCTGCTGGAAGTGCTGTCGGACTTCCAGATCACGATCCCCGAGTTCGGAACCGTGACCGCGCGCAAGCCACCGATCGTGGTGCTGACCAGCAACCGCACCCGCGAGATTCACGATGCGGTCAAGCGCCGCTGCCTCTATCACTGGGTCGGTTTTCCCACTGCAGAACGCGAAGCACAGATCCTGGCGCGCCGCGTGCCGGGTGCGCCGGCGGCGTTGTCGCAGCAGATCGTCGCCTTCGTGCAGCGGCTGCGCGGCATGGATTTGTACAAGCACCCCGGCATTGCCGAAACCATCGACTGGACGCGGGCGCTGATGGAACTCGACACGCTGGTGCTGGACCCCGAAGTGGTCGGCCACACGCTGGGCGTGCTGCTGAAGTATCAGGACGACATCCAGAAGTTGCAGGGTTCCGAGGCGACCAAGCTGCTGGAGCAGGTGCGGCAGCAACGGACCTGAGCCCGCGAGCTCGCTAGCGCTCGCTACCCCCCCGCGGGAGGCGTCCGCTTGCGGCCCGGCGAAGCCGGTTCCGCGGCGGGAAGCTTGGTTTCAACCGCGCGCGGCTTTCGTTTCGAACCGCCCAACATCGCGAGCAAGCGCCGCTCGGCGGCCATCAAACCGCGTTTGGGCGGAGCCTGCAACGCCCAAGGCGCATCACGTGCCGCCGCGCGCATGGTCTCGTCTGCCAGCCCGGCCGACAGCGTCAGCACCTGCGGGTGCACGTAGGCCTTTTTGCACACCGCCGGCGTGTTGCCGAGCCGCTTGGCGACTGAACGCAAGACATCGGTGGGCTTGCAAGGTTCGGCGTTTTCGGCACACGCGGCCAGCGTCAGCTCCAGCGCCAGCACGCTGCCATGCCAGGTGCGGAAGTTCTTGGCGGTGACGTGCCCGCCAGCAGCTTCGGCGAGCCAGTCGTTGACATCGGCAGAGTCGATCTTGTGCGCCTTGCCATCGGCGTCCAGATACTGGAACAGCGCTTGCCCCGGCAGCTCCTGGCAGCGCCGCACGAGCCGCACGACGCGGCGATCGGTGATGCGGGCTTCATGCTGCACCCCGCTCTTGCCCTTGAAGGCCAGCCGCAGGTGCTTGCCGTCCGTGCTGTCTTTGCCCACATGCCTCCGGCGCAAGGTCGACAAGCCATAGCTGCGGTTGCTGCGCGCGTATTCGGCATTGCCGATGCGCAGCCAGGTGGTGTCCAGCAAACGAACCAGAGCCGCCAGCACGCGGTCGTGTGTCAGTTGGTTGTTCGACGCAGCCAACTCGCTTTCCACTCGCCTGCGGATGCGCGGCAGCACCTGGCAGAATTGCCGCATCGCATCGAACTTGGTTTCGCCGCGGCCGGCTTGCCAGGCCGTGTGGTAGCGATACTGCTTGCGGCCCTTGATGTCGCGGCCGGTGGCCTGCAGGTGCCCGGCGGCATCGGCGCAGATCCAGACCTGTTGCCAGGCGGGTGGAATCGCCAGCTTGCGGATGCGGTCCAGCGTGCACTCGTCCCGCAGCAGCTTGCCCTTCGTGTCGCGGTAGCGAAAGGTGTTGGCCCTCGGAGCTTCGCCTTCGGCCAATGGCTTCAGCGGTTCGCGCGTGCAGCCCGGCTCGTCGTCGCCCACATACCGCAGCCCCGCGCGGCGCGCGAGCTTGCGGGCATCGGCTGAGAGCGACTGGTCGGGAGCAGAAGCAAGGCGGCTGGGCATCGGGCGCGCAGCTTAGCGGGCCTTTGAAAGGCATGCCGGCTGCGGCGGCATCGGCCCCAAAACACGGCGGCAGAATGCGACGATGTCAGTGCCCTCGATTCCAGCGGCTGTGACGGCTGCCGCTGCGCAAAGCGCGCCGCCCGAAAACGAGCTGCCACCGGCGCCCAGTCTTCCCGGTCTTCCTGGCCGCCTGGCCGAGAACCTGATGCATTTCGGCCGCGTGCTGCGCGCCGCCGGCCTGCCGCTGGGCACCGACCGGATTGCGCTCGCCACCCGCGCATTGCAGGTCGGCGGGCTCGAATCGAAGCGTGACTTCCACGATGCCTTGGCCGCCTGCCTGCTCGACCGGGTCGAGCACCAGCCCTTGTTCGACCAAGCATTCGCGCTCTTCTGGCGCGACCCCGACATCGCCGGTCGGATGATGGCGATGCTGCTGCCGCGCGTGCAGGCCAAGACCGAGATGGCGCCACTGCCCGAGAACCGGCGCCTGGCCGATGCGCTGTTTCCGCACCAGCCCGACCAGCCGCCGAACCGTCCGCCGCCACCCGAGAAGATCGAGGTCGACGCCACCCTGACCTGGAACGAACGCGAGCTGCTGCAGAAGGCCGACTTCGACACCATGACGGCCGACGAGTGGCGCGCCGCGCAGGCGCTGCTGCGGCAGCTGCCGTTGTTGGCCGAACCGATGACCACCCGCCGCAGCCAACGCGCGCGGTCACCCGGCCGGCCCGACGGCCGCGCGACATTGCAAGCGCTGGCACGACACGGTGGCGAGCTGTGGCAGATGCGCTGGCGCCGCCCGCGCGCGCAACCGTCGCCCCTGGTGGTGCTGGCCGACATCTCCGGTTCGATGAGCCGATATTCGCGCATGCTGCTGCACTTCACCCATGCGATCGGCCATGCCGACCCGCATGTCGAGAGTTTCGTCTTCGGCACCCGCCTCACCCGTACCACGCGTGCGCTGCGCCAGCGCGACCCCGACATCGCGGTCAACCGCGTCGTGCAGCAGGTGCAGGACTGGTCGGGCGGCACGCGCATCACCGCCTGCCTGGGCGAGTTCAACCGGCACTGGTCCAGGCGCGTGCTCGGCAACCGCGCGACGCTCTTGCTGATCACCGACGGCCTGGAACACGGCACCCCCGACGACCCGCGCTGCGAACAACTCGCTTTCGAGATGGAGCGCCTGCACAAGAGTTGCCGGCGGCTGATCTGGCTCAACCCGCTCTTGCGCTTCGACGCATTCCAACCGCGCGCCACCGGCATCCGCGCGATGCTGCCGCATGTGGACCGGTTCCTGCCCGCCCATAACCTCGACAGCCTGGCGGGGTTGGCTCAGGTGCTGGCGGGTGGGCGTCAGCGCGCCGACAATCAGGGTTTACACGAATCCCAATGATGTCCCTCTGACATGAGCAACCTCCCAGAAGCCCTGCTGCTGGCGCGCATCCAGTTCGCGTTCACGGTCAGCTTTCACTTCCTGTTCCCGGCCATCACCATCGGCCTCGCGAGTTATCTCGCGGTGCTAGAAGGTCTGTGGCTGAAAACCGGCAAGGCGATGTACCTGGACCTGTTCCGCTACTGGGTCAAGATCTTCGCGCTGGTGTTCGGCATGGGGGTGGTATCGGGCATCGTCATGTCGTATCAGTTCGGCACCAACTGGGCGGTGTTTTCGGACCGGGCCGGCCCGATCATCGGACCGTTGATGGCCTACGAGGTGCTGACCGCCTTCTTCCTGGAAGCGGGCTTCCTTGGCGTGATGCTGTTCGGCATGAACAAGGTCGGCAAGAAACTTCACTACACGGCAACGGTGATGGTCGCCCTCGGCACCTTTATCTCGGCCTTCTGGATCCTGTCGGTCAACAGCTGGATGCAGACCCCCACCGGCTTCACCACCAACGCGGTCGGCCAGTTCATTCCTGCTGGCAGCTGGTTCGACATCGTCTTCAACCCGAGCTTTCCGTACCGGCTGGCGCACACCATCACCGCGGCCTACCTGACCACCGCCTTCATCGTCGGCGGGGTCGGCGCCTGGCACTTGTTGCGCGACCGGCGCAGCGGAACGGTCAACCCGCGGGTGCGGACCATGTTTTCGATGGCGATGTGGATGGCGGCGCTGGTGGCCCCGGTGCAGATTTTTCTGGGCGACCTGCATGGCCTGAACACGCTGGAACACCAGCCCGTCAAGGTGATGGCGATGGAAGGCCACTACGACAGCCACCCCGATGGGGCACCGCTGATCCTGTTCGGCATTCCGAACAGTGCCGAGAAACGGATCGACTACGCGATCCAGATCCCAAAGGCCTCGTCGCTGATCCTGAAGCACGATTTGAACGCGCCGCTGGCGGGGCTCGATACCGTGCCGGACGAGAACGAACCGCCGATCGGCATCGTCTTCTGGTCGTTCCGGATCATGGTGGGGCTCGGCTTCATGATGGTGGCGCTGGGCGCCTTGAGTCTCTATGCGCGCTGGAAGAAGCGTCTCTACGACTGGCCACTGTTGCACCGCTTTGCGATCGCCATGGCGCCTTCGGGTCTGGTGGCGGTGCTGGCCGGCTGGGTCACCACCGAGGTCGGCCGCCAGCCCTGGACCATCACCGGTTTGATGCGCACGGCAGAGTCGGCATCGCCGCTGGCAGCGCCTGCGGTGGCGGCTTCGCTGCTGGCTTTCGTGGTGGTGTATTTCGCGGTTTTCGGCGCCGGCGTCGCCTACATCCTGAAGCTGATGCACAAGCCACCGGTGGCGCACGAGCCCGACGCCCCGCGCGCGCCGGATCGCGCAGCCGGCATCACGCCGGTGGCCGCGGTGAAGCCCGAAGCCGTGCCGAGTCGTTAGGCGGCCGCACCATGGACACCAACCTGACCCTGATCTGGGCCGCGATCATCGTTTTCGCGCTGTTCGTCTATGTGGTGATGGACGGCTTCGATCTCGGCATCGGCATCCTGTTTCCGGCCTTCCCGGTGGGCACCGACCGGGACACCGCGATGAACAGCATCGCCCCGGTCTGGGACGGCAACGAGACCTGGCTGGTGCTGGGTGGCGGTGGCTTGCTGGCCGCCTTTCCGCTGGCCTACGGCGTGATCCTGTCGGCGCTCTATGCGCCGATCACTGCGATGCTGCTGGCGCT
>JBBSPW010000049.1:0-21233 GCA_038258365.1 Burkholderiales bacterium | reverse complement strand
TGTGGGCGCCGCCGCTGGTGTTCATCGACCTGCCCGCAGGCGGTCGCGTGGTCGGCTACGACGAAGGCGCGACGGCGGCAGTCAGCGTGGTCGAAGACGCGCAGGGCGTGCGTCGCCTGCGCATCGACAACCGCCAGCAGGAAGGCAGCAGTTCGTCGCTGCTGGCCGATGCCCGGCAGGCACTGCTGCCGCTCTTGCTGCACCCCGAGCCGCGGCGCGCGCTGTTCCTGGGCCTGGGCACCGGCGTGACAGCGCGCTCGGCCGCGCTCGACCCGAAGCTGCAGGTCGATGCGGTCGAACTGCTGCCGGAGGTGATCGCCGCATCGGCGCACTTCGCCGCAGCGGTGGGCGGCGATCTGCAGAACCCACGGCTGCGCCTGATCGCCGCCGATGCGCGGCGCTTCGTTCGCGCCAGCAACCGAGCCTACGACCTGATCGTGTCCGACAACTTTCACCCGGCGCGCAGCGGCTCGGGTTCGCTCTACACGGTCGAGCACTTTCGCGCGGTGCGTGAGCGGCTGGCGCCGGGCGGACTCTTCTGCCAGTGGCTGCCGCTGCACCAGTTGGACCTCCCAACGCTGCGCTCGATCGTCGCGGCCTTCGTGCGCGTCAACCCCGGCGGCTTTGCGATCCTCGCCACGAACAGCCTGCAGACGCCCGTGCTCGGCTTGTTGGTGCGGCCGGACAGCCCGCGCTTCGACCTCGCTGGCCTGCAGGCACGGCTGGATGCATCCCACCTGCCGCGTTCGCCTGCCGCCTTCGGCATCGACGATGCGTGGGCGCTGCTGGGCAGCGTCGTCGCCGGCCCGGCATCGCTGGCGGCATTTGCGGCCGGGGCACCGGTCAACAGCGACGACCATCCGGTGGTGGCCTACCTGGCGCCGCGCCTCACCTACGCACCGGATTCATTGCCCCGCGACCGCCTGCTGGCGCTGCTGGCCGAATGGCAAATTCAGCCCGCTGAGTTGCTGAACGTTCAGGCCGACCCCGACGCCGCGCGCCGGCAGGCCGACTACTGGACCGCACGCAACCGCTTCATCCTGGCGGGCCGCAGCGTGCAACCCAGCGCCGATGTGCGGCAGATGCTGGCGCAGGTGCAAGCGCCGCTGCTGTCGGTGCTGCGCACCAGTCCCGACTTCCGCCCCGCCTACGACCCGCTGCTGCAGATGGCGGCCGCGCTGGCCGAGACCGAGCCGCAACAGGCGGTGCAGCTGCTGGTCGAGTTGCAACGCATCCAGCCTGCCAGAGCCGAGGCCGAAGAAGCCTTGCGCGCGCTCGGCGCCGGGCCGGCATCCGTCGCTTCAACCAACGGTCAGTCGGTTCGAACGGTCTTGCCGTAGCGTTTGAAGCGGTCGATCACCGCGGCCATCTGCTCGGCCGACAGCAGCACTGGCTCGCCCACCGACAGCGCTTGCAGGTACACGCCGCACAGCGACTCGATCTCCAGCATCACCTTCATCGCCTGCGGCAGGCTGGTGCCGGCCGTGACGATGCCGTGGTTGGCCATCAGGCAGGCATCGCGGTCGTGGAGCGCTTGCACCACGGCTTGCGACAGCGCTTCGGTGCCGAACAGTTCGTAAGGCACGCAGGGCACCGAATCGCTGCCCGCCACCGCCACCATGTAGTGAAAGGCCGGCAGCGGCCGCCGCAGGCAGGCCAGTGCCGTGGCATGCGCGGCATGGGTGTGGACGACGGCATTGACCTCGGGCCGCGCGTTGAGGATGGCGCGGTGAAGGTGCCATTCCGACGACGGCTGCCAAGCGCCTTCGATGCGGCCATCGCTCAGGTCCATCCAGACCATGTCGGGCGGACGCAGGTCGTCGGCCGACATGCCGGTGGGGGTGATCAGCATGCCGCTGCGGCCGTTGCGGCTGCAACGCAGGCTCAGGTTGCCGGTGCTGCCTCGGTTCAGACCGAGTGCGTCCAGGCGGCGCATGGCAGCTACAGCGGCTTCAGCGACTACAGCGACTTCAGGATCGGTGGCGTTGGCGGCGCTGTTCAACGGCGATCTCCGAGCGCACGCAAAGCCGTCTCATCGGCAGCGACGACCCCGTGCTCGGTGATGAGCCCGGTGACGAGCCGCGCCGGTGTCACATCGAACGCCGGGTTGGCGGCCGCCGAGCCATCGGGGGTGAGCTGCACCTCGACGATGCGGCCATCGGCATCGCGCCCGCTGACATGCGTGACTTCGCGACCACTGCGGGCTTCGATCGGTATCTCCTGCAGTCCGTCGGCCATGGCCAGGTCCAGTGTCGACATCGGCATCGCGGCATAGAACGGCACGCCGTTGTCGCGGGCGGCCAGCGCTTTCAGGTAGGTGCCGATCTTGTTGCAGACATCGCCGCGGGCGGTGACGCGGTCGCAGCCCACGATCACCAGGTCGACCTGCCCACGCTGCATCAGGTGGCCACCGGCGTTGTCGGCAACCACGGTGTGCGGCACGCCGGCCTGCCCCAACTCCCATGCGGTGAGGCCTGCGCCCTGGTTGCGCGGACGGGTTTCGTCGACCCACACATGGATGTCGATTCCCGCCGCGTGGGACTGATAGATCGGCGAGGTGGCCGTGCCCCAGTCGACGGTGGCCAGCCAGCCGGCGTTGCAGTGGGTCAGCACCTGCACGGGCTTGCCGGGCTTGCGCTCGGCGATCGCCTGCAACAGCGGCAGGCCATGGCGGCCGATCGCGGCATTGACCGCCACATCGGCTTCGGCAATGGCATCGGCTGCGTTCCAGGCCGCAGCGGCACGCTGTTCGGGCGGCAGTGGCTGCAGCAGTGCCTGCATGCGGTCGGTGGCCCAGCGCAGGTTGACAGCGGTGGGCCTGGCATCGCGCAGCATCGCGGCACCACTCGACAGTGCGTGGTCGGATGCGTCAGCGCTCATCCGCAGCGCCAGACCATAGGCGGCCGCGGCACCGATCAGCGGCGCGCCGCGCAGCCACATGTCGCGGATGGCGGTCTGGACCTCGGCTGCCGAGCGCAGCCGCTCGAAGCGCAATTCGTGCGGCAGGCAGCGCTGGTCGATGATCTCGATGGCCGTCCGGTCGGCCAGCGCGCGCAGCGGCCGCAAGGCGCGGCCTGCTACCTGCATGGCGACGCAGTGCGATCGTGCGCGGGCTGCAGGAAATTCACAGCACCCGCCCCGCGATCCCTTGCAGTTTTTTCACCATCGCCGGGTCGCGCGCCTCGGGTGAGGTAATCAGGCCATGGTCCAGCACATGCCGGCAGGCACAGGCGTCAGCGTACGCATCGGCAGTCACCACGGCGGCAAGCCCCGCCACCAGGGTCTTGGCCGCCACCGCATTGGAGAGCAGCACTCGGATCACCGCATCGACGGTCACGGCATCGTGTGCCGGGTGCCAGCAGTCGAAATCAGTGACCATCGACACCGACGCATAGCAAAGCTCGGCTTCGCGTGCCAGCTTGGCTTCGGGCATGTTGGTCATGCCGATCACGCTGGCATTCCACGATCGGTACAGCTGCGATTCGGCCAGGGTCGAGAACTGCGGGCCCTCGATCACCACATAGGTGCCGCCGCGCACATGCGGCACGCCCTGTTGCGACAGTGCCGCCTGCACATGGTCCCCCAGGCGCGGGCACACCGGCTGCGCCATCGACACATGGGCCACCAAACCGGTGCCGAAGAAGCTCTTGCTGCGCGCAAAGCTGCAGTCGATGAACTGGTCCACCACCACGAAGGTGCCCGGTGGCAGATCGGCTCGCAGGCCGCCCACTGCCGACAGGCTCAGCACATCGGTGGCACCCAGACTTTTCAGCGCTGCGATGTTGGCGCGGTAGTTGACCTCGCTCGGGGGGATGCGGTGGCCGCGGCCGTGGCGCGGCAGGAAGGCCAGCTGCGCGCCGTCCAGCCGGCCCATGAACACCTGATCGGAAGGCGCACCCCAGGGCGTGTCGACCGTGACCCAGCGGGTATCGGTGAGCCCGGGCAGGTCGTACAGACCACTGCCGCCGATGAGGGCCAGCACGGGTTCGGTCATGGGGTCGATCCTTTGTTGTTGGGGTTGCCGAACATCAGACCCCGGCTTCGGTGCGCGCCGAAGCTGCCGAGGTTTCCAGGCGTGCGTCGTGGGCCATGCGCTGGACGTCGGCCGGCCGGTGGCCGCGCAGGCGGTGGTCCGACCACACCTGGCGCCAACGTCGAGCGCCGGGTTGGCCGTTGCGCAAGCCCAGCATGTGGCGCGCAGCCGTGGGCCATGCGGAGCCTTCCGTTGCCAGCTGCTCGAGGTAGGCCACCATGTCTGCCTCGACCTTGTCTCTGCGGTCTTCGCTGCCGTCGCTGCCCTCGCTGTGCCCACCCATGCTCGCTTGGCGCTCGGTCGTGCCGAAGAAGCGCGTGTCCCAGTTCGCCATCGACCAGGGCTCGTGATAGGCCTGCCGCCCGACCATCACCCCGTCCAGATGTTGCAGGTGCTCGGCGATCTGCTCGTCGCTGCGAATGCCGCCGTTGAGCACGAAGGTCAGCGCAGGAAAGTCCTGCCGCAGTCGGTGCACCAGCGCATGGCGCAGCGGCGGCAGCTCGCGGTTCTGCTTCGGGCTCAGGCCCTGCAGCCAGGCGTTGCGGGCATGGACGATGAAGACCTGGCAGCCGCCGCGTTCGGCCACGGTGCCGACGAAGTCGCGCAGGAAGGCGTGGTCGCGGTCGTCGCCATGCTCACGGTCGATGCCGATGCGGTGCTTGACCGTCACCGGCAGGCTGCAGGCGTCGCGCATGGCGCGCACACACTCGGCCACCAACAGCGGCTCGGCCATCAGGCAAGCACCAAAGGCACCGCGCTGCACCCGTTCGCTGGGGCAGCCGATGTTGAGGTTCACCTCGTCGTAACCCCACTTTTCGGCCAGCCGGGCGCAAGCCGCCAAGTCCACCGGCTCACTGCCGCCAAGCTGCAGCGCCAGCGGGTGTTCGGCCGCGCCGAAGTCGAGGTGGCGCGGCACATCGCCATGCAACAGCGCACCGGTGGTGACCATCTCGGTGTAGAGCCGCGCATGGCGCGTGATCAGCCGGTGGAAGTGGCGGCAGTGGCGGTCGGTCCAGTCCATCATCGGAGCGACCGACAAGCGCCAGGGATTCGGAGGATGGGGTTTCGACACGCCCTGGATTATCCTGAAAGACCCCGGCGGCCCGGCACAGTCGACCATGTCCACCAGCCCATCGCCCCAGCTGCTGAACCACCTGCAGACCGAGTTGCTCGGCTTCGCGCCCTTCGCACAGATGGGTGCCAGCCATGTGCAGCGCTTCGTCGAGCACTGTTCGCAACACTACTTCGAGCCGGGCGAGATCGCCCTCGACAGCAGCTTCGGCGTGGTGGCAGTCCTGCACTTCATTCGTCGCGGCCGTGTGGGCGGCGCCCAGAGCGCCAACGAAGCGCCCGGCTTCGAACTCGAGGCCGGCGACCTGTTTCCCATTGGCGCGGCGCTCGGCGGACGGGCGGTCACCTCGGTCTATACCGCCCTGGCCGACACCTTCTGCCTGAGTTTGCCTGTGGCCGAAATGCATGCCCTGGCAGCCCAGAGCGCCCCCTTCGCCGACTTCCTGAACAACCGCGTGCAACAGCTGCTGAGCCAATCGCGCCAGGCCCTTCAGCGCAGCTTCGGTGAGCATGCCCTGGCCGAACAGACGCTGGCGGCGCCGCTTTCAAGGCTGCCGCGCAGGGACGTGGTCTGCGTGCGGCCGAAGCAACCGCTGCAGCAGGCGCTGCAGACCATGCACGATCGACGCATCGGCTCGGTGCTGGTCACCGACGAGGCGAACCGTGGCGCACTGGGGATCCTGACGCGCCATGACGTGCTGGGCCGGGTGACCCTGCCCGGTCTGCCGCTTTCCACGCCCATCGACAGCGTCATGAGCCAGCCGGTGCTGTGCCTGGGTCTGCAAGACACAGCGCAGGACGCTGCCCTGCTGATGTCGAGCCACGGTATCCGGCATGTGCCCGTGATCGATGGGCAAGGCTGCGTCGTCAGCATCGTTTCAGAGCGCGACCTTTTTGCGCTGCAGCGCCTGTCGCTCAAGCAGATCAGCACCGCACTGGCCGCAGCGCGAGATGTGGACGAACTGGCACAGCGCGCCGGCGATATCCGCCTGCTGGCGCGCACCCTGCTCGGCCAGGGCGTGATGGCGCGGCAACTCACGCAGCTGATCAGCCATCTCAACGATGTGCTCGGCCAGCGGCTGGTGGCCATCCTGGCCGACAGGCATGGGGTGGACCTGGGCCGGGTTTGCTGGCTGGCTTTCGGCAGCGAAGGGCGAAGCGAGCAGACGATCTCGACCGACCAGGACAATGGCATCGTCTTCGCCAGCGACTCGCCCGACGAAGACCGGCCGAAGTTGCTGGCATTCGCCCATGAGGTGAATGCCGCGCTCGACCGCTGCGGCTATCCGCTGTGCAAGGGCGACATCATGGCCAGCAATCCGGATTGCTGCCGCAGCAGCAGCGAATGGCTGCAACGATTCGAGCAGTGGATAGAGAGGGGCGGGCCTGAAGACCTGCTCAAGGCCAGCATCTTCTTCGACCTGCGACCGCTGGCCGGTGAAGCCGAACTGGCACGTCCGCTGACTGCATTCATCGCCCGGCAAGCGGCTGCCAACAGCCGCTTCCGCAAGCAGCTGGCCATGAACCTGCTGCGCCGCCGGCCCGCCCTGACCTGGACCGGGGGCCTCGACACCCAGGCGCAGGGCGACAAGAAATGGCTCGATCTGAAAGCCCATGGCACCGCGATCTATGTCGACGTGGCGCGGCTGCTGGCGCTGGCTCATGGCATTGCGGCCACGTCCACGCGCGAGCGCTTCGAGGCCGCCGCCGCGGCGCTGCACTTGCCGCCGCAACGCTCGGAAGCCTGGTGCGAAGGCTTCGAGCTGCTGCAGATGCTGCGCCTGCGCCTTCAGCTCGACCCGGGGCCGGGCGGCGACGGCATTGGCGGTGGCGGTGGCGCGGAAAACCCGAACCTGATCGACGTGGAAACCCTCAACGACTTCGACCGCCGCCTGCTCAAGGAAAGCCTGCGCGTCGCCCAGCGTTTGCAACGCCGCGTCGAGACCGAATACCCGTGAGCGGGTGGCACCGCCTGTTCGGCCGCCTGGCAGCGTCCCCACCGCCGCAGCCGGACCCGCTGCGCTGGGTGGTAGTGGACCTGGAGACCACCGGACTGGACACGCGGCGTGACGGGTTGCTCGCGATTGCCGCAGTGGGCGTGCATGTCGACGTGGATGGGCGCGCGCTGCACATTGCTCTGTGCGACAGCTTCGAAGTCAGCGTGTTGCGGCCGGGTGCCCGCACCGACAAGGCCAACATCCTGCTGCATGGCATCGGGGTGGACGCACAACGCAGCGGCATGGCAGCCGCCGGTGCTCTGCAGGCCTTCGAGCAATGGGTCGGCGGTGCGCCCCTGATGGCCTTTCACGCGCCCTTCGACCGGGCGATCTTGAACCGCGCGATGAAGGCGGCGCTGGGTCGCGAGGGCGCTTGGCCGTGGCTCGACCTGGCCCCGCTCGCTGCCGGCCTGCACCCGCAAGCCGGCGTGGGGCTGCGGTCGCTGGACGATTGGCTGGCGCATTTCGACATCCCTTGCGCGGCACGACACCAAGCCGCCGCTGACACCCTGGCCACAGCGGAGTTGCTGCTGCGTCTGTGGCCGGCAGCTCGCGCCAAGGGTCTGACGCGATTCGCCGCGTTGCTGGGCCTGGCCCGGTACCAGAGTCAGTTCATCCAGTCGTAGAACCGAACACGAAGACAGCGAGACCTTGGCGGGCAGCGACCCGTCAGCTGCCCGTCAATGCCACCGCGACGCGTTGGGCAAAGTCGGCCACCTTGGCACCGGCCCGGACCTGCGTCAGTTTCTGCTGTGTCACCACCCGGCAATACGCGGTGCTCAGACTTTCGATGGTTTGTGCGGTGGTGCTCTGCGGTCGCGCAGCGCGATAGTCGGCCACCAAGCTGGCCATTTTCTGGCGGTCGTACGCAGCAGCCTGCAGCTTGTCGGGGCCAGCCTTGATCGCGGGTTCGATCCGGCTCGCAGGCGGGTTCGGGCAAATCAGCGCGGCTTGCGTGCCGCTGGCCGGCACCTCGGCCATCTTGCGCAGCGGCTCGACCATCGCTGCCGTAGTCGGTGCCTGGCCGCGATTGCCCCAGCTGACACGGACATGGTTGCTCACCGCCGCGATCTCGCCATTGCTCAGCGTCTTGGCGAAACTCGGCATCACCCCCCAGGTGCCCTGCGGCGCAAAGCCTTGCAACACCGCGGTGATGACGTTGTCCGGCTGGCGCGCCGCCAGCGCAGTGTTGCCTGCCAGCGCCGGCACCGAGCCTTCGATGCCCTGGCCGTCGGCCTGGTGGCAGCTGGCGCAATGTTGGGCGTACACCTGCTGGCCGCCAGCCATCAATTCCGGTGTCCAGGCCTTGGAATCGACTGCCTCGCGCAGCTTGCCGGTGTCGGGCAGATCCTTCAGATACACGGCCATGGCACGCACATCGGTGTCGGTCATCTGGCTCAGACCCTTGTGAACCACCTCGCTCATCGGCCCGAAGGTCTTGACGTTGGCGCCCGTCTGCCCGGTCTTCAGATATGAAGCCAACTCGTCGACGCTGAACCGGCTGGTGCTGGACAGCGGGTCGTTGCTGATGTTGGGCGCATACCAGTTCTCGATCTGTGCGCCAGACAGGGGATGGTCGGCTATCGACGCCTGCGCCAGGTTGCGCGGCGTGTGGCAAGAGCCGCAATGGCCCAGCGCATCGACCAGGTAGGCACCCCGGTTCCAGGCTTCGCTCTTGCCAACTGTGGGCTGAAAGCGTGCTTGCTCCAGATAGAGCGACTGCCACACGCCGATGCCCGCCCGGATGTTGAGCGGAAACGGCAGCTTGTTCTTCGGGGTCTCGCGTTCGACCGGCTTGATCGTCTGCATGTAGGCCCACAACGATGCGATGTCGTCGTCGACGATCTGGGTGTAGTGGACATAGGGCATGGCCGGATAGAGGTTCTCGCCACCCCTGCCTTTGCCCCTGCGCAGGGCACCGCTGAAATCCTCCAGGGTCCATCTGCCGATGCCGGTCTTTTGCGCTGGCGTGACATTCGGCGGATAGATGTCGCCGAATGGACTCTTCAGCGGCGCGCCGCCAGCATACGGAGCGGCGTTCTTTTGCGAATGGCAGTCTTCGCAGCCGGCGGCAACGGCCAAGTAGCGACCCTTGGCAACCTGTTCCGGTTGCGGATCAAGGGCGGCTGTCGCGGCTTGCGCGCTGGCGCCGGATGCAAGGATCAGACAGGCCGAAACCGTGGCGATCCATGCTCTGTGTTGTGGATCTGGGTTCATGGGACCTTTTAAGGGAATGAATATGAACCCGGGTTATCGCCTGTTCCGGATTTCTACAGTCAAAACAAGCCCATTGCCCGAACGCAGCCAACGCTACCGGCAGGCACGGTAGCCGCCCCGGTCCAGGTGGAAATGGTCAGCATGCGCAGCGTTGTAATCCGGGCCGAGCACGGTGTCGAAGAAGTCGCAAGCCTGCTCGTGGATGCGGTGCAGAAACCTTGCGCGATCGTCGTCGCTGTGCCAGTGCCGTGACACCATCACGCGGCGCCCGTCGGCCAACACGAACCCGGCCACATCGAGCGCGTCGGCGGTGGCATGCCGGCTGCGTCTGCCGCCCTCGCTGCCATAGACATTTCTGCACGCGTAGCTGCCGTAGTGCTCGATTCGCTGCACCGGACTTCCCAACAGGCCTTGTGCTGCCGGCAGCAGGGCATGGCGCTCCCACAGTGCCAGCGATACCGCTGCCTGGCACGACAGGGTGAAGCTGTCGCCGACCTGCACAGCGGTGCGCGCGATCCGCACCGCATTGCTGAATCCGCAGCCTGCCGCCAACGGACGGTCTGGCACCGCGGCGAAACGAAACGGGGATGTGGACAGCACCGCGAGGCAGGTCGTCGGCTCCTTGCTCAGCCGCTGCAACTTGTGACGGGTCAGCCAGTTGGGTGCTTGATCGATCACCAAGGTGGCCCAGGGATTGTGCCGATCGGGCAGCCGCCACAGCTGCCCATGGCTCATCACGGCGCCTGCCAGCGCTGCCAAGCCGGCAAGCGTCGACACCAGCAGCAGCCGGCTCACCGCCCTGCCGCCAACACGCCGCGGTCGCAACCGGTCTGCGGTTTCGGCTCGGTCAGCCTTGCACTAAGGTCCACACCCCACCCGACTTCTGCACCCCAGCGCCGCTTAATGAACCCGTACACCGCTTGCGCAACCGCTGCGATCGTCGTCCTGACCGTGCTGCCGATCTCCCGCAGCAAACAGTGGTGGATACGGGCGCTTGATTTCCCGCGGCTGCAGCTGTTCGTGATGACCGCCGTGCTGCTGGTGGTGGATCTGCTCATGTTCGACAAGGCACTCTGGACATCGTGGCTGGTGCCCGCGGCGGCCGCGGGATGCCTGGCGTACCACGGCTGGTGGATCATTCCCTACACCGTGCTGGCACCGTTCGAGGTCAAGCAGGCGGCCCCTGAAGACCGAGGGGACATCCTGCGCATCCTGGTGTCCAACGTGTTGATGTCCAACCGCGATTCGGCGACCTTGATCCGGCTGGTCAGAGCCCATCAGCCGCATGTGCTCGTGACCCTGGAATCGGATGCCTGGTGGCAAGAGCAACTGGACACCCTGGAAGGCGACTACCCGTTTGCGATCAAATGCCCGCTGGACAACCGCTATGGCATGCACGTGTATTCGCGCCTTCCGCTGGAAGCCTCCGCAACCGAATACCTGATCCAGGACGACGTTCCTTCGATGCACACCCGCATCCGTCTCAACAATGCCACCCAGGTGCATGCGCACTTCGTTCACCCCGCGCCCCCGGCACCGGGCGAAAACGAAGAATCGAGCGAACGCGATGTCGAGCTCGTCACCATCGCCCACCGCGTCGCCCACGATCACCGGCTCCGCCACGTCACCGGCGACCTCAACGATGTGGCCTGGTCGCGCACCACGCGGCGGTTCCGTAGGCTCAGCCGGTTGTTGGACCCGCGCGTGGGGCGCTCACGACCATGAACGCGCCTGTCTGCGTGGCAGGCAGTTGCCGCTGTGGCGGCTCTTGCGGCCGAGCCGGTGTGGCGCACGCGGTCGAAGACCGGGCTGGCCCGAAAGTCCGGCGTGCCATGAAGCTCGCCACGGCGACCTGGAACACCGCGATCGACAGCAGCACCGCGTCCTTCGGCAGCCGCGTGGATACGGCCGCGCCGGCCACAACACCCAGGCCCAGCATGGCTGCCAGGCGAAGCATCGGACCCGAGAAGGGCTGTGTCAGGTTGCCGATTCGCCGATGCTCGTGGCTGGCCAGGGCACTGGTGAGGCAGATGACGCTCAACGACGTGCCCACTGCAAGCGCCGGGATGTCTTCCGCCGGCAGGCCGGCCAGCGCGAAGCAGCCGAGCAATGCCGGCACCATCACCAGTCCGCCGCCGATGCCGAGCAGCCCCGACATCAGACCGGCGGCGGCGCCAACGGCGACGTAGATCGGAACGGTGTTCAGGTGGTCCACGACGCGTCTCCCGGGTGACGGGTCTGCACCGCAGGCCCTTGCCAGGACATACGGAAGCGGATGGCCGATCAGGACACGCCGCATCGATCAAGCTGATGACGGCGGGCTGCCCCGGCTGTGCGTGGGTGGACTGGCGTGTGGCGGGTTCGGGGGCTTGGGAAGGGAGACCGTGGGCGCCGGCACCGTGCGCAGCCGCTTCGAGTCAGCGCAGGTCGGCGGACTCGCCTTCGTCCCACCGAAGTCGGTGCGCCAGATGGGGGGCGAGCACCGGAGCGTCCGAGGCGCGCGCCCGCCCGCTGGCTGCCAGCGTTCGAGCCTGCTCCAGGTCGCCCTGCTCCAGCAGGGTCCGCGCCTGAGCCAGCTCGACCATGGCGCGCCAGATGCTGCGGTCGTCGTCGTTTTGTTGCCGCAGCGTCAGCGCTGCGGCCAGCGCGTCGCGGGCCCGGTCCAACTGGCCAGCCGTGTGCAGCGCCAGGCCCTGCTCCAGAAGCAAGTCGGCCCGCAGCAGCGGCAGGTCTGTCGGGCGCAAAAACGACGACATCGATCGCAACCCCAGCTCGGCCGATTCGACAGCTTCGGCTGCGCGGCCGATGTCCAGAAGGGCTGCCGCGCGCCAACGTGCGATGGCCGGCACCTTCAGGCGCGCATCCGCCATCGTGACGGGCAAGGACTCGGCCAGTCGGTCCAACAAGGCCAACGCGCCGGCCGCGTCGCCGGCCCACAGCCGAACAACGGCCTGATCCACCCGGATCGCAGCGAGAGCGGTCGGCGCCTGTCGGCTTCCCAGCGCGCGAGAAAGCATGTCCAGAGCCTGCGCCAGTTCGCGCTCGGCAGCGTCGAGCGCACCAGTGTCGCCGCCGATGCGGGCCCGCGTCTGCATGGCAGTCGCCAGCACCAAGCTGTCGCCGGTGTAGCGCCGGTAGCACTCCACCATGCGGTCGGCGAGCACGGCCGCGTCGCCGAGCTGCCCATTTTCCCAGGCCTGGACGCTCATCGTCCGCAACAGCACGCTGTGGAGATTCGCATTGGACTGCGGGATTGGCGCGTCAAGCAAGGCACGTAGCTGGAGCTCGATGGTTCGTGACTCCGCTGCGCGCGAGGTCCAGGCATAGAGCCGCATCAGGCGCAGGCGCACATGTGTGGTGTCGACGTGATCGGGACCGTTCAGTCGGTGCGACAGGTCCGACGCGTGCTGCAGTGCCGACTCGGCGCGCCCGAAGTCGCCGGTCGCGCTGGCATTGCTGTAGATCGCCGTGCACTCGGGGATCTGCCACTGCGGCTGCGGCCCTGTGCTGTTCAGCGACACGCGGTGTGCTTGCTCCAGTCGCTGCAGCCCCGCAGAGTGTTCGCCGAGAAACCCCAGGTTGAGCCCCTCGAGGTAGAGCGCTCGCCGCAACGAATCACCGCCGATGCCGCTGCGCTGCATCAGCGCCGTAGCCTGCTGCACGAAACCCAGCGACGCGCTGACTTCGGTGTAGCGCGTCACCTGAGCCTGCGCGAACAGCACGCGCAAGCGCAGATCGGTGTCGCCGGCGGCGGCGCGGTCGACGATCTGCCGCGCGACGCCCAGCAGCAACGGAGCCCGCTTCGAATCGTCCGTGGAGTCGATCGCGTTCGCCTGGTCGACCAGCGCATCCGCCACCCTCAGATCTTCCGCGCCGTACAGTGCGCGACGCAGTGCCACGCGCTCGCCGGCGAGGGCAGCGGCCTCATCGTTGAGACCGACGTCGATGTACATCTCGGACAGCGTCGACAACATCGTGTCCTTGACCTCGGGGGTCTGGTCGAGCGCATTGCGCACGCGCGCCGCGCCGATGTCCAGCAGCTCACGTGCCGTGGTCGCGCGCGCTCGGACGGGGTCTGGTTGCGCGTCGGCGTTGGCGCGGAACAGTCCGAGCACGAAGTCCTGGACCGCCTGTGCGCGGCGTGATTCCTGCAGCGCTCTGCGTGCCTGCTCCCGCGCCTTGCGCGCCTGCCAGAGCGCGACACCCAGCCCCAGCAGCAGCACCCCGACCACCAGCGCAGTGGCCCCGGCGCCCACGGCCAATGCGAAAGCCGTGACGGTGACGAGGCCGGCACCCAGCGGCACGCGGTAGCGGCGGATCAGCCGCCGTGCGCGATAAGCCCAGGTATCGGGCAGGGCCTGCACACGACGGCCCTCCAGATGGCGACGCAGGTCCTGGGCCAGCGCATCCACGGTCGGGTAACGCTCGGTCGGGTCCTTCTTCAGTGCCCGGTTGACGATGGCATCGATGTCGCCCCGCAGTTGCTTGCCCGTGGCGGGCGACTGCGCTGCGGCGCTGCACAGCGGCAGGTCTTGGGCGGTGATGGCTTCTTCGAGTTCGGCCGCACTGCCCCGTTTGAGCTCGTAGGGCTTCGCGCCGGCCAGCAGTTCGAAGGCCACGACACCGAGGCTGTACACATCGCTCGCGGTGCCGATGGCATCGCCACGAATCTGCTCGGGGCTCGCGTAGTCCAGAGTCAGCGCGCGCCCTGCAGCCCGGGTCAGCGCGGTCTCTGCTGCCTGCCCGCCTTCCATCAGCTTGGCGATGCCGAAGTCGAGCAGCCGCACCTGCCCCTGGCCGTTGACGAGGATGTTGGCCGGCTTCAGGTCGCGGTGCAGCACCAGGCGACTGTGCGCATAGGCCACCGCGTCGGCCACCTGCAGCAGCAGCCGCAGGCGGTCGGTGACGCCCAGGCCTGCCGATTGGCAATATGCGTTCGGAGTCAGGCCTTCGACGTATTCGATCGCCATGTACGGACGCCCGGCGCTATCCAGCCCGGCGTCATAGAGCCGTGCGATGTTCGGGTGTTCCAGCGCAGCGAGAATCTCCCGTTCGCGCGCGAAACGCTCGGCCAGTCCGGGCGCCCAGCCCAGATGCGGCAGCTTGAGCGCGACCTGCCGCTTGAGTTGGCCGTCGGCGCGCTCGGCCAGCCACACGGCACCCATGCCGCCCTGGGCCAGCTCTCGAAGCAAACGGTAAGGCCCCACCCGGCCGCCCGCAGCCGGACTGTCGGGCGCCTGCAGCGCCGAGTCGACCAGCACCGCGCCGCGATCGAGCAGATCGCCGGTCTCGCGCAGAGCGCCTCGCTGCAGCAGCCGGCGCAGCGAGGGACCCAGCCGCGCCGATTCGCCGGTCAGACCGGACAGCCAGACCTCGCGCGCCGACTCGTCCAGGTCGAGCGCGGTGTCCAGCAGCGCGGACAACTGCTTCAGATTCTCGACCGCGGCACTCATGCAGACACCGGGGTCATCCGCCGACCTGTTGCGCCGCCGTCAGCCGTTGTTTGTGCATCATCGAAATCCTCCCCAGGGGCTGCAGCTCGGCAACCCGCGGCTCAAGGGGACATACGCTGTGGGCTAGAAAAACCGGACACGCGGCACGCAAAAAAACGTCCGGACGGTGCCTTTCGTGCGCCCTACTCCATCGCTGCCAGCAGCAGCAGCCGCGCCTTTTCCCAGTCGCGCCGCACCGTGCGCGCTGAGACACCCAACGCCTCGGCGATGACCTCCTCCGTCAAGCCGCCGAAAAAACGCATCTCCACCACCCTCGCCAAACGCGGGTCGGCCTGCTCCAGCGTCTGCAGCGCCTCGTGAACGCGCAGGGTGTCGTTCTCGGGCGCCGCGATCTCGCCCTGCAGCGCGGTGTCGAGCACGAGGTGCTCGGCGTCCCCGCCGCGGCGCTCGGCCTGGCGGGCGCGGGCGAAGTCGACGATCACCGAACGCATGACGCGCGCGGCATAAGCGAAGAAGTGGTGCCGGTCCTCGACCGCCAGCGACCCGGCGCCGATCAGCTTCAGGTAGGTCTCGTGCACCAGCGACGTCGTGTCCAGCAGGGTGAAGCTCTGGTGCTGGCGCAAGCGAGAGCGGGCGAGCCGGTGCAGGTCCTGGTACAGCAGCGCGAAGGCCCGCCCGGCCGCGGCGGCGTCGCCGCCGCGGGCGGCTGCCAGCAGGATCGTCAGCTCGGCCATCGCACGCCTCCCAGTTCAGCGCATTGTGGGTTCGCGCCGGCACCGCCGGCAATGGGGCAGCCGCCTTCGGCCGGAGATGCCATGCGATCAGTTTCAAGACACTCCGCGCGCATTGTTTGCGGTGAATCCTGTTCTGTCCCGCCTCGATCGGGGTCGGTCACGTCAGCCAGCGCAGCGAGCAGACCCTCGGCTTGGAAGGCCACGCTGGGAGCTTTGCCCAGCCACACCATGGTTTCGATCCGAATCTCGCGAGCAGCCACGCGGGCCTGAGCAGCCAAGTAGACCGTGTGCGGCTTGCACGCCTTCATCCGTTCGGCAGGGATCAGCCACTGGGCCGGTATGCAGTCAACTTTCGGCCAGGTAGCCCCGATGAGCTTGCTCTTAGAACACCCGTCAGCAGCACCCGACCGCGAGCCGAAGTTTCCGGGCGGTGCCCGTCTTTTCCAGCCCGTCGAGCATCACTCCCATTCGATCGTCGCCGGCGGCTTCGACGACACATCGTAAGTCACCCGGTTGATGCCCCGAACCTCGTTGATGATCCGGCTGGAGACCTTCTTCAAGAGTGCATACGGCAACTCGGCCCAGTCCGCGGTCATGAAGTCGCTGGTGTGCACCGCGCGCAGCGCCACCACATAGTCGTAGGTGCGGCCGTCTCCCATCACCCCCACGCTCTTGACCGGCAGGAACACCGCAAACGCCTGGCTGGTCAGTTCGTACCAGCTCTTGCCGGTTTCCGGGTCGATGAAGGCCCGCAGTTCCTGGTCGAAGATGGCATCGGCCTGGCGCAGCAGGTCGGCGAATTCGCGCTTGACTTCGCCGAGGATGCGGACCCCCAGGCCGGGGCCAGGGAACGGGTGGCGGTAGACCATCTCGGGCGGCAGACCCACGGCCACGCCCAGCTCGCGCACCTCGTCCTTGAACAGGTCCCGCAGCGGCTCCAGCAATGCCAGGCCCAGCGTTTCGGGCAGGCCGCCGACGTTGTGGTGGCTCTTGATCGTGGTGGCTTTCTTCTTGCCTGTGGAACCGGGAGATTGCACCCCGCCGGACTCGATCACGTCCGGGTAGATGGTGCCTTGCGCCAGCCACTTCGCATCGCCGAGCTTGGCCGCTTCGCGCTGAAACACGGTCACGAATTCGCGGCCGATGATCTTGCGCTTGGCCTCCGGGTCGGCCACCCCTTCGAGCGCGCCCATGAACTCGGCTGCGGCATCGACATGGATCACCTTGGCATGCAGACGGCCGACGAACATCTCCATCACCAGCTTGGCTTCGTTCAGCCGCAGCAAGCCGTGGTCGACGAACACGCAGGTGAGTTGATCGCCGATGGCCCGGTGGATCAGCGCGGCCGCGACGCTGGAATCGACCCCGCCCGACAGGCCGAGGATCACCTGATCGCTTCCGACCTGCTTCCTGATCGCATCCACCGCCTCGGCGACGTGGTCGCGCATCACCCAGTCGGGCTGCGCGCGGCAAATGCCCAGTACGAAGCGCTCCAGCAGCGCCCTGCCCTGAACGGTGTGCGTCACCTCAGGGTGGAATTGCACGCCGTAGTAACCCCTCGTCTCGTCGGCAATGCCGGCAATCGGGCAGCTCGGCGTGCTGGCCATCAACTTGAAGCCCGGTGGCAGCGATGTGACCTTGTCGCCATGGCTCATCCACACCTTCAGCATGCCGTGGCCCTCGGCGGTGCTGAAGTCCTGGATGTCGCGCAGCAGCTGCGTGTGGCCCCGGGCGCGGACTTCGGCATAGCCGAACTCCCGATGGCTGGATGCCTCCACTTCGCCACCCAACTGCACCGTCATCGTGAACATGCCGTAGCAGATGCCCAACACCGGCACCCCCAGATCGAACACCGCCTGCGGTGCGCGCAATTCCTGCGCCTCATACGTGCTGGCATGGCTGCCCGACAGGATCACGCCCTTCAGCCCGTTCTTCGCGAACTCGCGGATGAAGTCGTCACCGACATCGTTGGGATGAATCTCGCAGTACACATGCGCTTCGCGCACCCGGCGCGCGATCAGCTGCGTGACTTGCGAGCCGAAGTCGAGGATCAGGATCTTGTCGTGGTTGCTCATGGCACGGCCGTAGGGCTCGGTGGTCGATGGGGTGGGAGGATTTCAGCTCGACGCGGGCAAGGCGCCGTCGGCAGTCGGCCGATTTCGGCGGAAGTGAACCACGGCCAGCACCAGCGCCGCTGCCTGCAACGCAGCGCAAAAGAACATCGGCGCTCCGATGCGCCAGTCGGTGGGCGGCAGGTGCGACACCGCGGCCAGCAGCGGCGCGCCGATCAGCGGCGCGATCACCGCCATCAGGCTGCCGAGCGCACTGACTGCGCCCAGGGTCTGGCCCTGGCGGGTGGCATCGGCTGCGGACGACACCAGACTCTGCAAGGTGGCGGCCACACAAGCGCCCAGCAGGTTCATGAAGATCACCGCGAACATCATCCAGCCTTCGGTCGACAGTCCCCAGAGCGCATACGCCAGCGTCGACGACACCAACCCGAGCAGCGCAAGGCGCTGCGGAGTGAAACGCTTCAGCAAGCGGCCCAGCAGCACCCCCTGCACCACGGCCGACACCAAGCCGACCGCAAACAGCGAGTAGCCGTTCTGCGTCGGACCCCAGCCGAATCGGAACGTGGTGTAGAGCACCCAGGTCGTGTAGAGCGTGAACTGGGCCAGGTTCACGCAGGCCAGCACGGCCACCAGCAAACCCACCCCTTTCAGCTCCGCCAGACGGCGCAGCGACGTCAGCGGATTGAAGCTGGCTTGCGCCAGTGGCCGACGGCTGGCCGCGGGCAGCGACTCCGGCAGCACGAACCAGCCATAAGCCAGGTTCACCAGCGCCAGCGCGCCGGAAACGAAGAACGGCAGGCGCAGATCGATGCCGCCCAGCAAGCCTCCGATCACCGGCCCCAGGATGAAGCCGATGCCGAACATCGCGCCCAACATGCCGAAGCGCTTGGCCCGCTCTTCGGGTGGCGTGATGTCGGCCACATAGGCGTTGGCCACTGCGGCGTTCGACTGCATCGCGCCACCGATTACACGCGACAGCACCAGCATCCACATCGCGCTTGCGAGTGCGGTCATGAAGAAGTTCAACGCCAGGCCGCAAAAGCCCAGCAACAGCACGGGCCGCCGGCCGAAGCGGTCCGACAGCGCGCCCAGAATCGGTGAGCTGAAAAAGTTCGCGAAGGCGAACGAGAAGGTGATGACGCCGTACCAGTAGGTTTGCGCGGCCGGGTCGGATGTGAAGCCGCCCACCCACGCCGGCAGCACCGGCACGATCACGCCGATCGCCAGCATGTCGATCAGCACCACCCCCATGATGAAACGCATCGCCGCCGGGCGCGCGGCGGGCGGGATCATTTCACCAGTGGCAGCCGAAGCGGGGTCTCGGCTCACTCGCGCCGGTAGTTCGGGGCTTCCTTGGTGATCTGCACATCGTGCACATGACTCTCGCGGATGCCGGCGGTGGTGATCTCGACGAACTCGGCCTTGCGCTGCATCTCGTCGATGTCGGCGCAGCCGCAGTAATGCATCGCCGCACGAAGCCCACCAGCCATCTGGAACACGATCGCCACCACCGACCCCTTGTAGGGCACCTGGCCTTCGATGCCTTCGGGCACCAGCTTGGCGGTGCTCGGGTTGTTGGCCTTGTCGTCCTGGAAGTAGCGGTCGGCGCTGCCTTGCTGCATGGCGCCCATGCTGCCCATGCCGCGGTAGCTCTTGTAGGTGCGGCCCTGATACAGGATCGTTTCGCCCGGCGCTTCTTCGGTGCCGGCAAACATGCTGCCCATCATCACCGTGCTGGCGCCGGCAGCGATGGCCTTGGCGATGTCGCCCGAAAAGCGGATGCCGCCGTCTGCGATCAGCGGCACCCCGCTGCCAGCGAGCGCCTTGGCCACGCTGGCTATGGCCATCATCTGCGGCACCCCCACACCCGCGACGATGCGCGTGGTGCAGATCGAGCCCGGGCCGATGCCCACCTTGACCGCATCGGCACCGGCTTCGGCCAATGCCAGCGCGGCTTCTGCGGTGGCGATGTTGCCGCCGATCACATCGATCTGCGGGTAATGCTTCTTGACCCAGCGCACACGCTCGATCACGCCCTGGCTGTGGCCGTGCGCGGTGTCTACCACCAGCACATCCACGCCAGCCCGCGCCAGCAGTTCGACCCGCTCTTCGGTGCCTTCGCCCACGCCCACCGCTGCGCCTGCCCGCAACTTGCCTTGGGCGTCACGCGCCGCGTTCGGAAAGTCGGTTTGTTTGGTGATGTCCTTGACGGTCATCAAACCGCGCAACTCGAAGCCTTCGCTGACCACCAGCACCCGCTCCAGCTTGTGCTGGTGCATCAACGACTTGCCTTCTTCGAGCGAGGCCCCTTCACCGACCGTCACCAGCCGCTCGCGCGGCGTCATGATCTGGCGCACCGGCACGTCCAGCCGGGTTTCGAAGCGCAGGTCGCGGTTGGTGACGATGCCAACCACAAGTTGGCCCTGCAGCACCGGAAAGCCGCTGACGCCGTGCTGCTTGGACAGCGCCATCACGTCTCGCACCGGCGTGTCGGGCGTGACGGTGATGGGGTCACGCAGCACACCCGATTCGTAACGCTTGACCCGCGCCACCTCGGCGGACTGCTGCTGCGGCGTGAGGTTCTTGTGGACGATGCCGATGCCGCCTTCCTGGGCGACCGCGATCGCCAGGCGCGCTTCGGTGACGGTGTCCATGGCGGCCGACACCAGCGGCAGGTTGAGACGGATGTTGCGCGACAGGTGGGTGGCCAGGCTGGTGTCGCGGGGCAACACCTGCGAGAAGGCCGGCACCAGCAGCACATCGTCGAAAGTGAGTGCTTTGCCGAGTAGGCGCATCGTGAAACAGCTCCAGGCCAAAAGCGGATTATAGGAAGCCGCGCCGGGCGGCCGACCCCTGCTGCCGACCTTTGCGAACGTCCCTCTGCCCGCCCGTCCAGCTGTGGTGGCGCTCACATTCGGTGACAGGCGTTCGTGGCGGGCCTGACACCCCCTGATCAGGGGTGTCCCACTACACTTCGGTCGACTCGATTCCCCGCTGCCACCATGCCTGTCACCCTCCCAATCGAAACCAGACTTCCGGCTCCAGGCGAGCGTCTGAAACACCGGTCACGCGTCACCGGCTCGGCGCTGTTGCTGCTCATGGCCGGGGCCCTGTTGGCGCTGCCGGCTTCTGCACAGTGGACCTGGCGCGACAAGAGCGGTCAGGTCAACGCCAGCGACCGGCCGCCGCCGCGCGAGGTGGCCGACAAGGACATCCTGAGTCGGCCGCCAGCGGCCGCACGCAGTGCAGCCGCGACTGCTGCCTTTGCCGCGTCGGCTGCGTCGATCGCATCGGCTGCAGCGACTCCAGCCCCGGCAGCATCGTCAGCGCTGGAGAAGGAAGTCGAATCCCGCAAACTCAAAGCCGAACAGGAGCAGGCTGCAAAAGCCAAGACCGATGAGGCGCGCGCCGCAGCGGTCAAAGCCGAGAACTGCCGCCGTGCCCGCGGCGCCCAGACGGCGCTCGAGTCGGGTCAGCGCATGGCCCGCACCAACGAGAAGGGCGAACGCGAAGTACTGGACGACCGCGGCCGCGCCGAAGAACTTCGCCAGGCGCGAAGCGTGATGGAGAGCGACTGCCGCTGACCCACTCGATCGGTCTGCGAGCGCTCAGTTTCGCCCGCGACGGTGGCGCTGGCGGCGGGCTTCTTTCGGATC
>JBBSPW010000048.1:0-21309 GCA_038258365.1 Burkholderiales bacterium | reverse complement strand
CGTGCAGAACGCCTCATGGACCTCTTATCCTTCCTCGGGCGCAGCGGCTTCCTGCCGCACGGCACCTGCCTGACCTGGTCGCCGACGGTTCTCTGGACGATGGTGCTGGCCGACAGTGCGATCGCCCTGGCGTACTTTTCGATCCCGCTCGCGATCCTGAGCTTCACGCGCCAGCGGGGTGGCCCTGTGGTGGGCAATGTGGCGCTGCTGTTCAGCGCCTTCATCTTCGCTTGCGGCACCACGCATGTGATGGATGTGTGGACGATGTGGCAGCCCGACTACGGTCTGCAGGCGGTCAGCAAGGCCGCCACGGCGTTGATCTCGGTGGCGACCGCCGTGATGCTGTGGTTCCTGATTCCGCGGGCGTTGCGGATCCCGTCGGCTGGCCAGTTGCAAGGCGTGATCGGCGAACTGCAGGCCGAAGTCGGACGCCGCCGCACCGTGGAGCAATCGCTGGACGAAACCGAGCAGAACCTGGCGATCACCCTCGACAGCATCGGTGCAGGGTTCATCACCACCGACCGCCGCGGCCACATCACCCGCATGAACGCGGTGGCCGAGGCCACCACCGGCTGGGCCGAAGCCGACGCCGCCGGCCACCCGCTCTGGCAGGTGTTCCAGCCTGAGCACCAACCCGACGAAGCCGGCGACCGCAATCCGGTCGACGACCTGATCGCGGGCGGGTCTGCGCTCGGAATGCCGGTTCAGATGGTGATGATCGGTCGCTCACGCGCCGGCGTTGGCTCCGGTGAAGACATCGACATCGGCGCCGACACCGCAGGGATCCGCACGGCGATCGAGGTCCGCGCCGCGCTGGTCCGTGCCACGACGGGCGGCGCCGCGGGCGGCCAACGGGTCGGCGACGTGCGCGGGATGACGATCGTGTTCCGCGACCTGACCGCGCTGCAGTTTGCGCAGTCCGAAGCCACGCGGCTGGCAGCGATCGTCGAATCGTCGCACGACGCCATCATCGGCAAAACTCTGGACGACCAGGTGAGCAGCTGGAACCCGGCTGCCGAAGCCATGTTCGGCTGGACCGCGGCCGAAATGGTCGGCCAGCCGATCGACGCCCTGTTTCCCCCCGAACGCGCCGACGAAGACATGGCGGTGCTCGCGCAGCTGTCGCGCGGCGACCGCGTGGCGGCCTTCGACACCCAGCGCATGACGCGCAGCGGGCGGCGCCTGGATGTGTCGGTGGCGATCTCGCCGATTCGCGATGGCACCGGTCGCATCGCCGGCGCATCGAAGATCCTGCGCGACATCTCCGATCAGAAGGCCGCCGAGGCGGCGCTGCGCGAGAGCGAAGCGCGGTTGATCCTGACTCTCGAAGCGGCACAGCTGGGGGAATGGAGCATCGATCTGGACACCGGCACGACCCGCCACTCGCTGCGCCACGACCGATGCTTCGGCTACGACGAGCCGATTCCCGACTGGACCGCGGAACGCTTCTACGAGCTTGTGCACCCCGAAGACCGCGTCGGCATCCAGCAGCAGCTCGAAGCCATCCGCGTCGATGGCGGCGAGCTGCTGGCCGAATGCCGGGTGATCTGGCCCGACCGCAGCGTGCACTGGATCCGCATCAACGGCAGCGTGATGCGCCCGCAACATGCAGGCGGTGGTGTCGGCGGCCGCATGCTGGGCGTGGTCTCGGACATCACGGGGCGCAAGCGCAACGAGGCCGCGAGTCGGGAAGCCGAGCGGCTCGAAGCCGAAAACCGCCAGATTCTCGAAGCCAGCCGGGCGAAGAGCCTGTTCCTGGCCAACATGTCGCACGAACTTCGCACCCCGCTGAACGCGATCATCGGCTTTTCGGACCTGTTGCGCGCCGGTGCCGTGGCACCCGATTCGGCCAAGCATGCCGAATTCCTGGGCCACATCGGCAGCAGCGGGCGCCACCTGCTGAACCTGATCAACGATGTGCTGGACCTGTCGAAGGTCGAAGCCGGCAAGTTCAGCTTCTATCCAGCCGATGTGGTGCTGCCCGAGCTGGTCCAGGCGGTGCGGGAGACACTGGCCGAGTCGCTGCGCAACAAGCGCATCGAACTGCGGGTCGAGCTCGACCCGGCGGTGGACCGGCTGACGCTGGACCCGGGCCGCCTGAAACAGGCGCTCTACAACTACTTGTCGAACGCCATCAAGTTCACACCCGAAGGCGGGCTCGTCACGGTACGGGCACGCCCGGAAGGCCCGCATCATGTGCACCTCGAGGTCGAAGACAACGGCATCGGCATTGCTGCCTCGGACCTGCCCGCCCTGTTCCAGGAGTTCCAGCAGTTGGACGCCGGCCGTGCGCGCCAACACCAGGGCACCGGTCTCGGGCTGTCACTGACGCGGCAGCTGGTCGAGCTGCAGGGCGGGCGGGTGGGTGTGCGCAGCCAGGCAGGGTCCGGCAGCGTGTTTCACCTTGTGCTGCCGCGCAAGCCCGAGTTCGCTGACACCCAGCCGGGCCGCCAACGCCTGCTGCTGATCGGGCCGACCCTGGACAGCGCAACGGGCGCCGCCGGCGTGCTTGCACAAGCCGGCTTTTCGGTCGACGAAGCGGCCACCGGCGCCAGCGCCCTGGAGCAGGCCGCCAGTCGGAGTTACGACGCGTTCACGCTCGACCTGCTGTTGCCCGATCAGCACGGGCTGCCTGTGCTGGAGCGCATCCGCCGCGACACGGCCAACCGAGAAGCGACGGTGCTCGGCATGACGCTGGCGGTGGATGCCGACCGCTCCGTGGCCTTCGCGATCGCCGATGTGCTCACCAAACCATTGAACCTGGCCGAAGTCGAGGCTGCGATGGCCAGGGTGCCCAAGCCCACCGAGCGCGACCGGCCGCCCCGCGTGGCCGTGGTGGACGACGAAACGCTGTCGGTCGACCTGATGGTGGCTGCGCTCGAGCGCCTGGGTGTCGAAGCGCACGGCTTCGCCGACGGCCCCACCGCGTTGCAGGCACTGGATGCCCTGCAGCCGGACGCGATGGTGGTCGACCTGATCATGCCCGGCATGGACGGCCTGTCGCTGCTCGACGCGTTGCGCCGCATGCCGCAATGGCAGCAGCTGCCGGTCTTCATCTGGACCCGCATGCTGCCCTCGGACGACGAATACGCCCAGCTCAAGCGCAGCGCCAGCCGCATCGTCGGCCAGGGCGGCGGCGAGCTGAATGCGATGCTCGACCGACTGTGCCGCTGGCGCCCGCCGCTGGATGTCGACACGGCGCCTGAACCGTGATCTCGCGCGGCTTCCTGCGCACCGAACATGGGGTGAGCCCATGACCCGTTCGCGCATCCTGGTGATCGAGGACAACCCGCTGAATGCGGAAATGGCCCGCTTCGTGCTGACCGAAGCTGCCATGGATGTGATGCTGGCAACCGACGGCGAGGGCGGCCTGGCTGCTCGGCTGGGCTTCGACCCGCACCTGGTGCTGATGGACATCCAGCTGCCCGACATGGACGGCATCGAACTGGCGCTGCGGATGCGCTCGCAACCCGGCGGTGATGCATTGCGCCTGGTGGCCTTCACGGCGTTCGCGATGGTCGGCGACAAGGAGCGCTTCCTGGCATCGGGCTTCGACGGCTACTTGTCGAAGCCGATCGATGTGCAGTCGTTCGCCGACAGCGTGCGCAGCTTCCTGCCGCCGGCCGAGGAGGGAGGCTCCGTGTCCAGACAACCGCCGTCCACGCGATGAATCCGCGCCCCGGGGACAACGACCCGCTGTGGCGCATGCGGCATGCGCTGGCCGGAGTGGCGCTGTCGTTGCTGGCGTCGGTGCTGCTGGCGGCCCTGGCGGGCAGCGCCATCGGCGATGCGATCCACGATGCGGCTGATCCTGCTTCCACCGGCAGCGATGGCTACGGCACCCGGCTCGCGGTCTACCTGGTGCTGCTGGCCTATGTGGTGGCTGGCGCTGTGACCTTGTTCGTCAAGGTAGCGCAGCACGACACACAGCCACTGACGCTGCCACGTCTGCTGCGATGGCTGGCGAGCCTGTGGCTCTGGCCCTTGCTGCTGCTGGCGTCGACGCGCCGCTGAGGCTGCGCGCGGAGATCGCCGCAGGCGCTGAACTCACTGCGACTGGATGATCCGCCGCCCTGCCACCGACTGCACCGGGCGCGCATTCATCGGATAGATGCGGGCGAAGATGTCGATCTGCTGAGCGGTCAGCGTGACCGGCTGGCGCATCACGATCCAGCGCACATCCTCCGAGCAAGGCGGCGTGGTGAGCGAGCCCATGTAGGTGATGTAGCGCCGGTCCTCGGGCAGCAAGCCCAGCAGTTCCAGCGGGGTGCGCGAGGTCGATTCGGTGTTGCGCTCCAGCGGCAGCGCGTTCCAGACCTTCTGCACCTGCGGCTGCGCTTGACCCTTGTCGAACAGCACCCCCACCACCGCCAGGCGGCCCTGGTCGTCCTTGTGCACCAGATGCAGAGACATCTCGAACTGCCGGCCGTCGATGCGCTCTTCGGACGGGCGGTGAAAGTGGAACTGCACCAGGTCGAAGCGCTTGCCACCCACATCGATGCTGTTGCCCGGCGCCACATTGACCTGCACCGTGTGGCCGTTGTCGACCACCGTGAACGGGCTTTGCTGGTAGTCGAAACGCACCGGGTCCAGGTCGACCGCGAGGCCACCGCGGATGTCGATCGGGCTTTGCCGCTGGCCGTTGCCGCACAGCGAGAACTCCGGTTTCAGCGTCGCCCAGGACTGCGGGCCGGCGGCGCCGCCATAGGACCAGTGGGCAGGGGCGCCGACCGGATGGGCTTCATGGGCGGCAGGTTCGGTTGGGCGTGACAGCTTCGAGCTGTTCATCGCGACCGCGCTGCGACCGGCGGGCCGCGCCGCGGTCGGCGACTCGCTGGCTGGGGCAGCGGACGGAGCCGTTCGGGCCACCAGGTGCAGGTCGCCCGATGCGGAAGCGACGCTCTTCTTGCCGGCCAGCCGTTCGGCCAGCCGCAAGCGCAGCTTCTCGATCGGATCGGTGGCTTCCGCTGCAGGTGCAGTCTCGGGCGCTGCCGTCGCAGCGGATGCGGTCTTGGCGTGCACAGCGCCATGCGCCGCCGTGTCGGAGGCAGCGGCAGGGGTCGCCGCGGCCATCAGCGACAGGGTCGCTGCGATGGCGAGCGAAGAACGCGCCGGTTGCGGCAGGCGACGAAGAATGACTGGACGAGGGTGCATGGTGCTGGGGCTCCTGTGCATCCCTATCGGCCGTTCGCTCCCTCGACTTGACCTCGGTGGCCAGCACCACCTGCCCCAACCGCATGGCGCCTACCGTTCGAGCCGCGGCTTGACCCAGAGCCAGGCGACGATGCCCACTGTCATCAGCCCCATCGAGGTCAGCGCCAACCCCAGCGCCGAATGCATCACCAGCGGCGCCAGCGCACCGGCCACCAGCGCGTTGGCCAGACTGCCGACGCAGGCCTGGATCGACGACGCCATGCCGCGCCGCTCGGGCACCAGGTCCAGCACCAAGAGGGTCACCACCGGCACCATCAGCGCCCAACCGAACGCGAAGATGCCCACCGGGAACATCGCCCACCAGTACTCGGCGGGAAAGAAGATATTCAGTCCGACATTGACGATCGACACTGACAGCATGATCACGAAGCCGTGGCGGATCTGGTGGCGCGGCTTGATCTTGCCGGCCAGCCGGCCCGACAAAAACGCGCCGCCCATGATCCCGCCGATGGTGACGATGAAGAACCAGAAAAAGTGTTGCGGCGGCAAGCCGAGTACATCGCCCAGGAACACCGGCGCCGACAGCACATACAGGAACATGCCGTTGAACGGCACGCCACTGGCCAGCACCAGCGCCATGAAGCGCGGGCTCTTGACCATGCCCCAATAGCCGCGCATCAGGTTGCGCGCATCGAAGGACTGGCGCTGATCGGCATGCAGGGTTTCGGGCAGCAAGCGCCAGTTGGCGAACCACAGCATCGCGCCCAGCCCAGCCAGCAGCCAGAAGATCGAATGCCAGCCCACATGCACGAACAGGAAGCCGCCGAACAACGGCGCCACCGCGGGTGCGATGCCGAAATAGATCGTCACCTGCGACATCACGCGCTGGGCATCGGCCGGCGCGAACATGTCACGGATGATGGCCCGCGAGACCACCATGCCAGCGCCCGCCGACAAGCCCTGCAGCGCGCGGAACAGCACCAGTTGACCGATGGTTTCCGACACCGCGCAGCCCACCGACGCCAGCGTGAACACCGCGATCCCCGACAGGATCACCGGCCTGCGCCCCACCGTGTCCGACAGCGCCCCGTGGAACAGGTTCATGACCGCGAAGCCGAGCAGATAGCTCGACAACGTCTGCTGCATCTCTGCAGGGGTCGCGCCCACCGACTGCGCGATGCCGGCGAAGGCCGGCAGGTAGGTGTCGATCGAGAACGGGCCCAGCATGCCGAGGCATGCGAGAAGCAAAGCCAATTTCCAGCGTGGAGCGCGCCAGAGCAGGTGGGCGTCGGGATTCATCAGAGCGCGGGAAAACCCGGAAGTGTAGGGCGCGACCTCTGGAGGCCGGGCCGTGACCCCCGCGACGCCGCGCGGCTCTCAAAAGTGTGAAGCAGACCGATAGGCCGGATTCTGTGCAGCGGCCTGCGCTTGCGCGCAGACCACCGTGACCGCCATTCCTCTGGGCCGAAGGTCACCCTTCGGCTCGGTGCCACCTACCCGCCGGCTCCGCGAGCCACATCAACGCCGGCCTACTTGGTGTTGCTGCGCGCAGAGATTGCCCGTTTCACCCCAAGCAGGGCTTTGACCCGCTTGGGGTGGCTGTTCGGTTCGGGCTTGCGCCCGAGCCTCACAGAACACCCTTTGCGGAGTCCCACTTGGACTCGTCTCTGTTGCTCTGATCCTCACCTTGCGGTGGGCAGCCGTTAACTGCTGCGCTGCTCTGTGCAGTCCGGACCTTCCTCCAGTGCCGTGTTTCCACGATCGCACCAGCGGCGGTCTGGTCTGCTTCACCCTCCGATTATCGACGCGGCTGGCATCCGGCCGCTCAGGCGGCAACGGCGCGCGTGCCGTGCCACCATCGACAACCCTAGACGACGCCGCGGCCCTGCCGCGCAACACCCCATGTTCAACCGACGCGCCGCCATCACCGCCCTGATCGCCGCCGGGTCCGGTGCCGCTTCGATGACCGCCGTGCGGGCAGCTGAAACCGCCGCCGACCCTGCCCTGCAGATCGCCATCGCCGGCGCACACCGCACACCCGCCTATGCCGCCCGCGACGCGGCGAGACACCCTGCTGAAACTCTGGCGTTCTTCGGGTTGAAGCCAACCATGACGGTGGTGGAAGTCAGCCCCGGCGGCGGCTGGTACACAGAGATCCTGGCGCCCTACCTGCGCGAACGCGGCCGCCTGATCCTGGCTGCCGACGACCCCGAATCGGTCGAGGCCTACTACCGCCGCAGCGCTGCAAGGCTGCGCGCCAAGCTGGCCGCGAAGCCCGAGGTCTACGACCGCGTGCTGCTGACGGCGTTCGAGCCGCCGCGCTCGCTGCTGGCAGTGGCGTCCGGGTCGGCCGACGCGGTGCTGACCTTTCGCAACGTGCACAACTGGGCGCCCGAAGGCGACGAGGCGGTGGTGGCGGTTTTCGCGAGCGCCCATGCGGCGTTGAAGCCCGGCGGGGTCTTCGGCGTGGTCGACCATCGGCTGCCGGCATCGCGCCCCGCCGATCCGAAAGTGGAGAACGGCTACCTGCACCAGGATCATGTCGTGCGCCTGGCAAAGCGGGCCGGCTTCACCCTGTCGGCCGCGTCCGAGATCAACGCCAACCCGGCCGACACGGCCGATCACGAAGGCGGGGTCTGGGCGCTGCCGCCCAGCTGGCGCAACAAGGACAAGGAGCGGGCGCGCTATGCCGCCATCGGCGAGAGCGACCGGATGACCCTGCGCTTCGTCAAAGGCTGACGCGCTCGCATTCAGATCGCCATGCGTTGGCGAACCCCATCGGCGTCGATCTGCCCACCCAGCCCTTGCATCACGATCTCGCCACGCTCCATCACCAGATAGCGATCGGCCAGCGCAGCGGCGAAATCCACATACTGTTCCACCAGCACGATCGCCATGCGCTGGCCGTGCAGCCCGACATCGGTCAGCCGGCGCAAGACCGTGCCGATGTCCTTGATGATGCTGGGCTGGATGCCTTCGGTGGGTTCGTCCAGCATCAGGAGGGTCGGCCCTGCGGCCAGCGCGCGCGCAATCGCCAACTGCTGCTGCTGCCCACCCGACAGATCACCGCCGCGGCGATTCAGCATCTGCTTCAGCACCGGAAACAGATCGAACAGTTCGGCCGGAATCGACGAGCCCCCCGGCCGGCTCGCCAGCCCCATCTGCAGGTTTTCCTGCACCGTCAGGCGGCCGAAGATCTCGCGTCCTTGCGGCACATAGCCGATGCCGCTGCGAACGCGCTGGAACGGAGTCGCCTGCCTGATGTCGTGGCCGTTCAGCCGCACGCAGCCGGTCTTCACCGGCACCACCCCCATCAGGCTCTTCAGCAGCGTGGTCTTGCCGACCCCGTTGCGGCCCAGCACCACCGTGATTTCGCCCACGCGCGCTTCGAAGCCGATGCCGCGCAGGATGTGCGAGCCGCCGTAGCACTGGTTCAGTCCTTCGACTTGCAGCATCGTTGCCCCCTCGCGTTCAGCGCCCCAGATAAACCTCGATGACCCGCTCGTCGGCCTGAACGGTGGCGAGCGGGCCTTCGGCCAGCACCCGCCCTTCGTGCAGCACCGTCACCTTGCGTCGCCCCTGCGTCAGCAGGTCGACGAAGTGCATGTCGTGTTCGACCACCACCAGCGAATGCCGGCCCTCCAGCGTCAGGAAGAGTTCGGCCGTGCGCTCGGTTTCTTCGTCGGTCATGCCAGCCACCGGCTCGTCCAGCAGCAAGAGTTTCGGATCCTGTGCCAGCAGCATGCCGATCTCGAGCCACTGCTTCTGGCCGTGGCTCAACAACCCCGCGGTGCGGTGTGCTTGGTCGCTCAGGTGACTCAAGCGCAGCAGCGCGTCGAGCCGGTCGCGCTGTGCCCCGGTCGGTCGGAAGAACAGGTTCGCTGTCACACCGCGGTCGGCAGCCAGCGAAAGCTCCAGGTTCTGGTGCACCGTCAGTGGCTCATACACGGTCGGCTTCTGAAACTTGCGGCCGATGCCCACCTGCGCAATCTGCGGCTCGGTCAGGCGCAACAGATCGATGTTCGAGCCGAAAAACACACGCCCGCTGTCGGGCCGGGTCTTGCCGGTGATGCAATCCATCATCGTGGTCTTGCCGGCGCCGTTCGGACCGATGATGCAGCGCAGCTCACCGACATCGATCGCCAGCGACAGCGCGTTCAAGGCTTTGAAGCCATCGAAGCTGACCGAGACCTCATCCAGATACAGGACCACGCCCTGGCCGAAGTCGGGGCCTGCTCCCTGCGCCACGCGGGCATAGCCGGCCACGCGGTCGCCCGATGCGCCCGTGACGCCCTGCAAGCGCACACCGTGTTCGGCCCGAACCCGCGAGCCGGCTTGCAGCAGCTCCGGGGTCATGGCGAATGCCGCGCTTCGCCCGGCCGCAAGCGCCGCAGCAAACCCAGGATGCCCTGCGGCAAGAACAGGGTCACGCCGATGAACAGCGCACCCAGAAAGAACAGCCAGAACTCCGGAAACGCGACCGTGAAGTAACTCTTGGCGCCGTTGACGAAGAATGCCCCGAGGATCGGTCCCAGCAGCGTGCCACGCCCACCGACCGCAGCCCAGATCGCGATTTCGATGCCGGCAGCCGGGCTCATCTCGCTCGGGTTGATGATGCCCACCTGCGGCACATAGAGCGCACCGGCCACGCCGCACATCATCGCGCTCAGAGTCCAGATCGACAGCTTGTAGGCCACCGGGTCGTAGCCGCTGAACATGACCCGCGTCTCGGCATCGCGGATCGCCTGCAGCACGCGGCCGTACTTGCTGTGCACGATCGCGAGCGACAGCAGATAGAAGCCGATCAGCACCAGCCCGCTGAGCACGCACAGAAACACCCGCATCTCCGAGGTGGTGATCGGCACGCCCAGGATGCGCTTGAAATCGGTGAAGCCGTTGTTGCCACCGAAGCCGGTCTCGTTGCGGAAGAACAGCAGCATCGCGGCATAGGTCAGCGCCTGCGTGATGATGCTGAAGTACACGCCCTTGATGCGCGATCGGAAGGCGAAGTAGCCGAACACGAAAGCAATCAGCCCGGGCACCGCCAGCACCAGCAGCATCTGTGCGACGAAGCTGTCGCTGAGCGCCCAGGTCCAGGGAAACGCCTTCCAGTTCAGGAACACCATGAAATCGGGCATGTCGGATTTGTATTGCCCGTCGCGGCCGATCTGGCGCATCAGGTACATGCCCATCGCATAGCCCCCGAGTGCGAAAAACAGCCCATGCCCCAACGACAGGATGCCGGTGTAGCCCCAGATCAGGTCGATCGCCAGCGCGGTGATGGCATAGCAGAGAATCTTGCCGAACAGGCCGACATAAAAGTCCGCCAGGTGCAGCGGGTGGGCAGCCGGCAGCAGCAGGTTCAGCACCGGCACTCCCACGGTGATCGCCAGCACGCAAGCCGCCACCGCAGTCCAGCCCTTGATGCCCAGCAGCGACTGCTTCATTCGGCGCTTCGACCCTTCAAGGCGAAGATGCCCTGCGGCCGCTTCTGGATGAAGACCACGATCAGCGCCAGCACCATGATCTTGGCCAGCACCGCGCCCTGCCAGCCTTCCAGCAGCTTGGTCAGCACCCCCAGGCCCAGCCCTGCGTAGACCGTGCCGGCGATCTGCCCCACCCCGCCCAGCACCACCACCATGAAGCTGTCGACGATCAGGCCCTGCCCCAGGTCCGGTCCGACATTGCCGACCTGGCTCAACGCGCAACCCGCCAGCCCGGCGATGCCCGCGCCGAGCGAGAACGCCAGCAGGTCGACGCGCGCCGTGTCGACCCCCACGCAAGCCGCCATGCGCCGGTTCTGTGTCACGCCGCGCACGAACAAGCCGAGCCGCGTGCGCCCGATCACCAGCGCCACCGCCACCAGCACCAGCGCGGCGAAGCACAGGATCGCAATCCGGTTGTAGGGCAGCACCAGATTCGGCAGCACCTGCAGGCCACCCGACAGCCACGACGGGTTCTCGACCCCCACGTTCTGCGCGCCGAACAGGCTGCGCACGCTCTGCTGAAGAACCAGGCTGATTCCCCAGGTGGCCAGCAGCGTCTCCAGCGGCCGGCCGTAGAGCCATCGGATCACCGACCGTTCCAGCACCGCACCCACGATTGCGCTGGCCAGGAACGCCGCCGGAATGGCAGCCAGGATGTACCAGTCGAAGGCTTGCGGCAGCCATTGCCTGAAGGCGTTCTGCACCAGCCAGGTGGCATAGGCGCCGACCATCACCAGCTCGCCATGCGCCATGTTGATCACACCCATCAACCCATAGGTGATTGCCAGGCCCAGCGCCACCAGCAGCAGGATCGACCCGAGGCTGGCGCCGGTGAACAGCAAGCCCAGCCATTCACCCCATTGCAACCGGCGTTCGACGGTGGAAAGCGATGCGGCCAGTGCCTGCTTCACGGCAGGGTCGGCTTCACTGCGCTGGCGTTCGATCAGCAATGAGCGGGTGACGGGCTGGTCGCTGTCGGCCAGCAGCTTGGCGGCGCTCAGGCGCTTGGCCGGGTCGGCCGAGCCAATCAGCGCGGCAGCCTTGAGCATGCGCAGCTCGGCCTTCAGTGCGGCATCGGTTTCAGCGACTTCGGCGCGCTGCAGCAAGGGCAAGCGGCTTTCGTCGATCTGGTCCGACAGCGCCTCGATCGCCTTGGCGCGCGCCGCGCGGTCCGGCGAGAACAACCGCAGCGCCGCCAGCGCGTTCCGCAACTCGAGCCGCATGCGGTTGTTGTTGATGATGTCTTCGGCTGCTTCGGGTAGCGCCGCGAGCGCGCCGGTGGCGGCATCGACCGCTTGCTCGCTCCGCAACACGAACACTCGCCCGGCGGCGATGCGCACGTTGTCGTCGAGCAGCGCCTGCACAAAGGCAGCAAGTGCAGGGTCGCGTTCGGCCACCACTTCGTCGAGCGCGGCGATTCGCGCGTCGCTGCTGCCACTGGCCATGCGCAGCGCCTGGTCGGGCGTGAATGCGCTGGCAGCGGCAGCGGCCAGCGACAACACCAGACAAAGAAGGGCGCGCAGCAACAAGGATCGATCCGGTCAAGGCAATGCGAGCGCCGGTTGGCGCCCGCCTCCGAGCGCTACTTCTTCACCATCGCCTTGGCCATCACCGGCTCGTCCGGCTTGCCCTTGTTCTCGGGAATGAACGGGCTCCACGGCTGCGCTTTGACCGGGCCGGGGGTCTTCCAGACCACGTTGAACTGGCCGTCGCCGGTGACCTCGCCGATGAACACGCTCTTGTGCAGGTGGTGGTTCTTCTCGTCCATCTTGCTGACGATGCCGCTGGGAGCCTTGAAGATCTGGCCGGCCATCGCTGCGACCACCTTGTCGGTGTCGGTGCTCTTCGCCTTCTTGACTGCCTGCACCCACATGTTGAAGCCGATCCAGCTGGCTTCCATCGGGTCGTTGGTCAGCGGCTTGTCCTTGTGCCCGGCCACGCCCTTGGCCTTGGCGTAGTCGCTCCACTGCTTGATGAACGCGGTGTTGGTGGGGTTCTTGATCGACATGAAGTAGTTCCAGGCCGCCAGATGGCCTTGCAGCGGCTTGGTGTCGACCCCGCGCAGCTCTTCTTCACCGACCGAGAACGCCACCACCGGCACATCGGTGGCCTTCAGGCCCTGGTTGCCGAGTTCCTTGTAGAACAGCACGTTGGAGTCGCCGTTGATGGTCGAGACCACCGCGGTCTTCTTGCCTTCGGCGCTGAACTTCTTGATAGTGGCGATGATGCCCTGGTAGTCGGAATGACCGAAGGGGGTGTACTCCTCCAGGATGTCGGCATCGGCCACGCCCTTGCTTTTCAGGAAGGCGCGCAGGATCTTGTTGGTGGTTCGCGGGTACACATAGTCGGTGCCCAGCAGCACCCAGCGCTTGGCGTTACCGCCGTCCTTGCTCATCAGGTACTCCACCGCCGGAATCGCTTGCTGATTGGGGGCAGCACCGGTGTAGAAGACGTTCTTGCTCAGCTCTTCGCCTTCGTATTGCACGGGGTAGAACAGCAGGCCGTTGAGTTCTTCCACCACCGGCAACACGCTCTTGCGCGACACGCTGGTCCAGCAGCCGAAGATCACCGCGACCTTGTCGGTGCTGATCAACTGCCGCGTCTTCTCGGCAAACAGCGGCCAGTTCGATGCCGGGTCGACCACCACCGCTTCCAGCTTCTTGCCGAGCAAACCGCCCTTGGCATTGATGTCGTCGATGGCCATCAGGATCGTGTCCTTCAGCACCGACTCGCTGATCGCCATCGTGCCCGACAGCGAATGCAGCACCCCGACCTTGATGGTGTCGGCGGCTTGCGCCCAGGGTGCGATGCCGAGCGCGGCGATGCCGAGCGCGATGGCGCTGAGGGTCTTGCCGGCTTGGCGGCGGTTGGTGGTCATGAATCGCGCTCCTGTGTGCAAAAGGTGGGTTGCGGGTGCATTCGAGACTAGATGCGCCACGGTTTTCGCGACATACGCCGGACGGCGTACGCGTCGCGCTGACTAGACTCCGACCGGATGAAGACAGCCTCAGCAACGTTGCCGGGACACCGCAGCCTGCTGGCGGCGGTGTGGATGGTGCTGGCCGCACCGTCGTGGGCGCAGGTGCCGACCTTGGAAGACCTCCCTCGCCCCGCCACCCCGCCGCCTGAGATCGGCCTCGTGGTGCCGGCCAAGGTGCAGGGCTGGCGGCTCGAAGCCCAGGCGCTGGAGCATGGTGAAGGCCAGCTGCGCGACCCGGTGCGCGCGGCCCAGTTGTATTGCCGCGCGGCGCGCTACGGCGACGCCGAATCGCAGTTCAACCTGGCGTGGATGCTGACCAACTCCCGCGGTGTGCAGCGCGACGAAGCGCAGGCCGCGCACCTGTTCGCTGCGGCAGCGGAACAGGGCTTCGAGCAGGCGAAAAACATCCTCGCGCGGATGGGCACACCGCAAGGCCCTCCACCCGCCTGTCTGTTGCAGCCCGATGAAGACGCGGTCGCAGCGACAGCGCCGCTGGCGAAGAAGCCGCCCGGTCGCGCACCGACTTTGCAGCGGCCGCCCGTGGCCGTGCCCCTGCCCGCCAACGCACCGCCGGCGATCGTGCGCTTCGTGCAGTTGGTGGCGCCCGACTACAAGCTCGACCCGGCGCTGGTGCTGTCGTTCATTTCTGCCGAAAGCAACTTCGACAGCCAGGCGCTGTCGCCCAAAGGTGCGATGGGGCTGATGCAGCTGATGCCCGACACCGCCACCCGCTTCGGCGTGCGCAACGCGAAAGACGCGGTGCAGAACCTGCGCGGCGGCATGGCCTACCTTCGCTGGCTGATGGCCTATTTTCAGGGCGACGTGACCTTGGTGGCCGCGGCCTACAACGCGGGCGAGCGGGCTGTCGAGCGCTATCTGGGGGTGCCGCCGTATGCCGAGACACGGCTCTATGTGCTGAAGATTCGCGTCGGCTTCGGCGGCCAGACGCAGCATCCGTTCGATGCTTCGGTGGTGCAGCCGACCCCACGGGCGCTGCTGATGCGCAAGCCCTGGCTGCAGCGCTGACGCTCGGGTCGGCGTGTGCCCCGGCCTAAGCCGGGTTGAGTGCTCTGACCCGCTGCATCGCCATGCCGGCTGCCGCAGTGCGGGTTTCGACCCCCAGCTTCTCGTACACGCGTTCCAGGTGCTTTTTCACGGTGGCCGGGCTGCTGCCCAGGATGTCGCCGATGTCGCGGTTGGTCTTGCCTTTGACAACCCAGTACAGCACCTCGCTTTCGCGCAGCGTGAGCCCGAACGCCAGCATCGTGGCCTGCACGGTCGCCGCGTCGCTGACCTCGCGCAGCACCACCAACCAGTCGTCGTCGCTGGTGCGGCCCTGCAGCGTGCACACCAGTTGCCGATTGCCTTGCACGCGCACCAGGGGGCGGAGATCGCCGTTGGATGCGGAAGCTGACGCGGTGGTGGTCAACCACGCCAGCAGTTCGGGTGGCACCGCGTCGGCAGCCACCTCGAAGTAAGTCGAGAGCCAGCGCCGCGCCAGCGGCGTTTGCCACACCAGGCGCGCGCCACCGGCACCTGCGGGCGCATTCAGCCGCAGCGCCAGCGTCGCATGGCCATGCGCATCGAGCGCATTGCGGGCTTGCCGCGCATGGCGCGCAGCCAGCATGTGCGCGGCCATCCGGGCCAGCACCTCGGGCGGGCGGATCGGCTTCGTGACGTAGTCGATGCCGCCGGCCTCGAAGGCCGCCAGCACATGCTCGGTTTCGGTCAGGCCGGTCATGAAGACGATCGGGATGTGCGCCGTGTCCGGGCCTGATTTAAGCCTTCTCGCGACCTCGAAGCCATCCATGCCGGGCATCAGCGCATCCAGCAGCACGATGTCGGGGTCGGCTTGCGCAGCGCGCTGCAAGGCACTCTGGCCATCGGTGGCCACGAGGACGGTGTAGCCCGCGGCGTCCAGCGCATCGTGCAGCAGCGACAGGTTGTCGGGCACATCGTCGACGATCAGCACCAGCCCGGCGCTGTGGTCCACCCCGTTGCGCTCCAGCGCCGACAACGGCACGGTCATGGAGAAAGCGGGGCCGGACCGGTGGGCTGGTCCAAGGCCTGTTCCAGTGCTTGCATCACCAGCGATGTCATGCGTTCGAACTGGTAGCCCGACGCGAGGAGGCGCAGGCTTTGCAGCCACGGCAGGGCTTGTGGATGCCCGGACTCGATGTGGTCCAGCAGCCGCTGCACCCCGCGCGGATAGCCGAGCGAGATCGCTTCTTTCAACGCCTGCAGGTCGGCGCGCGGCAGCAGCGGTGCGGCCATTGCGCCTTCCGTACTCAAAACTGCCCGCGGCGCCGTCGCCAGCGCTGCTTGCGGCAGCGGGGGATCGGCGGCTTGCCACCGCAGGTCCAGTGCCTTCGTCAACCAGTCCAGCAGGGCCTCGAACCGCACCGGCTTGGTGATGAAGTCGGCCGGGGTGATGCCCACCTCGTTGTCCAGCCCCTGGTCGAAGGCGTTGGCCGAGACGATCGCCACCGGCACCGCGCTCAAATGCCGCTGGCGCAACAGGCGGATCGTTTCCCAGCCGTCGATGCCGGGCATCGCCAGGTCCATCAGGATCGCATCGATGCGGTGCCGGGGCCGGTGGGGATCGGCTTGCGACTCCTCGTGCAACAGTGCCAGCGCAGCCGGGCCCGATGCCGCCTGCAGCACCTCGAATCCCACACCGTGCAAGCGCTGCGCCAGCAAGCTGCGGTCGACCTCTTCGTTGTCGACCACCAACACCCGGCGGCGCGGGCCGGCCACCGCGCCGCGCGGCACCGGCAACGGTCGGTCGCCCACACCCTGCAGCGCGGGCAGAAAGAGCCGGATGCGAAACCGCGTGCCCTGCCCCGGCCTCGATGCCACCGTCATCTCGCCGCCCATCAGGTCGGTCAGCATCTTGGCGATCGTCAAGCCCAGACCGGTGCCGCCGGCAGGCGATGTCCCGGCCGGCTGCTGCCCGCGCGAGAACGGCTCGAAAACGCGCTCGATGTCGGCCGCGCCGATGCCGGGGCCACTGTCCTCGATCTCGAACACCGCGGTGTCTCGCAGGTGCGCAGCGCTGAATCGCACCGTGCCGCTGCTGGTGAATTTCACCGCGTTGCCCAGCACGTTGATCAGGATCTGCGTCAGCCGCCGTTCGTCGGCGCGCACCCATTGCGGCGCCGCGCCGATGTCGCAGTCGAAGTGCAGACCTTTGGCACAAGCCTGCAGCTCGAACATCTGCGCGATCTGGCGAAGCACCTGCTGAAGCGGCATCGGCCGCGGGTCCAGCCGCAGCTTGCCGGCTTCGATGCGGGCGATGTCCAGCGTGCCTTCGATCAGGCTCAGCAGGTGCTCGCCACCGCGGCGGATCACGCCCACCGCCAAGCGCCGCTGCGGGGGCATCGACGGGTCTTCGTCCAGCAGTTGCGCATAACCGAGGATGCTGTTCAGCGGCGTGCGCAGCTCATGGCTGATGGCCGAGACATAGCGCGTCTTGGCCTGGTTGGCGGCATCGGCGGCTTGCTTGGCGCGCTGCAGTTCTTCGTCGGTGCGGCGGTGCGAATCGATCTCGCGCACCAGCGCCTCGGTCTGGCGGTTGGACTCTTCCTGCGCCACCCGGCGGCTGATCTGCGCCAGCACCAGCCACCAGCCCGCCACGCCTGCCAGCAGCAGCAGCGCGCAATAGGTCTTGATGAAGGCCGACTCGATCGCTGCGCTGCGCAGCGCGATCTGCGTCGCCGTGCCGCCCAGCTGCCGCAACTCGGCCTGCTGGATCATCCACAGCAAGCCCGCCATCGCCGGCGCCACCAGCGCCATCAGCAGCAGATAGCGGCCCAGCCCGGTGTCCAGCTGCGGCCACCCGCGGCGCGGCAGCAAGCGCCGCAACACCGCGTTGATCTGGTTGCGCAAGCGCGCCGCTGGTGGCTTGCACAGGTCGTGGCAGCGCGCGTCCAGCGAGCAGCACAGGCTGCAGATCGGGCCGCCGTAGGCCGGGCACTGCGCCATGTCGGGCGCTTCGTAGGCACGTTCGCAGATCACGCAACAGCGCTGCGCCAGCGCGCCGAGGTAGGGACCGCGGTCCGCCGCCGACATCGGCTTTTGCGCTGCGGGCCGGGCCAAGTAATAGCGACCCTTGGTCGCCCAGGCGATCAGCGGTGCTGCCACGAAGGCCACACTCATCGCGATCACCGCCGAGAACGCCTGCGCCGCCGTTCCGAAGGCACCCAGATAGGCCGTCATCGACAGCACCGAAGCCAAGCCCATCGCGCCGACGCCGACCGGATTGATGTCATGCAGATGCGCGCGCTTGAACTCGATGTCCTTGGGCGACAGACCGAGCGGCTTGTTGATGACCAGGTCGGCCACCACAGCGAAGATCCAGCTGATGGCGATGTTGCTGTAGAGCCCCAGCACCGAGCCGATGGCCTTGAAGACCTCCAGCTCCATCAGCATCAAGGCAATGCCGGTGTTGAACACCACCCACACCACGCGGCCGGGGTGGCTGTGCGTGACGCGGGCGAAGAAGTTGCTCCAGGCCAGCGAGCCGGCATAGGCGTTGGTGACATTGATCTTCAGCTGCGACACCACCACCAGCAATGCCGTGGCAGCGACCGCCCAGCCGTAATGCGGAAACACCAGCTCGTACGCTGCCAGGTACATCTGGTTCGGATCGACCACGCGGTCGGCCGGCACCGACAACCCCAGCGCCAGGAACGCCAGCAGCGCACCACCCAGCATTTTCAGCACACCGGGGATCACCCAGCCCGGTCCACCGACCAGCACCGCGGCCCACCAGCGAAAGCGGTTCTTCTGCGTGCGTTCCGGCATGAACCGCAGATAGTCGACCTGCTCACCCATCTGCGTGACTAGGGCCACGCCCACCGTCAGCGCACCGCCGAACAGCAGCGGATCGAACGCCGCGCCGTTGCCGGCCTGACCGGCATAGCGCCGCAGATCGTCGACCAGGGTCGGGTGGGCATCGAAGACATAGACATACGGCACCACCAGCAGCACCAGCCACAGCGGCTGCGTCCAGACCTGCAACCGGCCGATGGCGGTGACGCCGTGCGTCACCAGCGGAATCACCACCAGCGCGCAAATCAGGTAGCCCCAGACCGGCGGAATGTCGAAGGCCAGCTCCAGCGCGTAGGCCATGATGGCCGCTTCGAGCGCGAAGAAGATGAAGGTGAAGCTGGCATAGACCAGGCTCGTGATGGTGCTGCCGATGTAGCCGAAGCCGGCGCCGCGCGTCAGCAGGTCCATGTCGAGCCCGTGGCGCGCCGCGACGATGCTGATCGGCAGCCCGGCAGCGAAGATCACCAGCGCGGTGGCGCAGATGGCCCAGAAGCTGTTGACGAAGCCGAACTGCAGCAGCAACGTCGCACCCAGCGCTTCCAGCACCAGAAAGCTGGCGGCGCCCCCGAGCGCGGTGTTGGCCACCCGCCATTCGCTCCACTTGCGAAAGCTGTGCGGGGTGAAGCGCAGCGCATAGTCTTCCAGGCTCTCGCTGGCGACCCAGACGTTGTAGTCGCGGCGCACCTTGATGACGCGCTGTTGGGGCGCGGCGGGCTGCGGTGCAGCTGGCGCTGCAGGGGTCGAAGGCATGGCGGTCGCCATCGACGCAACTTGCGGGCCATCGCTTGTCGGCCCGGCAGTGGCCCGGGCGGCGTGGTTAGGATTGGCACCGTTCCTGCTGCATCCCTTTCCATGGACGCCCGCCGATGGACTTGACCCCGCGAGAAAAGGACAAGCTGCTGATTTTCACCGCCGCGCTGCTGGCCGAGCGGCGCAAGGCGCGTGGACTGAAGCTGAATGTGCCGGAGTCGATCGCGCTGATCAGCGCCGCCATCATGGAAGGCGCTCGCGACGGCAAGACTGTCGCGCAGCTGATGGGGGATGGAAAAACCGTGCTCGGCTGCGACGATGTGATGGACGGTGTGGCCGAAATCGTCACCGAGATACAAGTCGAAGCCACCTTCCCCGACGGCACCAAATTGGTGACCGTGCACCATCCGATCACATAGTTGCAGCAGACTTCCGATGACACCCGGTGAATTGCTGATCGACGACGGCTCGCCCCCACACCGGCTCAACCCGGGCCGGCCGACGCTGACGGTGGTGGTGGCCAACACCGCCGACCGACCGATCCAGGTGGGCTCGCACTATCACTTCGCCGAAACCAATGCGGCGTTGCATTTCGACCGCCAGGCCACGCGCGGGATGCGGTTGAACATCGCCAGTGGCACTGCGGTGCGCTTCGAGCCGGGGCAGGAGCGCACCGTCGAGTTGGTGGCGTATGCGGGAACCGGCCAACCGGTCGAAATCTGGGGCTTTCGGGCCCTGACGTCGGGACCGCTCTGATGGCCACCATCGGCAGGCGTGCCTATGCCGAGATGTTCGGCCCGACCGTGGGCGACCGTCTGCGGCTGGCCGATACCGGTTTGGTTCTTGAGGTCGAGGACGACTACACCTTGCGCGCGGGCGGCTATGGCGACGAAGTCAAGTTCGGCGGCGGCAAGACGATCCGCGACGGCATGGGCCAGAGCCAGCGCGTCAACGGGCCCGGGCATGGCGATGCAGCCGATTGCGTCATCACCAATGCCGTGATCATTGACACGTGGGGCATCGTCAAGGCCGATGTCGCCATCAAGGGTTGCCGCATCGCCGCCATCGGCAAGGCCGGCAACCCCGATGTGCAGCCGGGGGTCGACATCGTGATCGGCCCGGGCACCGAGATCATCGCGGGCGAAGGGATGATCCTGACCGCAGGCGGCATCGACAGCCACATCCACTTCATCTGCCCGCAGCAGATCGAAGAGGCCCTGATGTCGGGCATCACGACGATGCTGGGCGGCGGCACCGGCCCGGCCACCGGCACCTTCGCCACCACCTGCACGCCGGGGCCCGAGAACCTGCACCGGATGCTGCAGGCCGCCGAAGCCTTCCCGATGAACCTGGGCTTCTTCGGCAAGGGCAACGCCAGCAAGCCCGAAGCCTTGGCGCAGCAGATCGCTGCGGGCGCGATCGGGCTCAAGCTGCACGAGGACTGGGGCACCACCCCGTCGGCGATCGACAACTGCCTGGGCATTGCCGAAGCCACCGACACGCAGGTGGCGATCCACAGCGACACGCTGAACGAGAGCGGCTTCGTCGAAGACACCATCGCCGCCACCCGCGGCCGCACGCTCTGCGCCTTTCACACCGAAGGCGCCGGCGGCGGCCATGCACCCGACATTCTGCGGGTGGTCGGCGAAGCCAACTTCCTGCCGTCGTCGACCAACCCGACGATGCCCTACACCGCCAACACGGTCGACGAGCACTTGGACATGCTGATGGTGTGCCATCACCTGGATGCGTCGATTCCGGAAGACCTCGCCTTTGCCGAAAGCCGTATCCGGCGCGAGACGATTGCGGCCGAAGACATCCTGCACGACCTCGGTGCCATCAGCATGATGTCGTCCGATTCGCAGGCCGTCTGATGACCCGATGGAGATCGGGCGTTTTCATGAGCGAAAACAGCGCCCGCGCGGGCTCACCTCTTGCTCCACAGGGCGATATCAACGGGAGGTGCGGGATGGATGTGGATGTGATGGCTCGCCGGGTGCTGTCCGAGTTCGCCGAGATGCTGGGGATGGCGCTGACGACGCGCCAGGCCTCGCTGCTCTTCGGACTCGATCAGGAGTTCTGCCGCGTCGTGCTCGACGTGCTGAT